>JAFMCG010000109.1 GCA_017857895.1 Burkholderiaceae bacterium | reverse complement strand
TGTGCCGTGGTGGCTGTCGACTATCGCTTGGCACCTGAGCACCGCTTTCCAGCCGCTTTTGAAGACTGTCTTGCGGCAACTGAGTATGTTTTTGAAAACGCCACCGCCTTGGGTGTTGACACCACTCGGATGGCCGTGGCTGGCGATAGCGCAGGCGGACAACTGGCCGCTTCCGTGGCACTGGCGCTACGCAGTGATAACGCGATCAATCTGGCGTTTGCCCTTCTGATCTACCCCATCACCGACCCGACGATGAGTCATCCTTCGATCCAGAGTAACGGCTCAGGCTACATGCTCACAAAAAACGGCTTGCGCTTTTATTATGGTCACTACTTTGATGGTCAAAACTGGCGTGGTGATCAGCGGGCCATGCCCTTGAACAGTGAAAGTTTAAAGGGACTGCCACCAACCTTGGTTTTGACCGCTGGCTTAGACCCCTTGCGAGATGAGGGACATGCCTACGCCAACGCCCTATCAGCAGCTGGCGTTCAGACCCAATATGTTTGCTTTCAAAGGCAAATCCACGGTTTTGTGAACATGGGTGGCATGATTGATGAAGCCAACTTGGCACTAGACCTTTGCGCTGCTGCGCTGGCAAGAGCCCTTTCTACCGAATAGGAAAACCATGACTCAAGAGCGACCGCCTGCCACTGCCACCTTGCAAATTGACGCGCCGCATGTGCGCGTGACGCATTACTTGTTTGCACCTGGTGAGCAAACGGGCTGGCACACCCATGCCCACGATTACGTGATCGTACCCGTCAACGATGGGGAGCTGTTGCTCGAAACCCCTGAGGGCCAAGTGCCCGCCTCGCTTAAGCAAGGTGTGAGCTATAACCGTCCGGCGGGCGTGAGTCATAACGTCATTAACGCCGGTGATACACCGCTGGCATTTGTCGAGATTGAATTATTGCGTTGACAGCGCTGGTTTGCTGGCCATGCTGGGCGCACCAACAAAAAACTCGGTCTCTCGACCGAGTTTTTTGTACCAACCCTGACCTGAAATAACCAAAACTTAGTTGCCTCAAAACCGTTCACGCCATCAAACGGCCTTGGTCAGTTGATCCAAAATCGCCGGATTCTCAAGCGTTGAAACATCTTGGGTCACTGCTTCGCCTTTGGCCACAACCCGCAACAATCGGCGCATGATTTTGCCAGAACGGGTTTTGGGTAAGTTATCCCCAAAGCGGATTTCTTTTGGCTTGGCAATCGGCCCAATTTCTTTGGCCACCCAGTCTCGCAATTGCTTGGCAATCAGAGTCGCTTGCTCACCCTCTGGTGTGGCGCCTTTGAGCACCACAAATGCCACCACGGCTTCACCCGTAGTGGCGTCTGGTCGTCCCACCACCGCAGCTTCGGCCACCAACTCATGCGACACCAAAGCAGACTCGACCTCCATGGTCCCCAAACGATGGCCTGAGACGTTAAGCACATCATCAATACGGCCCATGATCCAGAAACAATCGTCAGCGTCGCACTGGGCACCATCACCCGCAAGGTAGTAACCCCTCAGCTCTTCAGGGAAGTAGCTCTTTTTAAATCGCTCCGGATCACCCCAAATATTGCGAATCATCGATGGCCATGGGCGCTTAATCACCAAGAAACCACCATTACCGGCAGCGACATCAGCACCTGTCTCATCGACGATAGCCGCAGCAATGCCAGGCAAGCGAGTGGTACACGATCCTGGCTTGAGTGGCGTGACACCGGGCAAAGGCGTGAGCATGTGACCACCCGTCTCGGTTTGCCACCAAGTGTCAACAACAGGGCAGCGTTCTCCACCGACGTTGATGTGATACCACATCCACGCCTCGGGATTGATAGGCTCGCCCACTGATCCTAGGAGCCGCAAAGACGTCAAATCAAACGACTTTGGATGAAACTGCGCATTTGTTTCAGCGGCCTTAATCAACGATCGAATAGCGGTCGGTGCCGTGTAAAAAACAGTCACCTTATGGCGCTCAATCATCTGCCAAAAACGTCCTGCGTTGGGATACGTTGGTACCCCCTCAAAAACGATTTGGGTCATCCCCGCAGCGAGAGGGCCGTAGGTGATATAGGTGTGACCAGTGACCCAACCCACATCGGCCGTGCACCAAAACACATCATCTGGCTTGGCATCAAATGTCCACTGCATGGTGAGCTTAGCCCACAGCAAATAACCACCTGAGGAATGCTGCACACCCTTGGGCTTACCCGTGGATCCTGATGTGTATAGAATAAACAGCGGGTGTTCGGCGTTAACCGCCACTGGCGCGCAACTTGTCGCTTGGTCTTTCATCAAGTCCTGCAACCAAATGTCACGCTTTTCATGCCAGATGACATTGCCACCCGTGCGTTTGTAAACCACCACATGCTTGACCGCCTCACAGCCCCCCATGGCGATAGCCTCATCGACGGCTGACTTTAAGGGCAGGTTTTTTCCGCCTCTCACTTGCTCATCAGCTGTGACGACCAAGGTCGCTCCGACGTCGATAATTCGTTCTTGTAAGGCTTTAGAAGAAAACCCGCCAAACACCACCGAGTGAATAAGCCCGAGTCGGGCGCAAGCCTGCATCACGGCCACAGCCTCAACCGACATTGGCAGGTAAATGATGACGCGATCGCCCGCTTGATAGCCCATTTGCTTAAAGCCGTTGGCGATTTGGCAGACTTTCTCATACAGCGCTTGGTAGGTCACACGCGTGACGTCCCCGTTGTCAGCCTCAAATATCAAGGCCTCTTTATCGCCCAAGCCACGTTCAATATTGGCTTCTAAACAGTTGGCCGATACGTTCAGTTCGCCATCGCCAAACCAACGGTAAAACGGCGCATTGGATTCATCGAGCACTTGCGTAAATGGACGGGTCCAATGCAAATGTTCACGCGCCATCTGACCCCAAAACGCATCCGGATCATCATCAGCTTGTGTCAAAAGCGCCTGATACGCCGCACGCCCACTGATATTGGCTTGTTTAACAAAGCCCTCGGGTGGCGGAAATACCCTGGTTTCTACCAGTGTTGACTCTATGGAATTGGACATGATCTGAGGCCTCCTCTGACCGAAAAAAATTTTCCCGTTGGTTGAACGAATCGGGCTGTTGATTTACTGTGACAAACCAAGGGCAGCAATACCGGCCTGCGCAATTTGTACATCTTCTGGCGATTGAACGCCTGAGACGCCAACCGCGCCAATCACCTGCCCTTCAACGGTAATTGGCAGACCACCTTCAAGCATGCCTTCAAACAGCGGTGCACTTAAAAACGCAATTCGGCCGTTGTTGATGATATCTTCATAAATCTTGGTCGCACGGCATCCTAGCGCAGCGGTTTGCGCTTTGGCCGGGGCAATGTGAGCCGAGATGGGTGCCGCGCCGTCAAGACGCGAAAGGCCCAACAAATGGCCACCATCGTCAACCACTGCAATAGTGACTGCCCACTTCTTTTCAATGGCAAAGGCTTTGGCCGCCGTCAAAATGGCGTGAACGTCCGTTTCTTGTAAAAAAGCTTTTGTTTTCATATCGACTCTCTAATTTGTTCCAAGGTGGATGGATCTTCAATGGTAGTCAGGTCACCAGGGTCTCGTCCTTCACAGACAGCCACAATGGCCCGACGCAGTACTTTACCCGACCGGGTCTTGGGCAGGGCATTCACAAACCGAATCCGAGCGGGTCGCGCCACCGCACCGAGTTGCTGATCAACTAGGGCCATGATTTCCACTTCAAGCGCGCGTTGCTGTTCGATGGTGGTGTAGCGTTCGGGCTGTTTGAGAACAGCAAAGGCCGCAGCGACCTGCCCTTTAAGGGCGTCAGCCACACCAACCACGGCTGACTCCGCAACGCTTGCGTGGGCATTGACCGACTCTTCGATTTCGCGTGTGCCCAAGCGATGACCCGCGACGTTGATCACATCATCGGTGCGCCCGAGAATAAACCAGTAACCGTCTTCGTCAAACAAGCCCCAGTCAAAGGTGGAATAGACTTGTCGATTCGGCACCGCTGAGAAATAGGTGCTGACAAATCGTTCGTCATCGCCCCAAATCGTGCTCATGGCACCGGGCGGCAACGGTGGCACAATCGCCAAGACACCCTTCTGACCGGCGCCCAAATCCTCTCCGGTTTGCTCATCAACCACGCGCACATCAAACCCATACACGGGAAACGAGGGGCTTCCAAACTTGGTCGGCAACGCTTCAATGCCAGGCTGTGCCGCCAAAATCGGCCAACCCGTTTCTGTCTGCCAATAGTTATCGATAATGGGTTTACCCAGCCCTTGCGAAATCCAATTGGCTGTTGGTTCGTCCAAAGGCTCACCGGCCATGTAAAGTGCCCGCAAACTCGATAGGTCATATTTTTTGAGCAGTTCCGGGTCTTGTTTCTTCAGCACTCGAATGGCCGTCGGTGCAGAAAACATCACGCTGACTTTGTATTGCTCAACGAGTTTCCACAAAATGCCACCGTCGGGGCGAACCGGTGTGCCCTCATACAAAATGGTCGTCATCCCGGCAATCAGGGGGCCGTAAACGATGTAAGAGTGCCCGACGACCCAACCGATATCACTGGTGCATAGAAACGTCTCTCCAGCTTTACCCTGAAAAACGTAGTCCATCGAAGTCGCCAACGCCACCGCATAGCCACCCGTATCGCGTTGCACACCTTTGGGCTTGCCCGTGGTGCCCGATGTGTAAAGGATGTAGCTTGGCGCCGAGGACTCAACCCACTGCACGGCAACCTCTTGGCCCCAATGCTGCTCGCGTAAATCAGCGTAGTCGAGATCGCGTCCACTCACAGGCTCAAAAGCATACAGGCCGCGATTCTCAACAATGACCGCTTGAACCGACGATGCGCACAGTTCGAGTGCCCGATCCAAGAGCGGTTTATAGGGTGTGACTTTGCCAGCGCGAGACCCCGCATCTGACGTGACAATGACCTTGGGCTGGGCATCATCGATACGCTGAGCCAAATTAACCGATGCAAATCCACCAAACACCACGGAATGAATTGCGCCTAGACGTGCACAAGCCAACATCGCAAAAACGGCCGACGGAATCATGGGCATGTAAATCAGCACCCGATCGCCCATGCCAACGCCCTGAGCTTGCAGCATGGCCGCCACGGCATTGACCTCTTGCCAGAGCGTTTTTCGGGTGTAGGTGCGCTGCTCGTTAACTTCAGTGGACACCCAAACCAAGGCCGCTTGGTCTGGGTCGCTTTCTAGCCAACGGTCAACGGCATTGAAACAAAGATTGGTTTTACCGCCGACAAACCATGAGGCAAACGGCAAGCGCGAAACATCAACCACTTGACTAAAGGGGGTGTGCCAATGAACTCGCTTGGCCTCTTGCCCCCAAAAGACCTCTCGATTCTCGATCGACTGAGCGTGCGATGCCTTGACTCCAAGCATAGAATTGTCTCCAAACTGTCTTTTTTTGTGGTGCTATTTTTACGCATCAAGCTTTCGTGAGCCTTTCGCGAGCGAATTTATCTGATTTGTGATTAAAATCAGATAAATTCTGTGGTTAATTGCGAAAGCACTTGAAGAAAGCACTCCAATCAATTTACCGAAAAGAATGTTCATGCGCCACTGGCATATACCTGTAACAAGCGGTCCACTTAACCGAACCCGCGAATCGCTATCACATGGCGTCCAGCGGCTGCGGTTTTTGCTTGTGCTTTTGACGGTAACTGTCCTTGCGGGATGTGCATCAGCCCCTTCTGACGATAAATCCGCTTGGCTCGACCCCCAGGGTCGTCGTACAGGGAATCTGTCTGATATTCCTGGCATTGACCCCATTACAGCAATAGCGGCCTCTCAACACCCTCTAACCCGCCAGGCGTTGCAATATATCGGCGTCAAATATAGATATGGTGGCACAACACCAGAACGTGGCTTTGACTGCAGCGGGTTGATTCATTATTCAGCGCAAGAGTCATGGGGCTTAAAACTGCCGCGACGTGCCCGTGACATGGCTCAAATTGGTCAACAACTCAAAATCTCCGAATTGGTTGTCGGTGACTTGGTGTTCTTCAACACCTTGGGTCACCGTTATTCACACGTGGGTATTTATCTTGGCGACGGATACTTTGTACATGCCCCATCCTCTAGGGGACGGGTGCGCGTCGACAACATGTCGGCTCGGTATTGGAAGAAAAGATACACCGGTGCAAGGCGCATAGAGCCAGTGCGATTGGCCGACACTAATTGACCGAAACCGAAACGACGCCAAGCCCACATTGCTTAAGCGCCTGTTGCACAGCACCCACCGAACGGCGACACGCCAAGACCCTGGCGCCTGACTTTTGGGCGGCCTGACGGAAAGCCTTCATCACGTTATGCCCCAAAAAGTCGGTCATCAAAATCACCAATCCGGTATCGATCGGCAATTGCAGGCTACGTCTTTGGTGCGATGGGTCGCGGCCACTGACGTGATGCGTGATGCGAATGTTGTGACCATTGAGCACGTCGGGGATGTTACCGAGTCGGTCTGCGCCGACCACCACCGCATTTAGTGGGTCACTTAGCAAGGCTTGTGGCAATTCGTAAGTAGGCATTTAAGGCTCCATTAAAAGACACCTCAAATGATAATGATTGCTATTTAGATTTAAAAGAACTTTGTGATGTAAAAACTCCTGCTAGGCCACAATTTTTTCTACCAAAACGCCTGTCTCTATATATTTGGCCTAATGAGCGCTCGGATTTCAGCGGGTTTCAAGTCCGGTGCTAACATCGAAATGAACGTGTAGATATAGTCGCGTAAGAACTCGCCTTCCCTGACCGCGACCCTCGCGGTTTGTTGACCAAAAAGATGGCCTACCGGTGCGCACAGCAAACCCTGATCTTGCTGGGGGTCGTGAGCCATGGCGGCAATAATGCCAATACCCAAACCCAAAGAGACGTAAGTCTTAATCACATCCGCATCGATTGCCGCCAACACAATCTCTGGCTGCAGCCCAGCCGAGCCAAATGCTTCGTCGATATGTCGACGCCCTGAAAAAGCCAAGTCATACGTCACGATCGGAAACTCAGCCAAATCAGCCAACGTCAGCAGGCCTTGGGTCTTGTAGCGCTCGGCCAAAGGGTGATCAGATGTAAACACCACCGCATGCTGCCACCGATAGCACGGCACGCTTGCCAAGCCTGGGGTTTGGGCGAGTGATTCAGTCGCAATTGCCAAATCCGCCTGGCCATTCAGGAGCATGCCCGCCAATTGCGTGGGGCTGCCCTCAGCCAAGGCCAGTTTGACTTTGGGAAACTGTTCGCGAAACGCGGGAATGACAGACGGTAAAGCGTAGCGAGCCTGCGTGTGCGTGCAAGCAATCACCAGGCGGCCCTGATCACGTCTGGCGTATTCGTCACTGACCTTTTTTAGATTGTCGATTTCGTGGTTAATCCGCTCAACCACCTGAGCGACAGCTTGGCCCGGCTTGGTCAGTCCCTTGATGCGTTTGCCATGACGCTCGAAAATCTGCACACCAAGCTCTTGCTCAAACTCCATGATGGCCTTAGAAACACCGGGCTGTGATGTGTAAAGGCTTTTGGCGGCCGCTGTCAGATTGAAATCACGGCGAATCGTTTCGCGCACAAATCGAAATTGCTGCAAATTCATGTTTACTCACTCAAAAAAG
>JAFMCG010000108.1 GCA_017857895.1 Burkholderiaceae bacterium | reverse complement strand
CGCAGTAAACCGGCGTCAGAACTAATCGCAGAACCCCGAAACTGTAAAACTCAGCACTTGATCTGACGGACAAGCTACTCAGCGGCACAGGTGGTCAGTATTCAACCGGCGCTAACAACCTGGGGATAAAAAGGCGTGCGATAGACCGTTGGCTGCCGTTTGAAACGACTGCGCAAGACAATTAACGCGATAGCCACGGCAATAAATGTCACCAACGTCCCAAGACTCACCATGATCCAGAGCATGTGGCTAGGTACGACCGCCGCCAATGGGGTCACAATCATGGCTGACACCAAGACACCAGTGCTTGGGCTGTGGCTGTGGGGGGGTAATCTTGCCAAGTGATTCGGGGTTGATTTTATCACCTGCCATGGCAAAGAAGATCCGTGACTGACCATAAAGACATACCGGCGTCACACTAAAGATCGACATCACCTCACCACCTTAGTCATTGCCCATTGCTTGTCGACGGTTCAAAATGCTGACAAGATTGTGGAGATGGATCACGGTAACGTGGTCGAACAGGGTTCCCATACTGAACTTCTTGCCAAAAGGGGCGCGTATGCTGCCCGCTATCAAATGCAGTTTTAAGAAAACTAACAGGATACTTACCATGTCTGAACACGCCGTCATGCTGTCTCAACACATAGCCGAAGCGGCGTTAAAACGATTTGGAGAGCATTTCAAGGTGCCCGAAGGGCAGACAGGCGGCGAAGAATTGCTACGCATGCTCGAGCATGGTTCGCATCGCAAGTGGCAGGCACGAGAGCTTGACGCTGAGTTGCTTGCGCTCTTATTTGCTTGTGCCTTGTCCGCCCCTTCAAAATCCGATCTTCAACAGGCTGATATCGTGCATGTGGAGGATCGAGCGCGTGTCAAGGCGATTGCGGACCTCATTCCAGATATGCCGTGGATCAACGACGCCCCTGTTTTTCTGGTGTTTTGTGGGAACAATCGTCGTATCAGACAAATTGGGGAGTGGCGCGGTAAACCTTTCGTCAATGATCACTTGGATCACTTTATGAACGCGGCAGTCGATGCGGGTATCGTGATGACGCAATTTATTCGAGCGGCTGAAGCGGTTGGTCTTGTCACGGTACCGATTAGTGCGGTACGGAATCATCCCGCGCAAACCAGCGATATCCTGGGCTTACCAGATGCCGTCTTTCCTGTTGCAGGTTTGTGTGTGGGCTATCCGCTCGAGCCTGGCCGCATCATGCCGCGCCTGCCAACGGCCGTCACTGTCCACGTCAATCAATTCAACGAGTCAGGCTTAAAAGAGCAAATCGCTCTCTACGATGAAAAACGTCATGCCCTGTTTCCTTTGCGACGCCAACGTTACGCAAAACGTTATCCGGATGCGGCATTCAACGGTTGGTCCGAAGACAAGGCGAGACATTACTCGCAACCTGAGCGCGCGGATTTTGGCACATTTATTCGTAGCAAAAAATTCACCTTGAAATAGTCATGAAGTTGGAGAAAATGATGTCTGAGCAGAGTAGTTTTAAAAATAGCAAGACCCACGTCGCTCATCAAAATCAAAACGCCAAGGAGAGTCTTGGAGACCAGGCGGCACAAGAACTTATCGATATTCAAACACTTGCCAGAATGGCAGGCCTTGAGCGTGCACTTGAGCGATTTCCCGACGATCTTCAGATCGCGGCACGTACGGCACTAAAAGTGCGCGCTTCTTTTCAAGCCCCTGCGGACAACACGGCTGAAGTTTGGCCTGTCATGCGGGTGAAGTCATGAAACATTGGATGACCGTATCGCAAATTAGTCGTGGTTATGCTGCCGGGACCTTGTCACCCGTGGCGCTAACAGAGGCGTTGCTTGAGCGAATTGAAGCGCATGATCCTCAATACCATGCATTTATTCACTTTGATCGCACGGCTGCGCTTGATCAGGCGATGCACGCTGAGAAAGCGTTGCGTGCCGGTCGAAGTCTAGGCCCCTTGCACGGTGTGCCTGTTGGAATCAAGGACATCATTGACATGGCAGGTCAAACCACCTCTTGCCATTCAGTCTTGATGCGTGGCCACATCGCCCGCGAGGATGCCCCCGTGGTATCGGCATTGCGTGCTGCAGGCGCCATTATGTTTGGCAAGCTTTCATTGCATGAGTTCGCCATTGGCGGACCTTCCTTTGATTTGCCGTTTCCGCCCGCCCGTAACCCTTGGAATATCAACCATCATCCTGGGGGTTCCTCTTCGGGTTCGGGGACAGCATTGGCGGCGGGATTTCTGCCGCTAGCGCTCGGTACCGATACGGGTGGTTCTATCCGTCATCCCGCAGCGGCTTGCGGTTTGGCTGGACTTAAACCGACGTACGACTTGGTGTCCAGGCGCGGCGTATACCCGTTGGCCATGTCGCTGGATCATGTGGGTCCGATGGCACGGACAGTCGAGGATGTCGCACTGCTTCTCGATGTCATGGCGCGTACTTCGTCGTCATTCACGCCTCCACGACCCCTTTCCTACGCGCGGGACCTTAAGCTTGGCGTCAAAGGATTGCGAATTGGTTTCGTCCGCCATTTTCATGAACAAGACGACATTGCCCATCCGGAAGTGACGCTCGCACTTGAGCAAGCCTGCGAGGTATTTCGTTCCCTAGGCGCAGAGGTGCGTGATATTCACTTACCGAGTTTGCAGGCCTTTGGGGCAGCCCAAAAAGTCATTCTGATGGCAGAGGGTTGGGCTGTTCATGCGCGAAATCTGCGAGAGCGCCCTGAGGATTATGCACAAATGTCAAGGCGCAAGCTGCTGTGTGGTGCATTTCTTGGGGGTGGTGACTACGTGCAAGCGATGCAGTGTCGAGGTGAACTCATCGATATGGTGAATCAGGCTTTTGGCGATGTTGATTTGTTGCTCGCAGCAAATTCTTTCGAAGCTGCATGCCGAATTGATGATGTATCAGAAGCTGTGAGGACCTATACGAGACAGGCGCGCGTGCCTTTCAATTTAACGGGTCACCCTGCGCTTGCGGTCATGAACGGCCTCTCGCAGGCAGGTCTACCCTTGTCATTGCAGCTGATTGGGAAAAACTTTGATGAAGTGACTTTGCTGCGTGCCGGGGCTGCCTTTGAACAAGCAACCCCCTGGCACACAATGCATCCTGAGCTGTTAACAACTTAGTCACGTTGGCCCAACTTTTGCCGGACGATTTTTGTGCCTTCAGCGAGGGCACAAAGCTTGCTGAAAGCGACGTCGCGTGGCAAGTATTTTATGCCGCAGTCCGGTGCCAGTTTCAAGTTCTCGGCCGCGACGAATTTCGGTCCTGCGCGAATACGCGCTGACTTGTCCTGGTGTTTCAATGTTGTGTGAGCCTAGATCTAATACGCCCAGCATGATTTTTTGTCGGAAGTTTCCCGTTCACTTGCAGTCGACTGATGCACAAGAGGAGGGTGCCATAATCCATATCACTTCTGTGCAAGCAGATTTCTCGGGTATGCCCTAAAGGTTGCTCTTGGTTGCTCGGGGTCGTGGTTGGCTGGTGGCTCACGCGTTAATGAGTGTGGCGGTACCTAGAATTTTGCGTTTTTTTGTAATGAGCAAAAACTGACTCGAATGCCCAAGCGTTGCATAATGCAACGCTTGGTTCAAGACACGAATTATTACAAGGTGGCTTTTTTTGAAGATAGGTCGTTGTTTTTATTTCTTAGATTCAAGTAAGAAGTGCAACCCGTTTTGAGAAAGTCTAACTGTTAATTATCTTAAAGTTTGTACGGTTGCATGCCACAAGCGCTTGCCTGACGCGCCTCAAACTCAGCGCACTGTGCATCATGCTTGAACCCCCGAATACCGCCCCTGACTGTTCCTGGCTCGCAGCTACGGTATAGATCTCGCCAACACGCTGGCAACGGTTCGCTATCTGGCGGGGCGATCCAAAGGCGGTACAACAATCTTTTTTGATCAGGGTCATCGTGATCCGTGAATTCTGTTCGCGAATGCAAAGTCACGTGGCTATTAATGATTTGCAAGTCACCTGGCTCCAACCACATTTCAAACGCAATGTCAGGGCGACGCATCACGCGATCAAACTGCACCAGTGCGGCATGGTGTTCAGCGCTTAGTTGCGGGGCCCCTTCAATTTTCTGCGCGCTGCGCACACGGTTCCAGTTCCAACGCCCAAACCACTTGTCGTTTTGCACCGAAAAAACGGGCTGCATCACAAAAGGGCCTTCGTCGGGTGATTGCTCGCCTTGACGACTAAACGCAATCGGCTCATACAACCATTTTGCCTGTTCTGGATATTCGCGCACCATGACATCGTGCCCAGCCATTGAACTGCTGACGATTGTTTTGCCACCCGAGACGGCTTTATTGAAACAACTCAGAAAAACAATATCAGAGGAGTCCGTATGAAAATCAAGATCCGCATTCGAAGAATAGCCTCTGCCCGTACCTGTGCGATAAGACACACCGGCATCTCGGACTGCTGAAATATATTGCGTTTTCTTGCCCTGTGGTCGTGGCACGCCAGCATGCAAGCCGAGTCCCCAAGTCAAAATCTCAAACTGATGTGCGGTCAGGTTCGCTCGAGGCAAGCCCTTGATTAAGGCAATACCTCTTCGGTTTTTGACTTCTTGCAGCGCGGCCCTCAGAAACACATTAGCCCGTGGCCATATGAAGTCTTCTCGTCTGTAATCAAACAAAGTCTTGCTAGGGTCTGCAACTGCTACAACTGTCTTAATCATTTCCTGGCGAGTTTGTTCATCAATGCTCAAAATCCAGCTTTGATCCTGTTGTAAATCAGTGGCACGCCAATTTGAAGGGTGTGACAGTGACGGCATATTAGTTACCCAGCATGGTTAATCCATTTGTGATTCTAAATTAGAAAAAAATCAAGGTGCCAGTCCATTGTTGATAGAGACTGAATATTAGTACGGGTGACAAAAAAATGATTTCATCTTGATCGCGAATTATCTGAGTTAGCAGCGTCAAGGCAGCCTTGATTAAAGATACCTCAGTGGCGAAGCGACTGCATTTGCGATTTTAAAATCTGCAACGCGGCAAGAAGCTGACAATCAAACTAGGGATTGATACAAACCCACCAACAGGATCAACTTTTGAACACACCAACTTGAGCTTTTACGTGGGTTATGAAGTTTGTCACCAAGATTTAATTGGTCCCTCGCCCAAGGCGATGAGGACAGGTGCGGTTGGGGTGCCCGTCATGCCAAAAAACGGGTTGGCGGCTGAATGTGGAAAAGCACCCGTTAGTCGGCATAGCCTGGTAAGTCTCGATCCAAAACACGCATCATGGCTTCAAAGAAAAGCTGATCGCGGACGTCTCTGGAATGACGGTCATCAACTGACGGTTTTTGCACGGCAGCAATAACGTCTTCGGATAAGACCTGAATGGGTTTGCCAGTGCTCATGGCGAGCACTTGCGCGCGACACACACGCTCGAGTTTGTAAAGACGTTTGTATGCTTGCGCAACAGTATCACCGACGACCACAACGCCATGGTTTTTCATGAACAACACTTTTTTATCGCCAATGGCTGCCGCAAGTCTTTCGCCTTCGTTAACAAAATTAGCCACCCCGGTGTAGGTGTCGTCATAGGCGATCAAGCCATGAAAAAAAGCGGCGGTTTGGCTCGCAGGCAATAGTCGGTTGTCTGCAAGCATATTAAGTGCCATTGCCCAGTTTTGATGGGTATGCAGCACGACATTTGCGCCCGTGAGACGATGAAGCGGTGCGTGAATACATTGCGCCGAGAGCTCGACAACCCCTTGGCCCTCGAACGTTTCACCTTTTTCATTAAAGACGATCATATCGCTCGCCCGCGCCTCGGACCAATGCCGTCCGAAAGGCAAAATGAGATAACGGTCTATTTGCCCAGGCACTGACACCGTAAAGTGGTTGTCAATCCCTTCGTGCAAATCATCCAAAACAGCAAGCCGATTGGCCGCTGCGAGATGAATTTTTGCTTGTTGAATGGCATCGAATTGCGTGTTTATTTTGAGTGCTTGCACGGACATGACAAACCTTTTGTGAGGGTAGTTTTGATAGGGATTTAGTAAAGATTACTCCCCTTGAACTGACCCCGCAACTTGTATCAAACCACTGCCAATTTCAAATCGCTGTAAGTTGGTGCCGGTTGAAAACTGAACACTGGAGATGCGGCCTAGTCCCTGCTTCTGCCATAGTTCGAACTTGCGTAGGATCGAGGCCAAGGGTGAGCGGGGTCGATATCTCCAACATCACTATCCATCGACCACATCTCGAAGGTTTCGCTCACGATTGCCATTACATTTTTCCGTCATCGAGTTAATTGAGGGCCCGTGCATTAATGCTAGATCTATAAATACGCCCATCGATGCGTCTTTAGTCCGTCAGTCGCTGGAGGTGGCTTACGGGGTTCGCGGATCGGCGCAGAAAATACACGTTTTCGTCTTAACTGGTTAATAACAAGAGCGTCGAGTCAGCAAAATAGGGGCTACGCCAAATTGAGAAACCGCACCGCTTGACTCAGCAACGGTGTGGCTTTGATGCGGTACGTCCGGTCACGAAAATCATCGCTCGTGGATTCGACCTCGGCTAGCCCGAACAGGTATGCAAAGTGATAAAGCGTTCGGTAAAAATAGGCCTGTCGCAGTGAGTCTTCTTGGCTTATGTAGATCTCTGGTGGCATTTGTTCAATGGCCACAGGAAAGGCTCCAAGGAAGGCATCAACATAAAAAACATGCGGCCGCCATGACTGACCATGGTACGTCAAGAGATACATAGTGAACAGGCAGCTGGTCTGTATGATGCGGGGCGCCTCTGTACCCGTGATGTAGTCCCAGTTCAATCGTTCGACATATTGACGCAGGATCATTGGATAGATAGTACGCATGCCATTTTTTTTTCGCAGAGCCTGACATTGACGGCTGAGAATAAAGCGGCCTTTGTATCGGCGAACCAGACCGACGTCTTGGGCTATGACTCGAGCCAAGTGCATTTCAAAAAAATCCAATTCTTGATTAATGCCGCCATAGCGGATGCGTTTAGCATAGCCCTCATCGCCCAAGAATTGCTGAGCCGCCTCACGACAAAAATTGCGCGGCAAATTGCCCGTGGCCGTGGGCTTTAAGCCGTCGATGCCAATGCCTTCAAAAAGCAATAACAACAAACGAACAATCGGTGCTTCCGGCTCAATCGCCAGCGTCGTGGGCACCTCGATAAGCTCGGGACACTCAAAAGGCTCATAGAGAAGCTGATGCATTTGTGCAGATGTCAGTCCATGAAAGTAATCAAAGGCTCGCTCAGTTTGCGATTCCATGAATTGCGTTGCATACGTCAGCGCCTCTTCGATCGACTCAAACGATTGTTCGTCAAGTGCCTTTTGAAGCGCTGCCTGCCAATCATTTGGTGTGTTGTTTGTGACCATGTTTTTGTCTTTTCGTGAGCGGTTCTGTTGTCTGTTGCAAGTCTTTTAAGTGCTTTCTTAGCCCAAATATATTAAACACCATGGCTCCTAGAAGCCTAGGCAATACATCGGTCAAATCAATTGACGCCAAACACGCCGACCAATGTGGGCTTGAAGATGCAGTTTTTAACGTCCCTCGCATCACGCATGCGCTGGGCCGTGCAAATCGTGCTCTGCTTTGCTCTACTCTGCTAATCAGGGGCATGTTTTTTCGGGCTGGGCGTATTTACTCTTTCTTAGGTTCAAGTACGAAGTGCAACACGTTTTAAAGACTGGTGAAACACTT
>JAFMCG010000107.1 GCA_017857895.1 Burkholderiaceae bacterium | reverse complement strand
TTAGAAAACAGCTAAACATCACTAAGATGACAAGCGTGAACCCAGTACGTTTTTACAAAAAGCGCAGCTTAACCAAATCGTCCAGTGATGTAGTCTTCTGTTTCTTTATTTTTGGGTCGCGTAAATATCTCGGTTGTCTGGTTGAATTCAACCAGAGTGCCCAAGTACATATACGCGGTGAAGTCGGACAACCGAGCAGCCTGCTGCATGTTGTGAGTCACGATTGCAACGGTGTAGTCCGATTTCAATTCGGAGATAAGGTCTTCGACTTTTGCCGTTGATATGGGATCTAAGGCCGATGTCGGCTCGTCTAGCAAAATAACCTTTGGCTTGACAGCCACTGAACGGGCAATGCACAAGCGCTGCTGTTGCCCACCGGAAAGTGACAAACCGCTCTGGCCGAGTTTGTCTTTGACCTCATCCCATATGGCTGCTTTGGTCAACGCCCACTCCACTCGCTCATCAAGATCTGCTTTGTTGAGGCTCTCGTAAAGCCGAATACCAAAGGCAATATTGTCATAAATCGTCATCGGGAAAGGTGTTGGTTTTTGAAAAACCATGCCCACCTGAGCGCGCAATAAGTTCAAGTCTTGCTTTGGTGACAATATATTTTGACCATAAAAATTTATTTCACCTTCAGCACGTTGTCCCGGGTACAGGCTGTACATGCGGTTAAGCGTACGCAAAAGCGTTGACTTACCGCAGCCTGAAGGACCGATAAAAGCCGTGACCTTTTTTTCAGCAATATCAAGATTGACGTCTTTTAAACCTTGAAAATTTCCGTAAAAAAAGTTTAGGCCTCTGCACTCGATGGCATTAACGGGCGATTTGGTATCACTGTTCAACATGGTCATCTCTCTTGAGTTTAGGCTCTAACTTTTTCTCGGAACAAAACACGCGCAATGATGTTCAGTACCAACACCGTCAAGGTGATGAGCAACGCCCCACCCCAAGCCAAATTAACCCAGTTATCGTAAGGGCTCATTGCAAATTGAAAAATCACAACCGGCAAATTGGCAAGTGGCGCATTCATATTTGCTGAAAAGAATTGATTGTTCAGTGCCGTAAATAGCAGTGGCGCTGTTTCACCACTGATTCTTGCTAAAGCGAGCAATAATCCGGTCAAAACGCCTGCTTTGGCGGCCTGTAAGGTCACATAAGTGGCCACTTTCCAACGGGGAGCACCCAGCGCAAACGCCGCCTCACGTAAACTGCCTGGCACCAAACGCAACATGTTCTCGGTCGTACGCACAACCACCGGTACGGCAATTAACGACAAAGCCATGCTTCCTGCCCACCCAGAAAAGTGACCAACCTGCGCCACCAAAATGGCATATACAAAAAGCCCTAAAACGATTGAAGGAGCCGACAGCATGATGTCAGTCACAAAACGTGTCACTTCCGCAGTGCGGCTTTCATCGCCGTATTCAGCCAAATAAACACCTGCAAAAACACCAATTGGCGTACTGATGAGCGCAGAAAAACCAACCATCATCAAACTACCGATAATGGCATTCGCCAAGCCACCACCTTCAGAACCTGGCGCGGGTGTGGAATCGGTAAAAAGTGACCAACTGAGTGCTTGAAAACCGTTTTTAAACAGAATCAGCAAAATCCAAAGCAGAACGAACAACCCCAAAACCATCGCCAAAAAAGACAACGTCATTCCTATTTGGTTGACCAATTTGCGACGGGCGTACAGTGACTTATTCATTAGCGTTTTCCTTGCTATGTCTTGAATCCCTTGGCTCGCTCTGTGCGGATGATCAAAATCTTTGCCGCACCAAGAACGATGAAGGTAATGATGAAAAGCAGAAATCCAAGTGCAAAGAGTGCTGACAAGTGGAGATCTCCGGCCTCGGCAAACTCATTTGCCAACGTCGAAGCAATCGACGTTCCAGGCGCGAATAAGGAGGGCAAGATACGTTGGGAATTACCGATCACGAAGGTAACCGCCATGGTTTCACCCAAAGCTCGGCCAAGACCCAGCATGATGCCGCCGATCACACCTTTTTGTGTGTATGGCAAAACCACGTAACGGACCACCTCCCAAGTGGTACATCCGACACCGTAGGCTGATTCTCGCAATATGGGTGGCACTATTTCGAACACGTCTCTCATCACAGCAGCGATAAACGGCAAAACCATAAAGGCCAAAATGATGCCTGCTGCCAAGATGCCAATACCGTTCATGGCCCCGCCAAACAAAGGTCCAATCAATGGCATTTGTCCTAACGTTGACTGGAGGGCTGGCTGGCCATATTCACCAAAAAGGGGTGCAAAAATAAACAGTCCGAACATACCGTAGATGATGGAAGGCACTGCAGCAAGCAACTCAACGGCTGTACCAAGAGGTCTACGAAGCCAAGTCGGACAGGTCTCAGTGAGAAACAGTGCAATGCCAAAGGCCAGGGGTATGGCAATAAGCAACGCGATGGCAGAACTCATCAGCGTGCCGTAGATAGCGATAAGGGCACCAAACTTGTCGTTGACGATATCCCACTCGTCACTCCAAATAAATCCAATGCCAAACATACTGAAGGCGGGCCATGCGCTGTAAAAAAGGGAAATAATGATACTGACCAGCGCCAGAAGTACGAGTAGCGAAAACCCCATCGTTACTTTATGAAACAACAAATCTTGCCACTTTTGACGCTTGACGACCGCAAGCATTCGTTTGTTGGAAGCATCACTGTCTAAAACTTGGGGGGCCTGACTCATAAACGCTCCCGGCGAATCATCAAAAAATACCTGACCCTTTCGGGTCAGGTTACCTAACCTAAAGCGAGAACATTACTTATTATTGATTTGTGACCATACTGTGGTACGGATTAAGTTGGTCAAAGAATCAGGCAGTGGCACGTAAGCCAAATCGATGGCCATTTGTTGACCATTTTTGAATGCCCAATCAAAAAATTTCAATACGCCGGCTGACGCTTCTTTGTCGCTTGGATTTTTATACATCAAGATGAAAGAAGCGGTTGAGATTGGCCATGTGTCAGCACCAGGCTGGGCAACGATTGACAGACCCATACCAGGAACGCTACCCCAGTCGGCACCTGCAGCAGCTGCGGCGAATGACTTTTCGTCAGGACGCACAAACACGCCATCTTTGTTTTGCAAACGCATGTAAGGAATGCTTGTCTTTTTTGCATAGGCATATTCAACATAGCCCACTGATCCCTTGATGCGCGCAACGTTAGCGGCAACGCCTTCGTTACCTTTACCACCCAATGAAGAATCGGCTGGCCACTTAACAGCGGCACCTTTACCGACTTTCTCTGCCCAACCTTTGCTGACAACAGTTAGGTAGTCAGTAAAGTTAAAAGTTGTGCCTGAACCATCAGCACGGTGAACCACCGTAATTGTCTGGTTAGGCAACTTCTTGCTTGGGTTAATAGCGGCAATTTTAGGGTCGTTCCAGTTGGAAATCGTGCCCATGAACATCTCGGCCAGCACTTCACCAGTGATGCGCAATTCGCCTGATTTGAATCCTTCGAGGTTAAAGACTGGAACCGTACCGCCAATAATGGCTGGGAACTGAACCAAACCGTCTTTGTCCAGATCAGCACCACCGATAGGCTTATCGCTTGCACCAAAAGTCACTGTCTTGGCACGAATCTGACGCATACCACCCGATGAGCCGATTGATTGATAGTTCAAGCCAACACCGGTTTGAGCTTTGTAGGCTTCGGCCCATTTGGCGTAGACTGGGTATGGGAAAGTAGCGCCAGCGCCCGTAATGTCAGCAGCTGAAACGCTCAAACCAAACGCCGCAACAGCGCCGCCTAGAAGAACTTGCGAAATAATTTTTTTCATAGCATTCCTTTGGATAAACTTCGAACAACAGGATCAACATATTTAGTCCAGCAGCGTCATCTTAGCCATCGAATATGTCAGAACTATGACAGTTATGAAATGAAATATGTGGATGACAACTGCTTGTTGAAGTAAAGCCAAAAAGTGCCCCGCTTCTGTTCACCTTTCTCTTTTTAACATGGCACAAATAAAATATGACATGCCCAGCTAAGCCCTAAGAATTAAGAATTTGATGACTTTCCTAACGAATTGCTTTTTACTAAAAAACACTGGTAATCGAACCAAATGAATACCTTACAGGCTGGAATCCAAGCATCGCCCGACAAACAACTTTTATTAGCGAACCCATTCTGTGTGCGCAAATTGAAAAAGGCTAAGCAATTTTTATATCTTTACAAATGGCTCAATACCGTTTTTCTTGGTTTATTTTGCATAAAAATCAACTGGTTAAGCGTATGAGCTAGATATTAAGCTGGCTACAATTAAGCATCACCAAACGTTAATTCACATGGGACACATCATCACTTAATCATGACTCATAGCCTATTTCACAAAATCTGGACACCACACGCTGTCATTGCCCGTCAACACGGCCCTTCCTTGCTCTACATTGACCGCCACATCGTTCACGAGGGCTCGTTTCACGCGTTCAATCAGTTGCGCGCTCGGAACCTGTCGCTGCGCCAACCTGCGCAGGTATTTGGCGTGCCAGATCACTACGTCCCGACCACGGGCAGACGTGCACAAGATGCCGCAACGGCAGAGATCGGGAAAATGATTACGCAGTTCGATCACAACATGAACTGGGGTGGCATCCCACACTTCCCGCTGTCTGATCAACGCCAAGGTATTGTGCATGTGGTTGGGCCTGAACAAGGTATCACCCTGCCCGGCATGACCTTGGTGTGCAGCGACAGCCACACGTCCACCCATGGCGCGCTTGGCGCGATCGCATTTGGCATCGGTCAGTCTGAAAGCATGCACGTGATGGCCACGCAAACACTTTGGCAAATCAAACCTCGGGTGATGCGCATTCGAGTCGATGGCACCCCAGGCATTGGCATCAGCGCCAAAGACATTATTCTGGCAATTATCGCCAAAATTGGTGCCGCTGGCGCGGTCGGATACGCCATTGAATACGCCGGCTCGGCAATCACGGCACTGGACATGGATGGTCGCCTGACTGTTTGCAACATGTCGATTGAAGCGGGTGCAAGACTGGGCATGATTGCACCGGACGACACGGTTTACGGTTATTTGCACGACAAACCCCAGGCACCCAAGGGCCCGTCTTGGGACAAGGCACTGGCCCACTGGAAAACACTACGCTCGGAAGACGAGGCATCATTTGATCTTGAAGTCACATTAGACGCACGTGATATCAAGCCCATGGTGACCTGGGGTACAAGCCCAGATGCGGGCTGTGGCATCGATGAAGTCGTCCCAGACCCTTCTGGTTTTAAAGACGCACAAGCTCGGGCAGGCGCCCAGCAAGCGCTCGATTACATGGGTTTGGTGCCTGGCACCCGACTCACAGATATTGCCATCGACCAAGTTTTCATTGGCTCTTGCACCAACAGTAGACTCCGTGATTTGCGCGACGCGGCTCGGGTTCTCAAAGGCCGACAAGCCAAAGTACCCGGTATTGTCGTGCCCGGCTCAGGACTGATCAAAGCCCAAGCCGAAGCCGAGGGGCTGGACAAAATTTTTACCGATGCTGGTCTCCAATGGCGCTCAGCGGGCTGCTCAATGTGCGCGGCCATGAATGGCGACATCGGCAAACCAGGTGAGCGGATCGCCTCGACTTCGAATCGCAATTTTATGGGTCGCCAGGGGCCTGGGGCTCGAACTCACTTGATGAGTCCAGCCATGGCGGCTGCAGCCGCTGTCAATGGCAAACTAACAGACGTTCGTACATTGCTGGGAGCCCACGCATGACCAAGTCACAAACTTCCACCACCTTTGAACCGTTGACCACACTGACGGCCACCGTGGCTGCTATCCCTGGACCCAACGTCGATACCGATCAAATTATTCCTGCACGATTCCTAAAAAAAGACCGGTCGCTGGGCTACGGTCAGTTTCTATTTCATGACGCGCGGTTTGACGATGCCGGCAATCACAAGCCGCACCCCCTAAACACTGCAAAAGATCAAACACCCAAAGTATTGGTGGTCGATCACAACTTTGGCTGTGGCTCGTCACGCGAGGGCGCAGTCTACGCGCTAGCAGACTATGGCATCCGGGCCGTGGTGGGCACCACCTTCGGTGATATTTTTCATAACAACTGCTTCAAAAATGGTGTGTTGCCCGTTCGGCTTCATACCGCTGACCATGCACGACTGATGCGTTGGACTGAAAGTCTCCCAACCCAAACGGATATCACGGTCGACCTCATGCAGTGCGAAGTGCGCTGGGACAAAGACTGCGCCAAATTCGAGGTGGATGATTTTTGGCGCGAGTGTCTCACCAAAGGGCTCGACGAGTTATCCCTGACCTTGAGCCATAGCCAAGACATTGATACCTTTGAATCCCAATATCAAACCCGTTTCCCTTGGCTAGTCGCTCACAAAGTCTAGTGACTTATTTTTGGTCTGACTTGGGCTCATAACGTTGCCCGAGCTCGAGCACTGCTGGGGTCTGTAAGACGTTATTGAGCCCAGTAAAGTCCAACATCTGCGCGCGCCAGCTGTCTGTGGTGCCAGTGCGTTTGAGTGCCGCAAAGTAGCCCTGCATGGTGTGAGCCAGTGCCCGGACCAAACCGCCGGGGAAGATCACCAAAGAAAATCCTTTGTCGTAGAGCGTTTGGGCCGAATCGATAGGCGTGTCACCCCCCTCCACCATGTTGGCCATCAAAGGCGCACGACCTTTCAGGGCATGCATGATCTTGGTGACATGGGTGTCATCACGAAAACCCTCAACAAACACAATGTCCGCACCGGCTTCTTGATAAGCCACAGCCCGCTCGACAGCCGACTCGATGCCTTCAACAGCGATGGCATCGGTGCGACCAATAATGAGTGTCTCACTCGAACGGCGCGCATCAACAGCAGCCTTCAGTTTGCCGACCATTTCTGCCGTCGGCACGAGTGTTTTGCCTTTCAGGTGTCCGCAGCGCTTGGGAAACCCCTGGTCTTCCAGCTGAATGGCATTGGCACCCTCGCGCTCGAGCAGACGCACGGTACGCATCACATTAATGGCATTGCCAAATCCGGTATCAGCATCAACAATGACTTGGACGTCTGTTTGCTCAGAGATATAGCGCAAAACATCAGCAACTTCAGTCAAACCCAGCAGACCGATGTCAGGACCACCAAGGCGGGTGTAAGCAATGCTGGCCCCAGACAGATAAACCGTCTCAAAGCCGGCCTGTTGCGCCATGCGCGCAGACAACGCGTCATACACGCCCGGCGCAAGACAGCCGCCGGCTGCCATTTGCTCGCGCAGAGTGGGCATTGTTACGTTTCGTGGTGTCATTGAAAATTCCCTTTTTGTATTTTAAAAAAAGATGATTGCGACTTGGTGCTGGTAACGACTCAGGAGTGGCTTTCTCATCAGCCATTCTTAAACAAGACGCTGACAAAGAACGACTGCTTGGAAATCTGCAAAACCAGCACCTATTCGTTCCCGACTTAATTGCCTAAAAAAAATTAGTTTTAACAACGAATTTCCCAATAAATCTTACCCTTGAGAACATCTAAGCACCAAATCTTGAGCTGCCTGAGCGACATGACGGCATACAAACACGCGGCCCAGTGATTGACCCTAAGCCTGTTGCCTTTGATAAAAATTTGACTGTGTTAGTCACCAATTGGCGGTTGATAACAGCCCCAAAAAAAGTCTCAAACAGGATGCCGTCATCTGACATCTGCCTCCTTAGCGTCCCCCCCCTGTCCCAGCAAATGATGGCCATTCGGCCTTAATTCCGATTCGTCGAAAAACTGTTTAGGGGTCTG
>JAFMCG010000106.1 GCA_017857895.1 Burkholderiaceae bacterium | reverse complement strand
CATTTTCATTTCCTAAAGTAAAAGCATACTTTAGAGACAGAATTTGTCCACTTTTTTGACTAGTTCCAATCGCACACGCCGTGGGCTACGGCAGTCCGGCAGCACTGATTCGTGTGTTTAAACGCAAAGTTGGCTGCAGCCCCTCGGACTGGGCCAACAGTCAGTCTTCAAGCAGCCAAGATGGCGTCAATTTGCTGCGCTAACGCGATGTCTTTTTGAGTCACACCACCAGCGTCGTGGGTCGTCAAAAGGATATGAACCCGCTCATACACGTTGGACCATTCGGGATGGTGGTCGGCTTTCTCGGCCAGTATGGCCACTTGTGTCACAAAGCCGAAAGCTTGTACAAAATCTTTAAACGTGAAGTCGGCATAAATCGCGCAGTCCTTGTCGACACTGTCGGGTTGAACCTGCCAACGGGCATCTAATGCATTACAGGCTTGCGCCAATGACTCACCACTCAAAATGGCTTTACTCGTCGTATTTTCCGATGTCATGAAAGCGACTCCTCTTTAATAGACATGGCCGCGACGCGTTTTTCGCTAGGCAATAAGGCAACTGTGCCAAGGGTACAGATGGCAATAGCCGCCATGAGAACAAACAACATGTCAAAGCCCGCCGACTTAACAAAAGGACCTAGGGCCCAAACCGCTAGCGCACTCACACCCAAGGATACCGTAAACCGAAACCCAGCGACTCTTGAGCGGATGCGATCGTCCACGTAACGCACAATCATCACATCCGTGAAGGGGATTGCCCCAAAAATAAACATCATGGTCACCAACAAAGCGGCGTATAAAACCCAGCCGTGGCTAACAGAAACCAACAGAAGCAAGGGGATTTGAATCAGTACCATCGTCATGAACAAAGGCTTAATGTCAAATCGGTCCAGCAATCGTCCCACCACCACTTGCGCCAAGGCAGCCACGCCATAAACCAATGCCAATAAGCTACCTAGTAAGGCAGGATCTTCAAGCACGCCACGAAACCGCTCTACCATCAGCTGGCCGTTGCCATTGGTGGTGAAGTTATAGAGCAAATTACCCGAAACCGCAGCCATGGTCATGACCAATAACGCACGTGCCAACATGTTTCGAGGCAGCTGAACTTTTGCTTTTATCGTGCGTTTGGCGGGTGGCTCAGTTTCGTTTGGGCACCACAGCAAAAAAAGCACGCCACACACAAAGGACAGTATGGCTGGTACAGCGAAGGCGGCGCGCCAATCAAACCATTTCACCAAGAACCCCGTTAACAAGGCCGCAACGGCAACACCCATATTGCCCGCCAAGCCATTGATGCCGATGGTCATTCCAGGCCGTGTGGAATATTGCACCAGCATCGGGATGCCAACCGGATGATAGATTGACGCAAAAGCGCCCATTAAGGTGAGCGCACTGGCGAGTTGCCAGGCTGACTGCGAGGCAGCTGCAAGCAGCGTGGAAAGTCCCATGCCAAAGAAAAAAACCAGCATCATCTGACGCCGACCCCAGAGATCACCCAAGCGACCCGCGGGCAAAGCACCTAGGCCAAACAGCACGAAGGCCCCGACCCCAAATGGCATCAGGTCTTCCCATTGGGCATATTCAAAATCAACGGCAATCACACCTACTGCTGCCGCAAAAATCAACAAAAACATATGATCAATGGCATGGCCAGCGTTAAGCAGCAGCTTAACGTTGCGTGGCAAGTCCTTAACCGGTGTGCCCGCGGTGTGAGTTGCTTGCACCTTCAGTCCCCTTGATTTTATCTATACCGATCTTGTCGTCGATTCGCAGGGGTGATTAAGCCCTACCGATGATGGATGCTGTCAACATCAATTCTTCCAGCAGCGCTAAAACCACCTTGCCCGACATCCGATACGGGTTCAATTCAGGCGTCTCAGAATATTTCAGCACGATCGAAGTATTGAGTTTGGCCAAATTAACTTGCCCCATGGTCCAACCACCAAAACGCCTTTCGAGGATTTCTTCGTAGTGCATGAGCACCACATTCTCGTGCCTTGGGTCTCGAAGAATCATGTTGTAGAGCGCATTGATTTCTTCGCGTCCACCTTCGATCGCCTGCAAAAACACACCTTCGCCGTAACACAGCACCCCGGTGATACCGTTGCCAGGATTGTAGGTTCTCGCCGCAGACATGATTGAATCAGTCAGCGCAGCGCTATCTTGCAGGTCGGCAGCCCGACTCACATAAAGCAGACGTACTAGCATCACGGTTCCCCTTTGGGAATGAGAGAAAGAAATTCGCGGCGCAAATTCGGGTCTTTCAAGAAACTGCCACGCATCACTGAATTAATCATTCGACTGCCCATGTCGCGAACACCACGCCAAGCCATGCAGTAGTGCGTCGCACTCATCACCACCGCCAACCCATCTGGCTGGGTTTTTTCTTGAATCAGGTCCGCCAACTGAACCACGGCCTCTTCTTGAATCTGTGGACGGCTCATGATCCATTCAGCCAAACGCACATACTTCGATAGGCCAATCACATTGGTATGCTCATTGGGCATGACACCGATCCATACATGCCCAATCACGGGACAAAAATGGTGGCTGCAGGCACTGCGTACCGTGATGGGGCCCACAATCATCAACTCATTCAAGCGTTCCACGTTGGGGAACTCTGTGGTGGTCGGTTGTTTAACGTAGCGACCACCAAACACTTCTTTTAAGTACATTTTGGCGACGCGACGGGCCGTGTCATTGGTGTTGTGATCACTAACCGTATCAATCACCAAGCTTTCCAGCACACCCTGCATTTGCGCTGACACTTCATCTAACAACAACTCGAGTTCGCCAGGCTCAATAAAGTCAGCGATATTGTCATTGGCATGAAAACGCTTGCGTGAGTTTTGGATACGCTCACGGATCACCACTGAAATGGGCCTGCCTTTGTCTTCCTGGGTCATACCAGCCTCGTTCTTTGTCGCGAATGTATTTTTGTGTATGAGCACCCATGTGCCCATCGTCTAACAATCATAAACGTTGTTCGTGGGAAACTGCTCGAATCAAAGCCCAAAAAGGGGTTAACGCGGCAGCCACACAAACTTAAGCCGAAACCAACCACTTTTGCATCAATGCGGCCACGCCCGCTTCGGGATCTAGGGCATAGTTCTCAAACCCAAACGATCGGTAGGTGCGTTGCGCTAGCACGTTACCCGAAAGCACCTCTAAAGTTAGCTTACAACAACCCAAAGACTGCGCGTGTGCTTCGATGGCTTGCAACAACGCTTGGCCTACCCCTTTGCCACGCCACTGGGCCAGTACCGCAATATCATGCACATTCATCAGCGGCCTGGCCTTAAACGTCGAAAACCCCAAAAACGCATTCAACAAACCCACCGCCTGGCCATCAACCAACGCCAAAAAGCTCACCGCCCCAGGAAACCTTGCCAACTGATCGCACAGCTCACGTTTGACCGCTGGGGCTAGGGCTTGCCTGCCACCCATCGGGTCACGCGCATACATGTCCAACAAGGACACCAAAGCCGCTTGATCTGCTGGGTCGCCGTAATCAACTGCCTTGATTTCAATTTTTAGTTTCATTAACACTCACTTTAACCACCACGATCAAGTCACCAAAAAGTGTTGCCACATGCGATGATAACTGTCGTATTTGCCGCCAAACCATTAAATGCGAGGACAAAAGCAACCATGTTTGATGTCTTAATCAGCGAGGTCGGGCCCAGAGATGGCCTGCAATCCGTCAAACGAACGATGTCGACCCCAGACAAACAGCGCTGGATTGACGCCTTGGTCGCCGCTGGCATCCAAGAAATTGAGGTCGGCTCATTTGTGTCGCCTAAACTGCTGCCGCAAATGGCTGATACGGCTCAAATCGTACGCCATGCGCTACAGTATCCTGGCCTGACTGTCATGGCTTTGGTACCCAACGCTCGCGGGGCCCAAATGGCGATTGATGCGGGTGTGCACAAAGTGACCTTGCCGGTGTCCGCTAGCGAAGCCCATTCGATGGCAAACGTCAGAAAAACCCGCCAAGAAATGCTAGAAGAAATTGCCAAAATCGCCCAACTACGCGACCAACAAGCCCCTCACATCAAAATAGAAGCCGGCATCTCAACAGCCTTTGGATGCACCATCCAAGGCGAAGTGACCGAGGACGATGTGGTTTGGTTGGCTCAGGCGGCCATTGCGGCAGGGGCTGACGAGTCGGGCTTGTCAGATACCACCGGCATGGCAAACCCAGCGCAAGTCAAACGGCTTTTCAACAAAGTGCGCGCCGTCATTGGTGACAAAACGGGTGCCGCCCACATGCACAACACCCGAGGCTTGGGGCTTGCCAACTGCCTCGCGGCCTATGACGCCGGCGTTAGAACCTTTGACGCCTCGTTGGCCGGATTGGGTGGCTGCCCCTATGCACCCGGCGCCTCTGGCAATGTGGTGACCGAGGACTTGACGTTTATGTTTGAAGCCATGGGCCTTAGCACCGGCATCAACTTGCAAGCACTGATTGAGGCCCGCAAGCCGCTGACTGAAGCCTTGCCGGGTGAACCACTGTACGGCATGACCCCAGAGGCAGGACTCCCAAAGGGGTTTATCGCTGCCACCTCATTAGGCGGCCAGCGATGAGTGAACCCCTACCACTTGAAGGCATCCGGGTCATCGAGTTCACCCACATGGTGATGGGCCCAACTTGCGGCATGATCTTGGCCGACCTTGGGGCTGATGTCATCAAAGTTGAACCCCTTGAGGGCGATAACACCCGAAAGTTGATGGGCTCTGGTGCGGGCTTTTTTCCGATGTTTAATCGCAACAAGCGCAGCCTTTCGGTCGACATCAAATCCGCCCAAGGCAAAGAGATTGTGCTCAAACTGATCCAAGACGCCGACGTCTTCAGTGAAAACTTCAAAAGTGGCGCCATGGATCGTTTGGGCTTTGGTCAAGCGGCCTTAAAAAAGCTCAACAGCCAATTGATTTACGTCTCTCATAAAGGTTTTTTACCCGGGCCTTATGACCATCGCACGGCCTTAGATGAGGTGGTGCAAATGATGGGGGGGTTGGCTTACATGACAGGCCCTGAGGGTCGGCCCTTGCGCGCAGGCTCAAGCGTGAACGACATCATGGGTGGGATGTTTGGCGCCATTGGCGTTTTGGCGGCGCTTCACGCCCGACAAAAAACCGGCCGCAGCCAAAGTGTCACCAGCGCCCTCTTTGAAAACAACGTCTTTTTGGTGGCGCAACACATGATGCAGTTCGCCGTTACCGGCAAACCGGCTGCGCCCATGCCCAGTCGCGTGAGCGCTTGGGGCATCTACGATGTCTTCACCGTAAAAGACCAGGAGCAAATCTTTTTGTCGGTGGTGAGCGACACACAGTGGCAGATATTTTGTGACGAGTTTAAACAGGCTGACCTCTTTGCCGATGCGCGACTGACCACCAACAATCAGCGGGTGCAAGCGCGTGACTGGTTGATGCCGTTTTTGCGTGATCTGTTTGCCACGGAAAGCGCTCAAGACTTGAGCGCTCGATTTGAAGCGCGCGGCCTGCCCTACGCGCCCATTACCCGCCCACAAGATTTGTTCGATGACCCGCACTTGATCGCCACTGGTGGCTTGGCGCCGATGCATATTCACGCCGATTGCAGCGCCGCCGGTCAAACCGTGGACACGCTCACCCCATTGTTACCATTGGTCATGGACGATCAAAGGCTTGGCATTCGCCACCAACCACCGGCGCTCGGTGGCGACACCGACGACATTTTGTCATTCATGGGCTACAGTTCAGCACAGACTGCTGAACTGAAAATAAAAGGCGTGATTCGCTAACGATGCGAGCGCCATCAAAAGGAAAAAATAATGAACCTCAATCTGAACGGCAAACACGTTTTAATCACTGGCGGCAGTAAAGGCATTGGCTTGGCTTGCGCGGCCGCCTTTGCCCAAGAAGGTGCCCACATTAGCTTGGTTTCCAGAGATTTGGCAACCCTTAAGGCAGCTGAAAAGCAGCTATTGAGCACTTTCCCTAAAGCCCAAGTTGCGGTTTTTTCAGCTGATCTGATTGATGATAAGGCGGCCCAGGAAGCCATCGAGCATGCACAGGCGCGATTTGGTGAAATCGATATTCTGGTTAATTCAGCCGGTGCCGCCAAGCGCATGCCCGCCGCTGAGCTCACACCACAAGCTTGGCGCAATGCGTTTGACGCCAAGTTCTTTACCTACATCAACGTCATGAACCCCGTGGTTCAGCAAATGGCCAAACGCGGTCAAGGCGTGATTGTGAATGTGATCGGTGCCGGTGGTAAGACCGCCTCACCAATCCACTTGGCTGGCGGTAGCGCCAACGCAGCCCTGATGCTGGCCACCGCCGGTATGGCGGCTGCCTATGGCCCACAAGGCATTCGCGTCAACGCTGTTAATCCCGGCCAGACCCTGACCGAACGGCTCAAGGAAGGCCTAGAGGCGACCTGCAAACAAGAAGGCATTGATATGGATGAAGCCATGAAGCGCGCCACTCAAAAGGTGCCACTTGGCCGACTGGCCACGCCTGAAGAGATTGCCCAAACCGTGGTGTTCTTGGCCTCTGACCAAGCCAGTTATGTGACTGGCGTGAACATCAACATGGACGGTGGCGCCACGCCAACCGTGGTTTAACGTGACAAGAACCGTTGTCGCAATGCGTCTATTTGAGCAGGCGACAACGGCTCAATCATTCGCCCGCCATCGATCCACAGCCGCGCTGTTTGCGCCAACTCTTCAAGCACCGCTTGAGCCTGAGCCAAGCTTTGGTGCCAGACTTGAGGCCCCAATCGATCGCACATCACCGCTCGCAAAGACTCTTGCTTTGAAGCCGCTTGTTTGATCACGTCAGCCACGGCCACGACGACCTGTTCGTCGCCTGGCACCGCATATTGAATCAGTGGCACGCGGCCTACTTTCATGACTTGGTATGGGGTAATGAAAGGCAAAATACTGTCTTCTCGCCAAACGCCAAGCAAAGTCAACAGCACCAAATGGTGCGAATGGGTGTGGATCACTGCCGATGCTGATGGGTCAGCATCGTAAATGGCACGATGTAAGCGCTGCGCTTTACTGACCGGATCTCCAAACAGTTGCTGCCCCTTGGCATCGAGCAATGCCAATCGCTGCGCTTGCAGGTTACCTAAGCAAGCGTCAGTGGGCGTCATCAAGTAGACCGTTGCGCCTGGCATCTCAAGCTTGACACTGATGTTACCGGTGCTGCCATGCACGTAGCCACGCGCAAACAAGCTCGCCCCTGTCTCGCAAATCGCTTGCGCAGGCACCAACCACTGCGTGGGGATATCAGGCAAACGAATCATGACAGCACGCCGAAGGCTTTGGTAAAGAAGTCTTCAGCACCAAAATTACCTGACTTCAAGCAGATGTGGGCTGACTGGCCATCAAGACCCGATTGACCGTAACACCAAGGCACGCCGGGATCGACTTGTGGACCGATGCGCAGTTGATTCAGGGCCAAAGCTTGGACAACCGCACCCGAGGTCTCACCACCGGCCACCACCCACTGCCGCACGCCCGCTTGCCACAGCACTTGGGCAATCGTGGCCAGCCAGCCCTCGATTTGTTCACCCGCCACCTGCGCACCTAGTGTGGCTTGGTTACTTTTTAAAGCGTCAGGCGAATCCGTCGAATACACCAACACAGGGCCCAAAGCCAGGCAATCTAGGGCCTGCGCTGCCAACTGTTGAACATGATCGTGGGCCTGATGCGCCGCAACGGGGTCCAAGCGAATCGCTTTGCCACCAGCCTCAATAAAGGCAGCGACCTGAGCCTGCGTGGCCCTAGAGCAGCTGCCTGCAATCATCGCTTGGTAACCTTGCGCCGGCGGCAATTGCGCGGCTTGAGGGTTAGCGCTCACCCCA
>JAFMCG010000105.1 GCA_017857895.1 Burkholderiaceae bacterium | reverse complement strand
AATGACTTTCACTTATCTTCCTCGAAATGCTGTCCAGCGCAGTCAGACCACTGCTTGCTTAGGGCTCCCTGGCGCCACGCTGGCTTGCTTGATGATGTCAGTCACCACTAACGTGCTGCTGACCCAAATTTTTGTTAGGAGTTGCCAAGACTTTGCGTTCGTGTCAATTAAGCGTCCATGCCGATCAGGCAGAAGGTGGTGTAAGGCCTAGCTTGGATTGGCACCCAGTCATGTTCAAGCACATCGCTGGGCCCACGTGCTTGTATCCAAACCCCAATTTAAAACCAGTTAGCTGGGATAAACCTTGCTAATTCAGCATTTGCTGCGGCAGCCAAGTCACAATTTCTGGAATGAGGGTTAACAATCCAGTAAATAGCAAGATGATGATGGCATATGGGAGGGCACCGTACATCACATCTTTTATCGTTCCGTTATCAGGCCGCACGCCATGCACGACAAATAGGTTCATGCCAACAGGCGGTGTTATGAGGCCAAGTTCACACATCAATATTACAAAAATACCAAACCATATGGGATCAATGCCCAAGGCAACGGCAATCGGAAACGTGATGGGGACGGTTGCAACCTGCATTGAAAGCACGTCCATAAACATACCGAGCAATAAATAGAAGACGACGAGCGATAGGATCAGCGTCAAGGGCGTCAGACCAAAAGAGGTGGCCCACGTTGTCATTGTATCGGTGACGCCAGTCAGACTAATCGTTAGATTTAGAATGAACGCAGCAGTAATTATTAAAAGAATCATCCCGGTAATTCGACCAGTCGAGATAAAGCAGCCCTTGAGAAGCGACCATTGAAGTCGGCCCGCACGCCATACAAAAAGCATCACAGCAGTCACGCCGAGCGCCGCACTTTCGGTAGCCGTGGCAATGCCTAAATAAAGGCTACCCATAACGATGCTAAAAATTATTAGCGGCGGAACCAAGTGGGCTGACAAGCGAATCTTGGTAAGCAGCGGTACTGGTTCCTCGCGCAGTGCATGCCCAGAAATTAAGCTGCTCACTCCGATATACATCATGAAAATGACAGTCAAAAGCAAACCAGGAATAAGACCTGCAATAAACAATTGTCCAATTGAAGTGTTGGTCATAGATCCATAGATGATCAGGTTAACGCTTGGCGGTATTAGGATGCCAAGCGTTCCGCCGGCAGCAATACTGCCCAAGGAAGCCCTGATAGGGTAGTTGCGTTTGATTAGTGAAGGTAAGGCGACTGTAGAAATAGTTGCTGCCGTGGCGACAGATGAGCCCGAAGTCGCTGAAAATAGGGCACAACTACCGATATTTGTATGCAGAAGCCCCCCAGGCAGACGCCCGAACCAGGCAGCAAGTGACCCATACATTCGATCGGCTATTCCCGATCTCAGCATGAGCTCACCGAGAAGAACAAAAAGAGGAATGCTTGTGAGTAGGTTTTCGTTTTGTACACCCCAAACAACGGGTGCGACTGAGTTGACAAAGGGCATGCCGTAAGCAGACACACCGCCAACAATTCCAACGACTGCCATGGCAACGGCAATTGGAATACCGATCAACATCATGCCAACCATGATCATGAAAGCAACAATTACGACGGTGGCTGTCATGTGTTGCTCCGACTGATTGCGACGGCGTCTCGGGCCGCAATGTCTACGAGCTCCTCTTTAAGCTCTTCCTTTGCACTTTTAGGCTGAAACTCTTCGATAACAACACTTTGCTTGCCGGTTATCAGCAAGTAGGTCGCCTGAATAGCGGCAAACCCCGAAATTAAGGCGAACACTGATAAGCCGAATAGCCATGCCCCTTGGGGATAAACTAGCGGCGTTGCCCAAGCAGTTTGGGCCGTGCTTGCGTACTCAATAGAATCGACAACGACTTGCCAAGCTGTCCAGCAAAGAAATATTGCAAGCGCACTCATGAGGACGGCACAGAGCCAATTCATCAGTGCTTGAATGGACTTTGGGTATCGTTCGTGCAGGATATCAACCCTGATATGAGTGCGACCAAGAACGGCTAGGCTAAATGCAATTGTTGCGCCGACAGCAAGTGAATAACCACCCAGTTCATCTGCACCCTGAACGGATACATTGAACAGTTTTCTTGCAATCGTTTCAATGGTCACTATTGCAACCAACACTATAAAAATGATGCCAAATAGTGTTCCAAGCAGATTTTCTAGCCGTTCTTTCATTACGTATCTCGCTATATCTAAAATTACTTGATGCCAATCACTGGTCCGACTGTTTTCATCCAGTCTGCTGTGCAGGTTGGATTGGCTTTGTCGCAAACAGGGCCCCACGCCGGCAGTGAAACGCTACTAACCGCTGTGTTAACAAGGGCGATTTCATCGGCTGATACGGGTACCGACACCATGTTAAATTTCTTGCCACTCTTACAAGTTGCCTTGCCTTCGTTGCAAGCCAGCGAATCGGCATACAGTTCTTCCGAATAGGACCAGATATCATTTTCCAGTTCATCAAACGCCTTTTGTAAAGTCGCTTGTTGCGCCGGTGTCATTTTGTTCCAGGTCTTCAGGTTGATGGCATAGCCGTTAAAGGCCATCTGAAATCCTAATGGCAGCTGGTATTTGACGATTTCAGGCCACGAGGCGGCGTTTGCTGAGCTTGGCCCGGTTACTGCGCAATCCACGACACCAAGTGACAGCGCTTGATGCACTTCGCCAAATGACATAGGTACAGGGGTTGCACCGAGTCCTTCGAGGAATTTGGCAAGGTTTTGATCGGCTACCCGCACTTTCTTGCCTTTCACATCAGCCAAACCTTTGATTTCGGGCTTGCAAAAAAGCATCTGAGGACCAAATGGCCAGTGCCCAAGTAACTTCACACCAAATTGCTTTTGCAAGCGTTTGTCCAAAACGGGTTGCCATGCATCAGCTACTTTACGACTGATTTCATACGTTGGTGCAGCACCCACGAGGTCTAGTCCCAGTAAAGTTGGTTCATCGCGCGAGTTTTGAGAGAAGCGCAAAGAAACGATATCGAACAGTCCGGCTTTCATCACTCGCAACTGCTCAGTGTCTTTGATGCCAAGCGTGTCAAGCGGCTTGTATTCGATCTTTATGGGTAGGCCCGTCTTTGCGGCCAGTTGTTCAAAAAAAGGCTGCTCTCGGTTTTTCTGGATATTGCCAGTGGCGATAGGCTGACCAATAACTTTGAGTGTTAGCTCTTGGGCCTGTGAAGTGGGTGCTACCAGCATGGCCATGGAGAATGCCATCGGAATTGCTAGGGCTTTCAGTTGTCGCATTGTTACTCTCCTCTCAGTTGGTAAAAAAACCATCAACGCATCCAGGGCAGCAAGGCTGTGGCGATGGTGTATGAAAAATCTTTTAGATTGTTGGCAAATCGCATTTGAGAAATTGACCGGTGCCAGGTGTCGAGCACAGCTGTTTTCCATCCCAGACGACTTGTCCGCGCAATAAGGTCATGGCCGGCCAAGCCAAAAGCTCACGACCCTCATAGGGCGTGTAGTCAACGGCGTGATGCAATTGATCATTGCGAATCACATAGGGCGTTTCATCCCAAATAACGAGATCAGCGTCTGCACCGGGGGCGATGGTGCCCTTTCTTGGGTGTAGGCCATAAGTTTTGGCTGGGTTTGTTGCCGTTAGCTCAACAAATTTCGTGAGGCTAATCCTTCCTTTTAAAACGCCTTCTGAGTAGAGCAAAGGCATACGTGTCTCAAGGCCTGGGATGCCATTTGGGATGTGTCTGAATGCCGCGTCTGTTCCAAAAGCCTGTTTGCCGTCGGGGCCTTCGAACTTAAATGGGGCATGGTCTGAAGAGAAAACGGTGAAAAGGCCGTCTGCCAAACCATTCCAAATTACTTCCTGATTGCTTGCATCTCTGGGCGGAGGACTGCATATACACTTGGCACCTTCAAACGAGTCATCGATGCCCAAATCCTCTGCCGTTAAAAATAGATATTGAGGACAGGTCTCGGCAAAGACTTTCAAGCCGTGAGCGCGTGCCCAGCGTATTTGCTCGACCGCTTCTCGTCCAGAGACGTGAACAATCAATATGGGTTGATCAACCAATTCGGCCAAACTGATCGCCCGGTGCGTTGCTTCCCGCTCAACGAGCATCGGTCTTGACCTTGTGTGAAACCTAGCTGAGGTTTGCGATGCGGATTCAAGCCGCTTGGTTAACCATTCGATGCAATCGGCATTTTCGGCATGGATCATCACCATGGCATTATGTTGTTTTGCAACAGCTAGGACATCTAGAATCTGACCGTCATCGAGTTTCATGTCGTCATAAGTCATATAGACCTTAAACGACGAGTAGCCTGATTGAATCAGTGCTGGCAATTCATTGGTTAGGACGTTCGGGGAGGGGTCATTAACAATGAGGTGAAAAGCGTAATCGACGTGCGCTTTGCCGTCAGATCGCCGATGGTAGTCGTCGACTGCAGCTTGTAAAGACTCACCCTTGGCCTGGGCAGCAAATGGAATAATGGTGGTTGTCCCACCGCAGGCCGCTGAGCGCGTGCCCGTTTCAAAGTCGTCCGCCATTTTGACGGGTGGGGCCATGGGCTGGTCTAAATGACAGTGCGCGTCAACACCGCCGGGCGTCACTACCCTGCCAGCCGCGTCGATTTGCCGCTCGGCGGTTTGATCGATTGTCGAACTGATACAAACAATAAGACCATCTTTGATTCCGATATCGGCATGGAACACGTCCGCTGCAGTTGCCACCTTGGCGTTGCGAATGATAAGGTCAAGTAGCATTTGTCAACATCCTTAATGCACCAAATTGATTTGTATTGCACCAAAATAATGCTAAAAAATGTCGACAATAGTGCGAACAACGATGGCCTTCATTGATTTTCATATTGGACTTTTGCTATGGGGTTGCGTGAAAAGGATTGGAACAATGTTTGCACTATTTAATGGTACAAAGCAAAAGCGGTGCCAGCTTTTGCCAGAATTATCTTAAATCTTTTAAATAATTGTCGACATTAGTGTTAACACTAAATGTTTACAAGGGAATTTGAAATGAATGCTCACCGTATAGGCGTATTAACGCCATCATCTAACTCAGCGTTAGAACCACTTACGTCGGAAATTGTGATGCAGTTGCCTCGTGTTAGCGCGCACTTCGTACGCTTCCGAGTAACTGAAATCTCAATGGCTCAACAGGCTCAAGGGCAGTTTGATGACGTTAATATTCTCGAGGCTGCGCAAATGTTGGCCGATGCACACCCCGATGTCATTGTTTGGAGCGGCACTTCGGCAGGTTGGTTGGGGTTTGAGAAAGACAAACTGCTGTGCCAGCGTATTGCGGAAAAAGTCGGGGTGCCAGCATCCACGGCAATCTTGGCCTTGAATGAGCTTATCGAAATTGGTCAGATCAAGCGCTTGGCCATCGTCTCGCCCTACACTGGTGATATCCAACAGCGCATCATTGAGCAGTACGAGAATCTTGGCGTTGAAATCGTGGATAATATCCGCCATGACATCTCTGTTAACTATGATTTTGCGTTATTGACACCTGAGCAGATTTTCCAAGATTTAAAGCAGGTTGCTCGGGCCAAACCTCAGGCTGTGGTTACTTATTGCACGAATTTGCGCGCTGCTCAGCTGGCGCAAGTGTTTGAATCAGAAACTGATATCACTTTACTCGATACAGTTAGCACCGCTATCTGGGGTGCGACGCGTAAGCTAAATCTTGACCCCAGCGTGATTAAAGGTTGGGGTCGCTTGTTTAACTGGAAATAGAGGCATTCGAATGCAGTCAAAGGTGTCCGCCAAATTGATGCGGGAAAAGAGTCAGGAGGAAATCTACCAAAAGATATACACCGCGATTCTCGAACACCGTCTGCCACCTGGCACCAAGCTAGTTGAAGAGCGTTTGGCTGAAATCATGAAAGTAAGTCGGGCGCGGATACGTGAAGTATTGGCGAGACTTTCCCATGAGCAGGTCATCAATCTTATTCCGCAACGGGGTGCCTATGTGGCCAAGCCTACGCCAGAACAAGCAACGCATATTTTTGAGGCGAGACGTTTGATCGAACCGCATTTATTGCGGCGATTAATAGAGAACTTGACGCCTGACAAACTTGAACGCCTTCGACAGCATCAGGCGATTGAGCGAGAGGTGCGGCGCCTTGAAGACAAGCGAGCGATTGTTCGTTTATCAGGCGAGTTTCACATATTGGTCTCAGAGCTTGCGGGTAACATGGCCTTAGCCAAAACAATGCGAGAACTGTCGACACTGACCTGTTTGATCATATTTTTGTATGACGCACCCACAGCCGCCAGTTGCCGAGCTGATGAGCATGAGCAAATAATTGATGCGATCGCAAATCGCGACATTGAGAGCGCTCAGCGCTGCATGATGGAGCATCTTGCTCACATCGAAAGCAGCCTGCATCTTGAAGCCGAGGGTGATGAAGTTGATTTGGTTGCTATCTTCGCGGATCAATCATGAATGTTTTGGTAATTAATCCTAACACCACTGAATCGGTCACCGAAAAACTGGTTGAACAAGCATGCTTGTTTCTTCCATCCGAGTTCAGTGTCAGGGGGATAACGGCGCGTCACGGCCCCGCAGTGGTTCGTTCCCAAGTCGGTGTTACTCAGGCGCATGATGCAATACGAACCATGCTGCCCTCGATTGAATGCGATGTTGACGCGATTGTGCTTGGTATCTCTTTGGATATCGGTCTGTCTGATTTAAGGCAATTCGCTCGGGTACCCGTATTTGGTTTGAGTGAGTCGACGTTACGCGTGGCCGCAGCCAACCGGCGGCAAGTCATTGCGCTTACTCTAGGTAGTCATATGCTGGCGCTGTATGCTGATATGTCTAAACGCTACGGCTATAGCGGCGAGCAAGTCCATTGGTATGCCATTGACGATCAACTGGCGTTTTCAGCAGATGGGCCAAACGACAGTTGCCGAGAAGTTTTTATAGAGCGAGCGATCGAACTGAAGCAACAGCATCCGAGTGCGGCCTTCACTTTCGTTGGTGCATTGCTTGCAGGGCTTGGAAAGTACGCGACTAAAAGGCTGTCGAACACGGATCTCGTTGAGCCTATGCAAGCGGTTTGCATGGAATTACTTGAATCACTGAATGCGAAGCCTGGCGGTGTTACACCATGAATAGAAGAGACCTTGTAGGATACGGCGCTCACCGCCCCAACGTCACTTGGCCTGACGAAAAAAAAGTGGCTGTCAGTTTTGTTTTGAACCTAGAGGAGGGCGCTGAACTCAGTCTTGCCGATGGTGATCCCTCCAATGAGCTGATGCACGAGGTAAAAAGTTCGGTGACTGCACATGAAGATTTATGTCGCGAATCCCATTTCGAATTTGGTACTAGAGTCGGCTTTTGGCGTGTGTTGGATGAGCTTGAGCGCCATCAAACACGCGTGACTTTGAATGTCTGTGGACGGTTTGCCCAACGGTGTCCTGAGTTACTACGCCATGCTGTCGGTAGTGGGCACGATCTCTGCGGCCATGGCTGGTTGTGGCAATCCCCTGTCGGACTATCTGAGCAAGACGAAAAGATCCTGATGGTGAGAACATCTGAAGCCATCCAAGCGGTTTGTGGACAAGCGCCGTATGGTTGGCATTGTAAGTCAACAGCCACGCCCAATACGGCGCGCATAGCGAAGCAGCTTGGGATGCTTTATCACAGTGATGCTTATAACGACGAGCTACCTTTTTGGGTTGATACAGCGGAAGGCGAATTTCTAACACTGCCCTACCAATTTGACACCAATGACATGCGATTTTTTGGAGAGGCGCCTGCTTTTGTGAGGGCGGCTGATTTTGGGGGTTACGTGATCGATTCGCTGGCACGTCTTGCGCTCGAAGCCCGTCGAAGCGGGCAAGCCTCAATGATCACAATCGGGCTACATGCTCGAATTATTGGTAGACCTGGTCGCATTAGTGGACTGTGCGATATTCTTGATTACTTGAGTTCGGATCCCATCTTTTGGACCTCAACGCGCCGCGAGATTGCTCACGCTTGGTTGCGGATGCCGCGCGCTTGAAAGGCTCGATTT
>JAFMCG010000008.1 GCA_017857895.1 Burkholderiaceae bacterium | reverse complement strand
GCAGGCTAGCGAGGCCGTTAGGCGTGAAGCCATGGCACCAAGTTTCATGGTGTTTGAGCGCGGCTCAAGTACGGCGATGATGCGAGCATTGGGATTGCTGTTACGTAACCCATTCAGTGTTGTTTCAATGGCTGTCGGGTGGTGGGCAAAGTCATCAAAAACGGTGATGTTGTTGACCGTACCGCGCACTTCCATGCGTCGTTTGACACCCTCAAATTGATTCAACGCCTCTAGTGCGACGCTAGGCGCGATGCCCACGTGATGCGCGGCTGCTAACGCAGCCAGTGCGTTTTGGGTGTTGTGAGCGCCGGTGAGTGACCATTGCAGGGCTCCCACAGCTTGTGTGCCGCGGTAGATCATGGGGTTTTGAGTGCTGTCGGTTTCTTGCTGATGCCAGCCGTCGGCATGACCTGTTCGCTCCACCGGGGTCCAACACCCCCGTTCGATGACTCGTTCAAGCGCGGGTTCACCGACTGGCATGACAATTTGACCGAGCGCGGGCACCGTTCGAACCAGATGGTGGAATTGTGTTTCGATGGCGCCAAGATCAGGAAAAATGTCGGCGTGGTCATACTCTAAGTTGTTAAGAATGGCCGTGCGTGCGCGGTAATGCACAAATTTGGATCGTTTATCAAAAAATGCGGTGTCGTACTCGTCGGCTTCGATCACAAAAAGTTTGTTGTTTGGCTCATATCGAGCAGACACACCAAGCCCAGGGGCAATCCCACCAATCAAGAAATTGGGCTGTTGGTCTGTGCGTTGCAGAATCCAAGCCAGCATGGCGCTGGTGGTTGTTTTGCCGTGGGTGCCAGCCACCGCCAGCACGTGTTGGTCTTTAAGGATTGTCTGGCCTAGCCACTGAGGCCCTGAAATGAACGCAGCGTTTTGATTGAGGATGGCTTCCATTAGGGGGTTGCCGCGACTCACGACATTACCGATCACATATAAATCAGGTTTGAGCGCCAGTTGGTCAGCGCCAAACCCTTCAATGAGGTCAATACCCTGTTCCTCAAGCTGCGTGCTCATGGGTGGATACACGCCCTGGTCGCAACCCGTCACGCGGTGACCCGCTGCTCTCGCAATCAGGGCGAGGCCGCCCATGAAGGTGCCGCAGATGCCTAGGATGTGCAGGTGCATGAGAATAGGTTCCTTTGAACGCCATCGCGGGCGCTTTAAAACAATCAATTACCGTCCGCTTGGTCAGCATTGTAGATGGTTAGGTCGTTATATTTGGCTTTGCGGCGCTATGATTAGGCTATGAAGAGAAGAACTGCAATTATTGGCGCCGTTGGTTTAGCAGCCATGGGTAGTGTTGGCTACTTTGGATGGCAACAGAGCTCACGACGTGCGCCCCAGGCCAACCGAGCCATTCGCTCGGAGAATGCGACTACGCCAGGTATCGAGTCGTTTTTTGCGGCTGTATTACCAGACATGGCAGGTAACGAACAGAGCATGGCGCAATGGCGGGATCGCCCGCTGGTGATTAATTTTTGGGCCACATGGTGCCCGCCCTGCGTGAAAGAAATGCCTGATTTGAATCGGTTGGCGCAACAACACCCGGGCGCACAGTTCTTGGGGATTGCCATTGATACGGCGTCAAATGTGACCGAATTTGTGAAAAAGATACCCGTATCCTTCCCCATTTTTGTGGCGGGGCATGGCGGGCTTGGTCTTGTGCGGGCATTGGGTAATGTGGCCGGCGGGTTGCCGTTCACGGTTTTGGTGCGCGCCCAAGGCGATCTTGGTCCTGTGATTTTGGGGCCTGTCGACCCCGATTCACTGAGCGCACAAGTGGCCAAACTGGTAAGCGGTTCAGCGGTTTAACTGCGAAAATAACAACAAATGAATGAAAGATAGACGCTTTAGGCACTCTTGAAGGTCTTTTGATGCGCTATGATGGACAAAACCGTCAAGACGAGCGAACGATCACCATGTCACACCGCATTTTGGTTTTACACGGCCCGAACCTGAACCTATTGGGGCAAAGGGAGCCGGCCATCTATGGCACACAGACTTTGGCACAACTTGATGCCGAGTTGTTGGCAGCGGCACATTCAAAAGGTGCCCAACTGTCGTCATTTCAAAGCAATTCGGAAGGTGTGCTGGTTGATCGAATTCAGCAAGCGCTCACCGATGGCACCACCTTTATTTTGATCAATGCGGGTGCGTATACCCATACCAGCGTTGCCATTCGTGATGCTTTGGCTGGTGTCGCTTTGCCGTTTGTCGAGGTTCACCTTTCAAATGTCTATCGCCGAGAAGCTTTTCGCCATCATTCGTACTTGTCGGCGATCGCCGTAGGCGTGATCGCCGGTTTGGGCGTTGAGGGTTATCATGCCGCCTTGATGTTTGCGCTCAAGCAACCGCTATCGCCAAAACTTTAATCGGCGACCAAACACACAAATGATTTTTATTTGCTCTATTTAACTGACCCTCTGGGAAAATTCATCATGGATTTACGTAAGCTCAAAACACTGATTGATTTGGTCGCGGAGTCTGACATCGCCGAACTCGAAATCACCGAGGGTGAGGACAAAGTCAAGATCGTCAAGTCGAGCGCGCCTGTTGCCTATGCTGCGGCGCCCGCGCCCGTGCATGCCGCCCCTGCACCCGTTGCCAATGAGTCAGCGGCTCCGGTAGCGTTAGCGCCGGTAGCGCCAGTTGCGCTAGAGGCCGATACGGTTAAATCGCCCATGGTTGGTACGTTTTACCGGTCGCCGAGCCCTGGCTCAGCCGTGTTTGTTGAGGTGGGTCAATCGGTGCAACAGGGTCAGCCACTTTGCATCATTGAGGCCATGAAACTGTTAAACGAGATTGAAGCCGACAAAGCGGGTGTCGTTAAGGAGATCCTAGTCAACAACGGCGAGCCGGTCGAGTATGGACAGCCCTTGTTTGTGATTGTGTAACCATGTTTGAAAAAATTCTGATCGCCAATCGAGGCGAAATCGCATTGCGCATTCAGCGCGCCTGCCGTGAATTGGGCGTCAAGACGGTAGTGGTTCATTCCGAAGCCGATCGCGATGCCAAATACGTGCGTCTGGCTGATGAGTCGGTTTGTATTGGCCCAGCGCCATCAAAAGACAGTTACTTGAACATGCCGGCTATTATTTCCGCCGCTGAAGTAACTGATGCGCAAGCGATTCACCCTGGTTATGGGTTCTTGTCTGAAAATGCCGATTTTGCTGAACGGGTCGAAAAAAGTGGATTTGTATTCATTGGGCCACGCTCGGAATCAATCCGTTTGATGGGTGACAAAGTCAGCGCCAAGCAAGCCATGATCGCCGCGGGTGTGCCCGTGGTGCCAGGCTCTGAGGGGGCGTTGCCTGACGATCCACAAGTGATCATTCAAACCGCGCGTGAGGTGGGTTATCCCGTCATTATTAAGGCCGCTGGCGGTGGCGGTGGACGCGGCATGCGCGTGGTTCACACGGAGGCTGCGTTACTGAGCGCGGTCACCATGACCAAAACAGAAGCTGGCGCGGCGTTTAACAACCCGGAAGTCTACATGGAGAAGTTTCTCGAAAACCCTCGCCATGTGGAAATTCAGATTTTGGCCGACGGTGGCAAGCAGGCGGTTTGGCTTGGTGAGCGCGACTGCTCGATGCAACGTCGCCATCAAAAAGTGATTGAAGAGGCCCCAGCGCCTGGCATACCCCGTAAGCTGATCGAGAAAATCGGTGAGCGTTGCGCTGAGGCTTGCCGCAAAATTGGTTATCGGGGTGCGGGTACGTTCGAGTTTCTGTTTGAGAACAATGAGTTCTACTTCATCGAAATGAACACCCGAATTCAGGTTGAACACCCCGTCACGGAGCTGATCACGGGCATCGACTTGGTGCAGCAGCAAATTCGGATTGCAGCCGGTGAGCCCTTCACGTTAAAACAACGTGACATCGAATTCCGTGGTCATGCGATTGAATGCCGGATCAATGCCGAAGACGCCTTTAAATTTGTGCCCAGTCCTGGTCGAATCACCAATTGGCACATGCCTGGTGGCCCAGGCGTGAGAATTGATTCGCATGCCTTTAACGGTTACTTTGTACCGCCCTACTATGATTCAATGATCGCCAAAGTCATTACCTATGGCGATAGTCGAGAGCAAGCCTTGGCCCGTATGCGGACCGCTTTGTCAGAGATTGTGATTGAAGGCATTAGTTCCAACGTCGCCTTGCACCGGGAGTTGATGGTTGATACTCGATTCATGGAAGGCGGTACGAGCATTCACTACCTTGAGCACAAATTGGCAGAGCGCCCCTAATTGTGATTGAGGGGTTTGTAGGGGCCTTGCTGGTCCTTGGGGTCGGAGGCAAACGTCATGCGTGAACTGGTTCTGTATTGCCCGGGTGAGCAGGCTGATTCGGTCACTGACGCCTTGCTTGAAGCGGGCGCGTTGTGTGCCTCGGTTGAGGATGCTGATCTCGATACGCCTGAAGAGCAGCCGATATTTGGTGAGCCCGGCAGCGAAGCCTCGCCGCAAGGTTGGCAAACCAACCGCGTGTTGGCTTTGCTGGCCGATGGGGTTGATCCGCAGCAGGTGATGCTTCAAGCACAGCAACAATTGTCTTTTGATTTGGACACCACATGGCAGGTTAGAGAAGTACCTGACGAAGACTGGGTGCGGTTGACGCAATCGCAGTTTGGTCCCATACCCGTGGGCAATCGACTACTCATTGTGCCGAGCTGGCATCAAGAAGATTTGCCAGTCACTGACCGCATCACCTTGGCACTGGATCCTGGCCTGGCGTTTGGCACAGGTAGCCATCCCACCACCCATGTTTGTTTGCGTTGGCTCACAAGCGAGCTACCGGCAAACGCTACTGTGTTGGATTACGGCTGCGGTTCAGGCATCTTAGCGATCGCGGCACGGCGCCTAGGCGCTGGTGACACGTGGGCAATCGACATTGACGAGCAGGCCGTCGAGTCCACCGAGTACAACGCCACGGTCAACCAAGTCACATTGAATGCAGGGTTAACCGACGCATTGCCAGACGGGCAGTTTGATGTCGTGGTGGCCAATATTTTGTCGAACCCTTTAAAGGTGTTGGCGCCAATGCTCAGTCAGCGTGTCAAACCAGGTGGTTCTTTGGTGCTCTCTGGCGTGTTAGAGCGCCAGGCTGAAGAAGTGGCGGTTTTTTATCAGCCGTGGATTGCACTGACCGTCTGGCAGGCCCTAGACGGTTGGGTGTGTTTGGCAGGCCAACGGCCTAGTGAGCAAGCGTCGTGAGTTTGGTGACACGCTGCCCCAAGTGCGATAGCGGCTTTGCCGTGACCGCTGATCTGTTGCGACTGCACGATGGTTTGGTACGGTGTGGGCAATGCTCACATGTGTTTGATGGTTTTGAGTGTCTGCAAGACAGTTTGCCGACTTTGACTCAAAAAGTCGGTGAGCAATCAACGCCAACCCCAGCGCTTGAATCAGAGCTCGAACAAGAGCCTGCAAAGGTAATGGTGCCTGTCATGCCCGCCGCCTCTGCCGCGCCTGAGGTCTTTCGAATGGTGGCTGAACGCCGTGCACCCACCACGGCGGCTTGGGCATCGAAGCCGTCATCGTCATTTCAGTCCTCTGTGACTACTGAGCCCACAGAACCGTCACTGACGACTTATCCTTCAGCACCAGTATCGGGTCGTTCTGAACCTGTTTTTAAATCATTCACCGACGAGACGGCTGAGCCTGAGTGGTCGGTACCCGAACGGGCTGAGCCTGCAGTCAAGATTGTGGGTGAGGCGCGCTTGCGCGGTGATGACCCGTCGGCTTTTGGTCGAACAGTGCCCGATTTCATGGAAGACGAAGAGCCAGAGTCGCCATCGAGGGCTTTGATTTGGTTGTCGGGTGCGGTTGCGCTTTCATTGGTTTTGTTGGGGCAATTGCTATACGTTTATCGCGATGATGTCGCCAGTAGCGTGCCGACCTTGCGCCCGCTTCTTGAGCAAGTATGCCGGCCCTTGGGTTGCGAGGTGGGTTATGTGCGGCGAATTGAACGGATTTTTGTGGTGGGTTCTTCTTTGCAATTGGCCACCAATCAACCCGTGGCCGGTGTGCATGACTATGTTTTGCGTCTGACCTTGCAAAATCGTTTTGACCGCGCACAACCATGGCCGAGTTTGATGGTTGTGTTTTCAGACGCGTCGGGAACGGTGGTGATTCGACGTGCACTTGCACCTTCAGAATATTTGCCCCCTGACTTGTTGGCGCGACCATTTGGTGCGCAGCAAGAAGCCAGTCTTGAAATACCAATGCGGGTAACGGGTTCAACCGTTAGCGGCTTTGAAGTTGAAAAATTCTTTCCATAGGAGCCCGCTTGCCGGGTAAAAAATATGTCTTCACAAGTTTTGATCTGCGGCTCAGTGGCGTTTGACACGATTGCTGTCTTTGACGGGCGATTTAAAGAGCACATCCTGCCAGATCGCATTCATGCGCTGAGCGTGTCTTTCTTGGTGCCGACCATGCGTAAAGAGTTTGGTGGCTGCGCAGGCAACATCGCTTACAACCTTAAGCTATTGGGCGGTCAACCTCTGCCAGTCGCTACCGTTGGCCAAGATGCCGGTGACTATCTTGAGCGCTTCAAGCGCCTTGGGATTCCCACTGAGAATATCCGTCTACTACCCGATATGTTTACCGCGCAATGTTTTATCACGACTGATCTTGATGACAATCAAATCACCGCGTTTCACCCTGGTGCCATGGACCGTTCGGCCGACAACGTTGCCTCAGCACAAGGTGCTGCTTGGGCGATTGTGGCGCCAGACTCAAAAGCCGGCATGCTGGCACATATTGACCGTTTATCGAAGGCGGGTGTTCCGTTTATTTTTGATTTGGGTCAGGCGATGCCATTGTTTGACGGCCCCGACTTATTGTCCGTCTTTGGTAAAGCGCGTGCATTGGCTTTTAATGACTATGAAGCCAGTGTGGTTCAGGAGCGAACCGGCCGCACACCCAAAAGTCTGGCTGAGGATCTCGATGCGGTGGTGGTGACCCGTGGCGCTGAAGGTGCCACGCTTTACTTGGCGGGCCAAGCCATTGACATTGCACCCATCAAACCCACGGCTGTGGTCGATCCGACAGGTTGTGGTGATGCCCATCGGGCAGGACTTCTACACGGTTTGACCCAAGGCTGGTCATGGGAAAAGGCGTGTATGCTGGGCAATGTGATGGGTTCCCTAAAAATTGCTTCGCGTGGACCACAAAATCACACCCCGTCATTGGCTGAAATTGGCACGTTGATGCAAAGCACTTATGGCGTCACGTTGTAAGATAGATTCAGAACCTTTTTTGATCGGATTAATTGCCATGAACAAATCTTCAGCACGCCTACTTAAGTCGGGTGCACGTCAATATGCGCTCTCTGGTCTTTTGTTATTGTTAGCCGTTGGCCTAGCTGGATGCAGCACGCCAAGCGCGTCATCTAAAGTCTACACCTACAGCCAAGCCCAGTCTGAACAGATCGTTCGCAACGGCACGGTCACCAATGTGCGTTCGATCGTGATTCAACAAGACAAGACATCAGGTGCTGGTATGGTCGCCGGTGGTGCTTTGGGTGGTGTGGCGGGCAGCGCCGTGGGTGGTGGCGTTGGACGAGATTTGGCCATTGTCGGGGGTGCCATCTTGGGTGCACTCGTTGGCAATAAAGTCGAGGAAGGCATGGGCAAAAGTGATGGCCTAGAAATCACCGTGCGACTTGATAATGGTGAAACCCGCGTGATTGCCCAAGAGGCGGATGAGCCAATAACAGTCGGTCAGCGTGTGCAGGTGATTAGCGGGACCGGTGTGACACGCGTCGCGCCTATGCCCGGGGCTCGTTAACCGGCGTTGCGCCACCGTTGAAGTCGATGGTGCGGTGTGGGTAGGCAAAAGCGATGCCGTGGTGCTTGAAGCTGGCATAGATCTCACGCCTGACTTCGCTCATCACGACTGGGCCACTGACGTTCGGGACCATTGGGACCCAGAACTGTAGTTTGAAGAGCATGCCACGATCGGTAAAGCTATCGAGCAAAATCCGCGGTGATGGCGTTGTCAGTACCACTGGGTTTTGTGAGGCGGCGAGCATGAGCAAATCGGTGACGTGATCAGCATCTGCCGTGTAGTCGACCCAAATTTCAATTTCACGCCGCACCTCTGGCGACGAGTAGGTCCAGTTCACCAGTTTCTCTTGCACGAGCACGCTGTTGGGCACGAGATTTTCTGTGCCAGTGGGGCTTAGCAATGTGGAAAAGCGAATACCAATCGAAGTGACAGTACCTGTTAGGCCACCGACCTCTACCCAGTCACCCACGCGTACTGGCTTTTCAATCAGCAGCATCAAGCCACTGATCAGATTTTGTAAAAGATTTTGCGCCCCAAAACCGATCCCAATGGCTAAGGCACCACCGGCAAAGGCGAAAATACTCAGCGGGATATCCACCAAAATAAAGCTGAAAATGATTAACGTCAGTCCCGCAAAGAGCGTGATCCACCGCGTGACAATCATGGCAGTATTCTGTGTGACTTTGTTGCGACGCATCGCAATTTTCATGACGCTTGTCATGATTCGTCTAACCAGTACAAACCCCAAAATCAAAATCAGAATGGCACCAATACTTTTGCCAATGGTGATGCTGCGTTCAGTGGTGATTGTCCGACCATCCACAACGATGTTGTCTGTCACCGTGAATAGCTGGAAGTGCCAAAGCCAATGCGTAAAGTCTTTGATATCGTTTGCCACATAACCGAGCTGTGCCTTCCAATTCGCTTGATCACGGAATTGCGTCAGCTCGCGTTGCGTGAGTGTGAGAAGCACTTGTACGCTTTCAATATTAGTAACGGCCTCACCGAGCACTAAGATCTCTTGTTGCGCTGTCTCGGCCATCGCGTTGAGATAGTTTGCTTCTTCTTCGCTCTCAGCCAAAACAGCGGCATTACGTAGCTCGCGCATTGCCCGATTTTTTTCTTCAATATAGAGGGTATCGTAATCGAGCCATTCCTTGAGCTGAAGTCCGATATCCCCATATTCGGAGAACAGGCTCTGCAAATCAAGCGATTTATCATTGCCGTTGTATATGTCAAACCGCATCTGCCAAAGTCGCTGTGTGACACTCAACATTTCCATTTCATAGAAGGTAATGTCGCGACGCATACGCGCCACTATCATTTGAGCATCGGAGAGTTTGACTGCCCGCTGCGCTGATGCGATCGATTGCGCAGTCGCATCAGGCGCAGCGCTTACCGTGTTTAAAGCAGCAGTGGCCGTCCAAGCTTGGCTCAGGGCTTCATCAAAACGCGCTCGAGTTTCTTGACGTTGATGAGCGTTCTTAACCAGATCGGCTTTGATTTGATCATCAATCCGTTTGAAGGCTATTGGGTCAAAGGTAAAGCGGTTGTCAAAGTAGGCCCAGTTTTTGCCAGCGGCTTCTGCATTGAGGGTTTCGCTTGTTTGGCGAAGGTAATTGGATTGCAAGCGGATATCTGAGAACACCAACTCGAGTTCCACAGCCGATAACTCGGTCTGAAGGCTTAATAACTGAGCGTTAGAAGCGGCGTTGCGATGGTTCAGGCGCGATTGGGACGATTGATTCAAAATTTGGTTGCGTTCAATTTCAAGATCGCGCCGTTGTTTGAGAAGGGCGGCTTGATTGCGTTTTAGCATTTGTGTGTGGCCGTCAAGCTGTTTGGCAGCATGAGATGCCTGCATCATGGTGATGTAGGTTTGATCACCGAGGGACAACGGCCAAGGTGGCCCCCCGCTAGGCGGCATCCAGTTTTGGATTTCAGTGCGACTTTGTTTGACTTGTTCGGATAAGCGCTCAAGCGCTTTCAATCCATCGAGTGCATGTTGATAACGTGCTGTGATCAGGCCGAGTGAGCGAACCGTGTCGGCCAGGTCATTTTTTTCAATTGTGTTTTGTCCTGTCAGCGCACGCAATTCGTTGCTTCGGATACCCAATGCTTCCTTTGCTTGTGCGAGTCCAGCTTCTAATGTTTTGCGCTGCGCATTGATGTCGTTGGGGCTTGGGTCTGTCTTGACCTGCTCGGTGATCTTCGTCTGAAGACTCTTTTCTAAGGCGCTTGGCAGCAAAGTGACTTGGGCAAAGGCATGGGTGGTTGCCATTAAGCAGCCGAGTAGTAGCAGCGCCAATCCCAAGCGGTTAGCTAGCAACACCACTAAACACCGAATAAGGTGAAATTGATTCGGCTAAGTACCATCATAGCGATTTGCGCCAGGATCAGTAACACCAGCGGTGAGAAATCAAATCCACTGAAGTTTGGCAGGATGCGTCGGATGGGTTCGAGCAACGGTGCTGTTAGCGTTCGTAGGACCGGCATCATCGGTGCCAAAGGATTGATCCAAGAAAGAACGGCTTGAATCAGCGTTAACCAAATGATGAGGTTCAGTAACCAACGGCCCAGGGTGACCAAAGCGGCCATCAACCCAGGCACAATCAGTTCGTAGGGTGGTAAGGCGCGCGTTGCGATTACCCAAAGTGCGAACAGATAAACCACTGCGATCAGATAAGCCCCGAAAAGGCTGGCGTAATCGATGGATTTGCCTGAGGGTAAGACGCCACGCAAGGGCTTGGACAGCCACTCTGTTGCCCTAAAAATAAGCTGCGAAAACGGATTAAACGGGTGAAACCGAATCGCGTGTAACCAGCACCTGGCTAGAAAGGCAGCCCCCAAGATTGTGAAACCAATCTCGATTAGAAATTGCAAGATATCAACAGACATTGAAGCCAACGCACCGTTAAAAGTCATTTAATGCCGTCATTGTCGCACGATCATGAGCAAATATCTGTATAAACCTGGCACGCAAAAAAAAACCGCCCAGCTTAAGCTGGGCGGTGACCGGTAAGCAGTCGATCCCTTAAACGATCAAGGACGACCACCCGTTGGGAAAGGCCATGATGCAGCTGGGTTCAGTGCTGTTTTCGCACCAGGTGCGGCAGCGGTTGAAGGCGCAGTAGTTGCAGGCTTTCTTACGGCAGCTTTTTTAGCAGCCGGTTTTTTAGGACTTTTTTTTACAGCCTTTTTTGCGGGTGCTTTCTTAGCAGGTGCTTTTTTGGCAACTGCTTTTTTAGCAGGCGCTTTTTTAGCAACTGCTTTTTTAGCAGCGACTTTCTTAGCAGGCGCTTTTTTAGCAGCGACTTTCTTAGCAGGCGCTTTTTTAGCCACTACTTTTTTAGCAGCGGCTTTCTTAGCAGGCGCTTTTTTAGCCACTACTTTTTTAGCAGCGACTTTCTTAGCAGGCGCTTTTTTAGCCACTACTTTTTTAGCAGCGGCTTTCTTAGCTGGTGCTTTTTTAGCAACTACTTTCTTTGCCGGGGCCTTTTTGGCAGCGACTTTCTTAACGGCTGCTTTCTTGGCTGGCGCCTTCTTTGCTACTTTTTTGGCTGTTGCCATTGTCTAACTCCTTTAGTTCAGGGACCCAAAACAAGGAACGCGCGCCTTGAGGACTGCCCTTTTTGGGTCGACCACAAGGCTCGCGCTATTCACAACCACAATCACTTTTGCCGATTCCGGCTAGCATTGATTGAGGCTGCGAATGCGGTATGACCACCCTTCGCTGGGGATGCTTTGGCATCCCCAGCGAAGGGTGGTCATTCAAGCAGCCAGTTGTTTGCCGGCCGCTGTTATAGCTCGCGTTTCGAGTCTCTGACCTAGGTGATTATTCCCAGTTCAGTGCTCCACCTGTCTGATACTCGATGACGCGCGTTTCAAAGAAATTACGTTCTTTCTTTAGATCAATCATTTCTGCCATCCACGGGAAGGGGTTCTCTTCCTGGGCAAACAATGGCTCAAGGCCAATTTGCTGGCAACGACGGTTCGCAATAAAGCGCAGGTATGACTTGAACATGGCTGCGTTCATACCCAACACGCCACGGGGCATGGTGTCTTCTGCGTACGCATACTCAAGCTCAACGGCCTTGCTAAAGAGTTCACGAATTTCTTCACGAAACGCTGGCGTCCAGAGGTGAGGATTTTCCAGCTTAATGGTGTTGATCAAGTCAATACCAAAATTGCAGTGCATCGATTCATCACGCAGGATGTACATGTACTGCTCTGCGGCACCAGTCATTTTGTTTTGACGACCCAGTGCAAGAATCTGTGTGAAACCAACGTAGAAGAACAAGCCTTCCATCAGGCAGGCAAAGACGATCAAAGAACGCAATAACGTTTGATCGTCTTCTGGCGTGCCGGTCTTGAAGTTTGGATCAGCGATGGCGTCAATGAATGGGATCAGGAACTGGTCTTTGGCACGAATTGAGGGCACTTCGTTGTAAGCATTGAAGATCTCGGCTTGATCCAAGTCTAGGCTTTCAACGATGTACTGATAAGCATGTGTGTGAATGGCTTCTTCAAAGGCTTGGCGCAGCAAGAATTGACGGCACTCAGGTGCCGTGATGTGGCGATAGGTGCCCAAGACGATGTTGTTCGCTGCCAGCGAGTCAGCAGTCACAAAAAAACCGAGGTTGCGTTTGACAATACGACGCTCGTCTTCGGTCAAGCCATTGGGGTTCTTCCACAACGCGATATCACGCGACATGTTGACCTCTTGCGGCATCCAGTGGTTGGCGCAAGTGGCCAGGTACTTTTCCCAAGCCCATTTGTATTTAAACGGCACCAGTTGGTTGACGTCAGTTTTGGCGTTGATGATGCGCTTGTCAGCAACATTGACGCGTTGTTGTACGACCTTGGTGGTGCTCTCACTTTCAGTGACGCCAGGGGTTGGGAGGGCGACATCACCAAACACACCGGTGGCTTCGCGCAGTCCGTTGTCGATCAATGTGATGCCAGTCGCTGGCGCTGTCGCCGGCTTATGGGTCGTGATGGTTTCTTCGTTCCAGTTCAACATATCAAATTCCTTTCGTTGGCTTATTGGCAGGCTTCGCACTCTTCGAAACCGGGATCCCCAGGTCTCATCGTGCAAGCAACACCAACGATTTCAGCTTCAGGCAGTGTTGGGCTCGCGGCAGCAACACCACCGACAGCACCACTACTAACCGCATTTAACTCGCCACCTTGGCCGGTGGACTTTTCTGCACTTGTGGCACCGAGCGTGCGCAGGTAGTAGGTGGTCTTTAGACCACGTAACCACGCTAACTTATAAGTGTCGTCAAGTTTTTTACCGGAAGCACCTGCCATGTATATGTTTAGCGATTGCGCTTGATCGATCCACTTTTGGCGACGTGACGCACATTCCACGATCCAAGTGGTATCAACTTCAAAGGCGGTGGCATAAAGCGTGCGTAGCGCACTGGGGATCCTATCGATTTTGGATAGACTGCCGTCGAAGTATTTCAGGTCAGCGACCATGACTTCGTCCCAGAGGCCCAGCTTCTTGAGATCTCTCACTAGGTTTTGATTAACCACAGTGAACTCGCCGGATAGGTTTGATTTAACGTACAAGTTTTGATAAGTAGGCTCAATGCATGCAGACACACCGATGATATTTGAAATTGTTGCGGTTGGGGCGATTGCAACGCAATTTGAGTTACGCATACCATGTTGTTTGATGCGTGCACGCAACGAATCCCAATCTAACGTGCTCGAATCGTCGACTTCAACGTACCCACCACGGTGTTCGCGCAACATGGCCACCGAGTCTTGCGGCAAGATGCCACGCGACCAAAGTGAACCATCGTATGACGCGTATGCACCGCGCTCGGCAGCCAATTTGCTTGATGCGGCGTACGCAAAATAGCACACCGCTTCCATTGATCGATCAGAAAACTCAACCGCATCATTGGAGGCGTAAGGAATGCGCATCATGTGCAAGCAATCTTGGAAACCCATGATGCCCAAACCGACTGGGCGGTGACGCAGGTTTGAGTTGCGTGCTTTGTCCACGGCGTAATAGTTGATATCGATCACGTTATCAAGCATGCGCATGGCGATGTTGATGGTCTTCTCTAACTTGTCGTGATCGAGTAGCAAGCTGCCATCGGCCTGCTCGGTCAAGTGGGCAACCAAGTTAACAGAGCCCAAGTTACATACTGCGATTTCAGAGTCGTTGGTGTTTAGGGTGATCTCAGTGCAGAGGTTCGAGCTGTGAACCACACCCACGTGTTGCTGCGGTGAGCGAATGTTGCAAGGGTCTTTGAAAGTGATCCAAGGATGGCCGGTTTCAAACAACATGGACAACATGCGGCGCCACAACGTGAGTGCTGGCATCGTTTTAAAGAGCGTGATTTCACCGCTGATGGTTTTCGCTTCATAACCAACGTAGGCCTCTTCAAATGCTTGGCCAACTTTGTCGTGCAGGTCAGGGCAGTCTGATGGCGAAAACAAGGTCCAGTCACCAGCCTGCATGACACGCTTCATGAAAAGGTCAGGGATCCAGTTGGCGGTGTTCATGTCGTGCGTGCGGCGACGCTCATCACCGGTGTTTTTACGCAAATCAAGAAACTCTTCAATGTCCAAGTGCCACGTCTCGAGGTAGCAACACACCGCGCCCTTACGCTTACCGCCTTGGTTCACAGCAACAGCCGTGTCGTTGACGACCTTCAAAAATGGAACAACGCCTTGACTTTCACCATTGGTGCCTTTGATGTGGCTGCGCATGGCGCGCACTGGCGTCCAATCATTACCCAAGCCACCGGCATACTTGGCGAGCAAGGCATTTTCTTTGATGGCTTCGTAGATCCCATCGAGATCATCTTCAACGGTCGAGAGATAGCAAGACGACAGTTGTGAGTGCAAAGTGCCAGAGTTAAATAGTGTTGGCGTGGAGCTCATGAAGTCAAACGACGATAGGATCTCGTAGAACTCAACCGCACGTTCCTCGCGATTAACTTCTCTCAATGCCAGACCCATGGCCACACGCATGAAGAACACTTGTGGCAGTTCAATGCGCTGACCTTTCAGGTGTAGAAAGTAACGGTCATACAGTGTTTGCAGCCCAAGGTAGTCAAATTGCAAGTCACGCTTAGCATCCAAAGCCAGGCCTAGGCGTTTCAAATCGTATTGGCCGAGTTCAGGATTCAACAAACCGCCCTCGATCCCTTTCTTGATGAACTTGGGAAAGTAGTTGGCGTACTCAGTGACCATCGCGTCTTGTGAGACCTCTTGCTCAAGTACTTCTTTGCGAATTGAGTGCAACAACAAGCGCGCGGTTGCTCGGCTGTAGGCGGGATCTTTTTCAACTTGAACCCGAGCTGCGAGGATGGCTGACTTATAGACCTCTTCAATGGGTACACCGTCGTAGAGATTCTTGAGTGTTTCTTTCAAAATCAAGTCGGTGTCGACGAACTCTTCTAGGCCAACGCCAGCGCCTTCGATCGTTGCTTTGAGCTTGGCCAAGTCCAATGGCTTGGACACGCCATTTTCCTTAATCGTAATAGAGTGCTCGGTCGCAGGTGAGGCGGCTTGTCCGGCTTGGGCACGCTCTTGTGAGCGACGCTCTCTATATAAGACGTACGACCGAGCCACATCGTGCTCGCCTGAGCGCATCAGCGCCAGTTCGGCAGCATCTTGAATGTCTTCGATGTGAAACGTGCCACCGTTTGGTCGGCTGCGAACCAACGAGCCCACCACTTGGCCAGTCAACTGCTCAACCAACTCGCGCACGCGAGCTGAGGCGGCACCTTGACCGCCGTTAACAGCCAAAAAGGCCTTGGTCATCGCAATCCCGATTTTGCTCGGTTCGAAGTTAACGACCGCGCCGTTACGGCGAATAATGTTGTAGTTTGACCATTGGCTAGGCTTAGGCTGGACGTCAGCGGTTTGCCCAACGGGTACTTGTTCTGAAGTGGGTTTTACGGTGCTAGTGACTTGCATGGCGGCTCCTGCTAGAGACATGAGACCCCGTGTATTTGTCAATAATCGGGATCATAGAATTTGGTGTCTAAACACAAGATGTAGTGCTTAGAAATGCTTTAAGCACAAATTCTAGTGTCTTAGTTCGATCCGAGCAAGACAAATCTGGCCAAAAAAATTCGGGCAAACCCTAGATTATGATCAACAAAAACCTTAAAAAGACGGTAGCCAAAGGCATGTCTTAAGCCAGCCCGTGATGTCAAAATCGTCGTCGATGGTTAAAGTTGTGTGGTTCTTGCCACGATCCCCACCATAAAAAAATGCGTGCTTGCATTTCAGGGTTGTGGCAGGTGTGAGCGCTCACGAAACGTGAGACGACTCAGAAAGGGATAATCGGTGGCCCAAAAGACTGCTTTATATTTTGAGGGTTGCTGACCTAGTCCTAAAAAGACCGCAGTCTCTTTAAAACAGCCTCGCGGCCCATGATTTCAAGCACCGCATCAATGGCGGGGGTTTGTGTGGTGCCAGCCACGATCAAGCGCAATGGAATGGCCAACTGTGGCATTTTCATCTGGTGTTGCGCCAGAACTGACTTGATCAAAGCACCAATGGCTTGGCGTTGCCACTGAACCTCGGTAGCCTCTTGCGTAAAGTCAGCCACCGCACGCCTGACCTCATCATTGATGTGCTTGGCCACGAGTTCAGGATCAGGTGCGACAGGCGCCCCGCAAAAAAGTAGACTGGCCTCTGTGAGTTGGACCAGCGTTTCGCAACGGTCTTTGAGTAATTCGACGGCTTGGGGCAAGTCGATCTTCAGCGGGTCAGCGCCCAGCGCCACTAGGCGTGGGCTAATGGCGTCTGCCAACCAGTGGTTGTCAGCGGCTTTGATGTAATGCGCATTGACCCAGTTGAGTTTCTTGGGATCCCATTGCGAGGCTGATTTCGACAAACTGTTTGAATCAAACCATTGAACGAGCTGCTCGCGCGAGAAAATCTCTTCGTCGCCATGGCTCCAGCCCAAGCGCGCCAGGTAATTGATCATGGCCTCAGCCAAGTAACCCTCTTGCTCGTAAGCCATGACGCTGACCGCACCGTGGCGCTTGGAGAGTTTCTCGCCGTCGGGGCCAAGAATCATTGGCAGATGGCCATATTCGGGTAGTGGGGCGTTTAAGGCCTTTAGGATGTTGATTTGGCGGGGCGTGTTGTTGACGTGGTCGTCACCGCGCAAGACATGGGTGATGTTCATGTCCCAGTCATCGACCACCACACAAAAGTTGTAAGTGGGTGTGCCGTCTGGGCGTGCGATGATCAGGTCGTCAAGCTCTTCATTGTTGATGCTGATTGGGCCTTTGACCATGTCGTGCCATTGCGTGGCACCACTCAAGGGGTTCTTAAAGCGCACCACGGGGGCTTGGTTGGCTGGCACGACTGGCAGTGTTTTACCGAGCTCGGGGCGCCATGTGCCATCGTATTTTGGTTTTAAGCCCAGCTCGCGGGCACGCTCGCGCATCGCATTGACTTCTTCAGGCGTGCTGTAGCAGTGGTAAGCCGTGCCATCGGCCAACATCTGGGTGATGACGGCTTTATAGCGCGTCATGTGTTGCATTTGATAGAAAGGGCCTTCGTCGGGTGTCAGCCCAAGCCAGGCCATGCCATCGAGAATGGCTTGCACAGCTTCAGGTGTTGAGCGCTCTAAATCAGTGTCTTCAATACGCAGCACAAAGTCGCCCTGATGGTGTTTGGCATAGGCCCAAGCATAAAGCGCGGTGCGAGCGCCTCCAAGGTGTAGAAAGCCGGTTGGTGAAGGGGCGAAGCGGGTACGGACGCGAGTGGCAGGTGATTGGGTCATGGCTCTTTGAGTGACGACACGATAAAACAGTTGTGGCGCAGCATTAGTTTGCTACGATGAAATAAGTTGTTATTTTAGAGCCAGATCAGCCGCTGTCTCATTGGGCCACCAGATGATGTTTCGCCACGCCCTTGATCCGTTGTTTCAACCGCGTAGTTTGTTGGTGGTCAGTGATCGTGTGTTGCCGTTGTTTCAAGCCTTGCCTTCAGGGCTGCGCGCGCGCAGCACAGCGGTGGCGTTCGAAAGTGGGCAGGCCCCCACTGTGCCCGAAAAACTCACGGGTGTTGCCGCCACCGAACGGGTCGAATTGGTTGTTATTGCAGTGCCGCCGTTACTCATTGAGTCAACCTTGGCAGCCGTGGCACCGTATCGACCGTGCGCCATGATCGTGATGGCGCACGATGTGGTTGATCCAAACCCAGCCCGAACGCGTGGGTTTTGTAACACCTGGGCACGCGAACACCAGTGCGCTTTGCTGGGCCCTTTTTCGTTCGGGTTGCAGCGCCCTCACTTGGGTCTCAATCTCAGTCAGCACCCTTTACTAGCGCGCGCTGGCCGAGCGGCATTGGTGGCCCAATCGCGTACCGTCATGGCTGGGGTCATGGATTGGGCTGATGATGTGCACATTGGGTTTTCGACAGCAATCGCCTTGGGTAATGAAGGCATCACCCGATTGCCAGCAGTACTCGACTATTTGGCCGGTGATCCACGCACTGACAGCATCGCTATTTATTTAGAGGATATCGGCTCGGGTCGGGAATTCATGAGTGCCATAAGGGCTGCGGCCAGTATCAAACCCGTGGTCGTGCTGCGTTCGGGCGCAGCCAACGAGCCCTTGATGGCCGATTTGGCTTTTGATGCGGCCTTGCGGCGGGCTGGTGTGGTGCGTGTGACCTACTTTATTCAGCTGTTCTCGGCGATCAAAGTGTTTGGCTACAGTCGCCGCCCAGTAGGGCGGCGCGTGGCGGTGTTTGCCAATGGCGAGGGCCCAGCCCAGTTGGCCTTAGATTTGGCCGTTGAAGGTGGCCCGATTGAAAAAGCCGTCCTTGGGGCTGCGACTCGTCGCCGCTTGGGCAAGCTGCTTGAGCCAGGCGCGTTAGCGCTCAACCCTGTGGTGACACACCAACCCTTAACGGCATCGTTACTCAATGACATCATGAGCGCGCTGATTGCTGATGATGAGGTCGACGGTGTGTTGGTGATGCTTGCCCCAGACCGGCGCACCGACTTTAAAGCGGTGGCCACTTTACTGGCGCAACTCGCTCCCAAAGCCGCCAAGCCGGTGGTAACGTGCTTTATGGGTGATGCGGACATGCGATCCATCCGTCGCGTGCTTGACGATGCGGGTGCTTCGGCCTTTCGCACCCCAGAATCTGCCGCCAATGCTTTTGGTATTTTGGCGCGCTACCACTATAACCAGCAGCTTTTGTTGCAGATCCAGCCCACAGAGCCTGACCACAAGAAGCCCGATTTAGAACAAACGCGTCGCCTTATTCAACACTGGCAAGACGCCGGTAAAACACAGCTAGATGGGCCAGACGCTTGGGCGTTGCTAGCCGCGTTTCATGTGCCACTGCAGCCTTTGCAGGCGATGGGTGTAGACGCCACCTTGGGCGATGAGGCTTTGTCAGTGCTCGAGGTGCCGTCCTCAATTAGCGTCACGCGCGATGCCCGCTTTGGGCCGGTTATTCGGTTCGGTGCGGGTGGCGTTTTGGGTGTCTTTTCGCCTGACCAAGCTGGCGCTGACCTGGTGCCGTTGAATTATTTTTTGGCCAAACGCATGGTTCAACGCAGCCAGTTTTGGCAAAAATTGCCGCGCGAGCACTTTTCAAACGCCGTGTTCAAGCAATTGTTGATTGCGCTCGAACTCATTTCAGACTTGGTGAGCGAGTGTCCCGCTGTTTTGGCGCTCAGACTTGATCCGATTGTCATTCGGCATGATCGGCTTAAAGTCGCTGGCTTGTCGGTGACGTTGGATCCAACGAGCGCCATCGCAGACCCGGCCCTTGGGGGTTACCCGCACATGGCAATTCACCCCTATCCACGCCAATGGGTTCAACGTTTGCCGCTGCCTGATGGTCAAGAGGGTGTGCTGCGCCCGATCCGACCCGATGACGCACAGGCCTTGCAAGACTTCACGCGGCTCTTGTCTGCACAGGCGCGGTACATGCGGTTTGTGTCGATGATGCGTGAATTAACACCGCGCATGTTGGCGCGCTACACCCAAGTCGATTACCACCGAGAGCTCGCCTTGGTCGCGACCATTGAGTCTTTGGATCGTGATCACCAGGACCGCCCCCAGACCATCATTGGGTTGGCGCATTATTTGCGCAACCCTGATGGCCTGGGGGCGGAATACGCGCTTGTGATTGCTGATGTGTGGCAGGCGCGTGGCTTGGGTAGACGTTTGATGACGAGCTTAATTGAGGCGGCGCGCCAGCAAGGCTTGGCCTATATCGAAGGTTTGGTGTTGGCCAACAATCGCCCCATGTTGTCGTTAATGGTGGGCTTGGGGATGGTCAACGACCCGGATCCTGATGATCCGGGTATGCGGCGCGTTTGGTTAGACTTGGGGCTAGCCCGACGATAAGGCTTTGTGCATGAAGCGTGCGATATCGCCCACCTCTTCAGGGCAAACGCTGTGCGCCATGGGGTAGGTGTGCCATTGCACGTTGTAGCCGTGAGCCAAGAGTAAATCTTTACTGGCCACACCACGCTCAAGTGCCACGACAGGGTCGTGGCTGCCGTGAGCAATAAACATCGGCGTGTCGCGGTTGGCTGGATGAAAGGCGCCAGCAACACGGTCAGCAAGTGGTAAATAACCCGATAAGCCAATCAACCCAGCCAAGCGTTTTGGAAAGCGCAGACCCGTGTGCAGCGTCATGGCGCAGCCCTGTGAGAAGCCCGCCAAAAGAATGTGCTCGCTTGGTATGCCGCGTGCGATTTCGTGTTCGATCAAGGTGTGGATGGCTTGTTCTGACGCCAAAATCCCGGCTTCGTCTTCACGCCGGACCAAGGTAGGTTCCAAGATGTCATACCAAGAGCGCATGGCCATGCCGCCATTGATGGTCACCGGTTGCACTGGCGCGTGTGGAAACACAAAGCGCACAGCAAGACTTTCGGGCAGTTGCATCGCAGGCACCAATGGTGCGAAGTCGTTGCCGTCAGCACCAAGGCCATGAAGCCAGATGACGCTATGGGTTGGTTTCGGGCCGGTTTCAATTTCAATGGCTTCAAGCGCGGGCAATGCACTCACGGGAACGCTCCTTTTGTGGTGTCTACTCAGTGGTTCTTAAAAGCAGTGGTTTCACTGGCTGTCGCTATCATCGGGGCCTGAGTTGGCGGCCTTAATTGCTTGAAAAAGCGCACGATAGTGTTTCTTCTGTGGGGCTTGGCCAGGCAGCAGGGCAGCGTTCTTGGTGTGCTCTTGGCGGGCAGCTCGAATCATGGCGCGAAACGCTTGCACGTCTGTGTCTGGGTATTTGTTGAGCCATTCAGTGAGCGCTTGATCGTCGTTTAAGAGCCGCTCGCGGTCACGCTCAAGCGTGTGCATGTAGGCGGTATCGGCCACAGAACCTTTTTCCCAGGTCTCGATTTGATCCATGATGGCTTGCGCTTGGGCGTCTCGCATGAGCTTGCCCACGTAATGGATTTGCCGTCTTTTGCCCTCGCGACTGTTGGTTTTTTGCGCCAGTAGTACCGCTTCTTCCAGTTTTTCTGACAGCGGTAACTGCTTGACGCGATCTGGGCTGAGCTCGACAACACGTTTGCCCAGCGCCAATAGCTCAAGCATTTCGCGTTTGATTTGCGTTTTACTCGGTCTTTCGGGGAGGTCGTTGTCCTCGGGGGTTTCTAATTCGTTCATGGCCTGGAGTGGTTAGTATGACTTCGCTATGATACGAGATTAGTCCGATTTGGACTTGAATCAACATTTTGTTTAAGAGAGCCGCTATGCAACCCTTGCCACATCGCCAACATCGTGCTGAGTTTGAGGATCTGGTGACGCAGGCGCTCGACCATGCCAAATCGCTGGGTGCGACTGACGCGGCCGCCGAAGTCTCGGCTGGTCAAGGCTTGGCGGTTAATGTGCGTTTGGGCGAAATAGAAACCGTTGAACAGACCAGCGATCGCTCTTTGTCGATAACCGTCTTTGCCGGCCAACGCCGGGGCTCTGCCTCGACGTCTGACTTTTCTCGCCAGGCGCTCGAGCAAACTGTGCAAGCGGCCTGGCACATTGCGCGATTCACCGCTGAAGACCCTGCGGCTGGCCTGCCACAAGAAAGCGATTTGTTGTTGACCACGAGCCCTGATTTGTCGCTTTATCACCCTTGGGATATTTCGGTTGAGAAAGCCGCCACTTTGGCGCTTGAGGCCGAACAAGCCGCCCGAGACGTGGATAAGCGCATTACCAATTCCGAAGGCGCGGGCGTTGATAGCCACGAAGGCCAGTTTGTGCTGGGCAACACGCGCGGCTTTTTAGATGGCTACACTTACACGCGCCACGGCTTGTCAGTCTCACCCATTGCGGGTCGCGGCAATAACATGCAACGTGACTATTGGTACACCAGTGATCGACGGGCTGACCGCTTGGCCGATCCGGCAACCGTAGGCCGTTATGCGGCTCAAAGGGCGTTGGCTCGCCTAAACGCCCGGCGCTTGTCGACACGCCAAGTGCCGGTGTTGTTTGAGGCGCCCTTGGCACTTGGCCTACTCGGTGCTTTGACCCAGGCCGTCAGTGGCGGCGCTTTGTACCGACAAACCACTTTCTTGCCAGATAGCTTGGGACAGTCTTTGTTTCCCCAACACATCATGGTCGATGAAAACCCCTTTATTCCCGGGGCCATGGGTTCAGGTGCCTTTGATGATGAAGGCGTGCGCACCATGCCGCGCCAAATTGTCTCGGCCGGTGTCTTGCAAAGCTACTTTCTGTCTTCTTACACCGCGCGCAAGCTCGGCATGTCGACCACCGGCCATGCGGGTGGTTCGCACAATTTGCGGTTGTACTCGACAGACACCGAGTCGGGTGATGACTTGGAGGCGATGCTCAAAGCGCTTGGCACGGGCCTGCTGGTCACAGAACTCATCGGCCAAGGGGTGAACTATGTGACGGGCGATTACTCGCGTGGGGCTTTTGGTTACTGGGTCGAAAACGGCCAAATTCAGTACCCCGTGCAGGAAATCACGATCGCTGGCAACTTGAAAGACATGTTCCAGCAAATCGTCAAAATCGGAGCTGATGAGCTCAACCGAGGCAGCAAGACCACAGGCTCAATTCTACTTGAGCGCATGTCAATTGCTGGTACCTGAGGGGTCTGTGGTTGGCGCCAAAATGCCACTGACATGTCACTGAAACGCGACTAGACTCGCCTAAGTCTCGGTTTTCATAGTAGAATCTTTAGTTACCTTTTGTATTTCCGTTGGCTTCTCTGTTTGAGGGGCCAAACTGTACGGGCGACTAACAACGCCTCGATGGTGTGCGGTGGTGCAAAAAGTAGGCATGGGTGGGGATGGTCCCTACTCAATAATTCATTGGAATCCCATCATGAAAACCTTCGTGGCACAGCCGCTGGAAGTGAAGCATGACTGGTTTGTGATTGACGCAAAAGGCAAGGTACTTGGACGTGTGGCCAGCGAAGTCGCACGCCGTCTGCGTGGCAAACATAAGCCGGAGTTCACTCCGCACGTTGATACGGGTGACTTTATTGTCATCATCAACGCCGCCGATATTGTTGTGACCGGCAATAAAGCACAAGATAAGAAGTACTACAGTCACTCGACATACCCCGGTGGTATCAGCGAGACTAACTTCTTTAAAATGCAAGAGCGTCATCCTGGGCGCGCAATCCAAAAAGCGGTCAAGGGCATGTTGCCCCGTGGCCCATTGGGTTACGCGATGATCAAGAAGCTGAAGGTTTATGCGGGCGCAGAGCACCCACACGCCGCTCAACAGCCTAAGCCACTCGAAATCTAAGGACGCGATCATGATTGGTAACTGGAACTATGGCACGGGCCGCCGCAAAACGTCGGTCGCTCGGGTCTTTCTCAAAAAAGGCAGCGGCAAGATCGTTGTTAACGGCAAGCCCGTTGATGAGTTCTTTGCTCGCGAAACAGGCCGTATGGTCGTGCGCCAGCCTTTGACACTGACAGGTCACTTGGAGTCGTTTGATTTTCATATCAACGTCCACGGTGGTGGTGAAAGTGGTCAAGCCGGTGCAATCCGTCACGGCATCACACGTGCACTGATCGACTACGATGAGTCGTTGAAGCCGCCACTTAAAAAAGCAGGCTTTGTGACTCGCGATGCGCGCGAAGTGGAACGTAAGAAAGTGGGTTTGCGCAAAGCACGTCGTCGCAAACAGTTCAGCAAGCGTTAATCGCTTCCTGCCCCCCAAACAAAAACCGCCTTCGGGCGGTTTTTGTTTGGGGGGCGACTGTTAGTGTGGCTGGTGAGGCCAGCCGCCATGGCATTAGAATGAGCACATTGACGAATCAATTGATACCAAGGGCCAGTCATGCAAAACACCGCATCAAAAATCAAAGTGGGTATTGTGGGCGGTACCGGTTACACCGGGGTTGAGTTGCTGCGATTGTTGGCGCAGCATCCCCAAGTGACCTTACACGCCATCACCTCACGCAAAGAAGCGGGTTTACCGGTTGCTGATATGTTCCCGAACTTGCGTGGCCATGTGGATTTGGCCTTCACGACGCCTGAAGAAGCAGCCCTGACTGATTGCGAGGTGGTGTTTTTTGCGACGCCTCACGGTGTGGCCATGGCACAGGCTCAACAGTTGCTTGATGCGGGCGTGCGCATCATTGACTTGGCAGCTGATTTTCGTCTGCAAGACACAGCTGTGTTTGAGCAGTGGTACAAAATGCCACACAGTTGTCCAGAGATTCTGCGTAAAGCGATTTATGGGTTGCCTGAGCTCAATCGCCATGCGCTTGCCAACGCGCGTGTGGTTGGCAATCCTGGCTGCTACCCCACCACCGTGTTGTTGGGTTTGGCGCCGTTGTTAAAACCCAAAGTTTTGATAGACACCGGCGACATCATTGCCGATTCAAAATCCGGCGTTAGTGGTGCGGGGCGAAAGGCTGAAGTCGGGGCCTTGTTTTCTGAGGTCAGTGATAGCTTTAAAGCGTATGGCGTGGCAGGCCACCGTCATCACCCAGAAATTAAGGCCCAACTCGATCAGCTAGCTGGTGTGTCGGTTGGTCTGACCTTTGTTCCGCATTTGGTACCCATGGTGCGTGGCATGTTGAGCACGATTTATGTGAAGTTGTTGCCCGAGGCCAAGTCAATAGACTTGCAAGCCTTATATGAGTCTTTTTATCAAAACGAAACCTTCGTCGACGTGATGCCGGCTGGCAGCCAGCCCGAGACCCGTTTTGTACGGGCCTCAAATACCTTGCGCTTGGCCTTGCATCGGCCACCTGGCCATCCTGATCGCTTGATTGTGTTGGCTGTTCAAGACAACTTGGTTAAAGGTGCCTCTGGGCAAGCCATACAAAACATGAACCTGATGTTTGGTTTGCCTGAAGGCACGGGCTTGTCTCAGGTGGCGATATTGCCCTGAGGTTGGCTTTGAACAAGGCGCTCGCGAGCAGCGCCGTGGCGTGCATAGGCGGCGTAAAAAATCAAAGCCAAGGCGATCCACAGGGCAAAGATTGCATAGACCGTGGTGCTTAAATTGGTGATGAGATAGAGGCAGGCCGCGATGCTTGCCAAGGGCGTAAAGGGATAAGCGGGTACGCGAAACCCCGGTGCACGGTCAGGTTGTTGATGGCGCAACAGCATGAGTGCAATCGCCACGGCCAGAAACACGACCAGCGTGCCCATGCTGACCAAACCCCAAAGCACGTGGCTTGGCAAAAAAGCTGCCAGAGGTGAGACCACGGCCGCTGACAGTAGGGTGCCTCGGCTCGGGCAAAAGGTATGCGGGTCGACGCGCTTGAGGGCCGCGGGCAACATGCCGTCGCGCGCCATGGCGAAATAGATGCGAGCCTGACCAAACAACGATACCAGCGTCACGCTAAAGATAGAGACCACGGCACCCATCGCCAAAAGCACGCTGCTTAACCGACTGCCAGTGGCTTGGTGCAAGATGGTGGTTAGGGCTGCCCCGCGCCCGACAAAGGTCTCGGGTGGTTGAACACCCAAGCTGCTAAATGCCACTAAGACATAGACGGTCGTGACAATGAGCAGGGCCAGCATCATGGCAATGGGAATGTTGCGCTGAGGGTTCACGACCTCTTCACTGGCATTGACCACAGCATCTAAGCCCACGAAGCTGAAAAAAATAATCGCCGCCGCTGAGCCCACACCTTCAAACCCGTGCGGCATGAATGGCTCAAAATGCACACGGTTAAAAACGCGCAACGACATGGCCACAAACAACAACAGCACCACCAGCTTGGTCAGGGTCAGTGCGGCATTGAGTTTGGCCGATTCACGTGACCCGCGTAAAAGAAGTAACGCACATAACCACACCAACAACAACGCGGGCAGGTTTACAGCACCCTCACCACCCCATGCGAGCCCAGTGACGTTTCTTTTAAACGGCGACTCACGCCACAGCACGGGGATGTCATGACCACTGACTAGGCCGATGAGCTCATTTAAATAGCTGCTCCAGCCCACGGCCACCGCCGCACCGGCAATTCCCCACTCTAAAACCAGGCAAGCCCCAATCAAAACCGCGATGCCTTCACCCATGGTGACGTAAGTGAAGGTGTAAGACGAGCCTGAGACCGGTATTGCTGTTGAAACCTCGGCGTAACAAAGGGCAGTCATTCCAGCGGTCAAGGCCGCCAAAAGAAAGGACAGCACCACGCCAGGGCCTGCCAAAGGGACGGTTTCGGCCATGGCAAAAAAAATACCCGTGCCCAAGGTGCTGCCAACCCCCATCAGTGTTAATTGCCATAGGGTCAGGCTACGGGGTAAGGGCGCATTGTCAGTAACTGGCGTTTGAAGATTGAGGAATGGTTTTTTGTGAAAGAAATGCGCAAACATTCGATTGGGTCAACCAAAAGGGTAATTAACCGCTAAAAAAATGAGCGCGGTAAATCGATCCATTGGGTTGATGAGTCGTTAAGGGATCCGAAGTGTATGCCTATTTGGATATGATTGCCAAATAGATAATAGATTGATGGGTATGACTAAATATTGGGTGCTAAAAACAGCACAATCAAGCACCGCAATGACATTAAACCAAACACTTCCTTGCTTGAGCCTTTGCAAGGCACAATCCCTTGAAATAATTAGGGTTTATACTGAAACATGTTCTGAAATGCCGTATCTTTAATAACAAGTTGTTTTATCGATGTTGTCCGTTGTGGCAACACAAGGAGTCACCATGAGCACAGTCACTGAAACCGTCAACCTTCAGAGCCCACCCACACCGATTATTTTCACCGATTCTGCTGCTGGGAAAGTTAAAGATTTGCTGATCGACGAGGGCAATCCGAATTTGAAGCTGCGCGTGTTTGTGCAGGGTGGTGGTTGTTCAGGTTTTCAGTATGGTTTTACGTTTGACGAAGACGTGGCTGAAGATGACACCGCCCTCGAGAAAAACGGCGTTCAATTGCTTGTCGACCCCATGAGTTTTCAGTATTTGGTGGGTGCCGAGATTGATTACAAAGAAGACTTGGAAGGCGCACAGTTTGTGATTCGTAACCCGAATGCCACCACCACATGTGGTTGTGGTTCTTCGTTCTCTGTTTAAGTTTCTCTGTTTAAATATTTCTAGCGCTTTATGCGGGCCAGCGTGCGCCTAATAGGCGCCCACCCGCAGCACCGGTAACCTCTGGTAGGTTGCCGGTTTTTTTTGTCTGGTGAGCCCAAGCCAACCATGCAAATGCCATGGCTTCGACATCTTGAGCCGGTACCCCAAGAGCGTCCGTGGTTTGAACATCACCGGCCCATTGCGACTGTAGTTTTCGCAACAACGCCAAATTTCTGGCACCGCCACCGCAAACATAAATGGTGCCCTGTCCCAAGCCATGTTGAGCGATTGCACGTGTCACCGTACAGGCGGTCAGCATTTGCAACGTGGCTTGCACGTCAACCGCAGAAATGGCATCTGTTAAACCGTGTTGGGCTTGGCGCTGGGCGAATTGGGCCAGACGGGTATCAAGCCAGGCCAAGTTGAATTGATCGCGACCCGTGGACTTTGGTGGTGGCGCATCAAACCAAGCTTCAGAACGCAAAATCCAGTCCAAAAGCGCTTGATGGGCCTTGCCCGAATCACCCCAACAGCCCTCGCTGTCGTAGGGTTGACCGGTGTGACGTTGGCACCAGCCGTCCATTAATAAGTTAGCGGGTCCTGTGTCAAAGCCGCTCACAGGCCAGCCAGGCTCAAGTAGAGTCACGTTGGCGATACCACCAAGGTTGAGGATGACTCGGGTCTGAGCAGACGCAAACAAAGCCTGATGAAAGGCAGGCACCAAAGGCGCGCCTTGGCCACCGCTAGCCATATCGCGAGACCGAAAATCAGCGATCACGTCGATGCCCGTTTTTTCTGCCAAGAGCGCGGGTGCGTTCAGTTGGATCGTGTAACCGTGATCGGGTCGATGACGCACTGTTTGGCCATGTGCACCGATGGCCACAACCTCAGAAGCGTTAAGGCGGGCATCGCGCAAAAGAGCCGCAACGGTTTGGGCGTACAAATCGACCAAGGCCATACTCGCCATGTGGGCGCGGTGCAGCTCGTTGTCAGTGGGGGCGTTTAGTGCCAACAACTCGCGCTTTAGCTCAAGCGGCATGTTTCGGCTGCTACGTGCAAGTAAGCTCGGTGAACCGTCTGCTGCGATGTTGACCAATACGCCATCAACACCATCGAGGCTCGTGCCTGACATTAAGCCGATATAGAATGATCCGGCAGGGGCAGTCACTGAAGAGCCTCGCGGCGGATTGGCTTAACGTTTGGCGAGTTGTAAGGCATCACCATTGTCCTCATTAAGGACGGCTAGTTTTTTAAGTTGCTCGCGCAAGGGCAGCGCGGTTTCGGCAAATTGTTGTTGTTGCTGACTGTCAAGGACGATTGCTTCAGGCATCTTGATGCCCAATGGATCGACGGGTTTGTTGCTGATGCGAAATTCGTAGTGCAAGTGAGGGCCAGTGGACCAGCCCGTTGAGCCGACGAATCCGATGGTCTGCCCCTGCGACACCCGATCACCTTGTTTAAGGCCTTGGGCAAAGCGGCTTTGGTGCGCAAATAGGGTAGTAATGTTATTGGGGTGGCGCAAAATAATGGTTTTGCCGTAGCCACCTTGGGTGCCAATGAACTGCACCACACCGTCGCCAGTGGCTCGAATCGGTGTGCCCGTTGGGGCTGCGAAATCGATGCCATTGTGTGAGCGCCAACGCTTGTGAATAGGGTGCTTGCGCATACCGAATTTAGAGCTGATCCGGGTAAACGGGATGGCTGAGCGTAAAAACGCCCCTCTCAGGCTCTTGCCATCGGCGTCGTAGTAACCGCCCGAGCCATCTTTGGGTTCAAACCACAGGGCTTCGAAGCGTTTGTTTGCATTGATGAATTCAACCGCCAAAACCCGTCCGGCGCCAGCGGGCCGGCCTTCGAAGGTCCGGGTTTCGTAAATCACGCGAAACTCATCGCCTTCTCGAATGTCGCGCACAAAGTCCAAGCGACCACCCAAGGTCTCGGCGATTTGCATGGTCACCGCGTCAGGGATACCCGCCTGATCGGTGGCGCCGAACAATGACGATTTAATGCGCCCAGATGCGATATTTGTTTGGGATTCGGTGCTGGCAACTTTTTCTTCGGCAGCAAATGAACCATCTGGGTTCTTGACGAGCTCGAGATACTCGGTGACATATTCGCCTTTGTCTTCAGTGCCTGGGGTGTGGATGTAACGCACCCAGTTCATGGCGCCATTGGCATCAAGCGAGGCCTGAACGGTGCGCCCCGGTACCAGCCGATGGGCGGCTTTGCGGGTGTCTTTGTTGGCGGTAATAAAACCCATCAAGCCTTGCTCGGAAACGTCGAGTCGCGACAAGATGCTGGCAATGGTGTCACCGGATTGAATCCGAGTTTCAAGTCGGTAATCGTCAGCGGCTGCTGTGGACTCGTTTGGAACTGCCCCCGGTAGGGGCAGGGAAAAGGTATCGGCCACGACCCTTTGCTCGGGTAGAACCGACTTTGAGGGCTGCACCATGGCGAAGGCACCAGCACCAACCAGCAAACCCGCAACGGTCAGACCGAGTGCCGTTTTGAGGGGGCGCCGTTGCTGACCAGAAACCGTTGGTTGATTTTTCTTTAACGGAAGGTGGTTCGCTTGGCGCAGGTCGGTCATTGCGATAGGGTCTTTTGTCAAAAATTATCGAAGCGGTTGCACTTAATCGCACAATATCATCGGACACGAAAAGTGACCGAATTGATTCCTGTCATAATGGTAGTTGATTTCATCTGGTGAGAACAGACGTTTTTTGGTGTTACCGCCCGTCTGTTACCGTTTGTTTCAGTCCCAAACCAAACTTTTCCGCCATGACTCAAAAAACGTACCCCATTACCGACCTTGTGAAGGAAAGTCTTCAGATCGCCAAACGCGGTTGTGACGAACTATTGGTCGAGCAAGAATTCATTCAAAAACTGGCTCGCAGCCACGCTGAAAACATCCCGCTGCGCATCAAGCTCGGGCTTGATCCGACAGCCCCAGATATCCATTTGGGTCACACGGTGGTGCTCAATAAACTCAGGCAGTTACAAGACCTAGGGCACACGGTGATTTTTTTGATTGGCGACTTTACCGCCATGATTGGTGACCCGTCGGGACGCAACAACACCCGTCCGCCGCTCACACGCGAGCAAATTGAGGCCAACGCCAAAACTTATTACGCCCAAGCCAGCTTGGTACTTGACCCAGAAAAGACCGAAATTAGGTACAACTCAGAGTGGTGTGATCCGCTTGGGGCACGGGGCATGATTGAGCTCGCTTCGCGCTATACGGTGGCGCGCATGATGGAGCGCGAGGACTTTACGCAGCGATTTCGCAATGGCGTGGCCATCTCGGTGCACGAGTTTCTTTACCCGCTGATGCAGGGCTATGACTCTGTGGCGCTAAAGGCTGATCTTGAGCTCGGGGGCACTGACCAGAAGTTCAACTTGCTAGTGGGCCGTGAGCTGCAAAAGGAAATGGGGCAGACGCCGCAGTGCATTTTGACGATGCCGCTTTTGGTGGGCACCGACGGTGTCGACAAAATGTCCAAGTCCAAAGGCAACTACATTGCCATCAGCGAGCCGTCCGATTCGATGTTTGGCAAACTCATGTCGATTTCCGACACGCTCATGTGGCAGTACTTTGAGCTGTTGTCGTTTAAATCCTTGGTAGACATTGAAGGCCTTAAGAAGCAGACCGAAGAGGGCCGCAATCCGCGGGACATCAAAGTGATGTTGGCCCAAGAGATCGTTGATCGTTTCCATGGGGTCGGTAGTGGGCAAGCCGCTTTGGCTGCCTTTGAAGCCCGGTTCCGTGATGGGGCGATCCCTGAGGACATGCCTGAGGTTTCGCTTGGCTCTGGCCCTGTGGGTATTTTGAAGGCGCTGCGCGATGCTGCACTAGTCAGTTCTGGCTCTGAGGCGCAGCGAAATATAGAGCAGAGTGGGGTTCGTGTCGATGGCGAAAAGATCTCTGATAAGGGTTTAACACTAGGCCCTGGCATTTATATCTTACAAGTTGGTAAACGTAAATTTGCCCGTGTTAAGGTAAGCTAAACCTTGATGTGATGGGGTTGCTAGAGGGCATGGGCCCCTGCGATGGCAGGACTTTCTTTAAAGGCCTGCTAGGCGGTGCTGTCCGCCCGAAATACTTAAGGAGTTTGCCATGAAATTGTCGAGTCTTTCATTTGCTGATCAGGCTTGCATCCCAGAACTCTACGCCTTCGGAAAAATTGATTCTCAGAATCACGTGGCTTTGGCTGATAACCTCAATCCCCATTTGGTTTGGGATGAGGTGCCGGCTGGCACGCTTTCGTTTGCGGTGATTTGTCATGATCCGGATGTACCAACACGGCCTGATGATGTTAATCAAGAGGGCCGTGAAGTCCCAGCTGACTTACCGCGCGCTGATTTCTATCACTGGGTTTTGGTGGATTTGGCTGCTGATAAGCGTGAGATCGCAGAAGGTGAATATTCTAATGAGGTGGTGCCACGTGGAAAGGGTGGGCCTTTAACGCCACACGAAACCCGTCAAGGTACCAATGACTATACCGGCTGGTTTGCCGCTGATCGCGACATGTCTGGCCAGTATTTTGGTTACGACGGTCCTTGCCCGCCTTGGAATGATGCGCTGATCCACCGCTATGTTTTTACGGTTTATGCGTTGGACGTGGATAAGCTGCCCCTAGAGGGCGTGTTTTCTGGGCCGCAGGCGGTTAAAGCAATGCAAGGCCACGTCCTAGGTCAGGCTAGCCTCACGGGAACCTACACGCTTAACCCTGCCTTAGCCCCTAAACAAGTCGGGTAAAGGCAACAAGGGTGCTGGTGGCGGTACAATAATGAGTCATAAATTGTTCATGTTGTCGGTCAGGCGGTGTTTGCCGCCTGATTGCATTTCCACTATTGCTATTTTCCCGTCGACTTTTAGCCAGGACGAACCCAATGTTTGACCGCAAACTGACCCTAGACCGTGTTGACCCAGACGTGTGGGATGCCATCCAAAAGGAAGACATCCGCCAAGAGCAACACATCGAGCTGATCGCCTCTGAAAATTACACCAGCCCAGCGGTGATGCAAGCTCAGGGCTCACAGATGACCAACAAGTACGCTGAAGGGTATCCCGGCAAGCGTTACTACGGTGGTTGCGAGTTTGTGGACATTGTTGAGCAGCTGGCTATTGATCGCTTGAAAGCATTGTTTGGCGCCCAAGCGGCTAACGTGCAACCCAACTCAGGCTCACAAGCAAACCAAGCGGTTTACTTGGCAGTGTTAAAGCCCGGTGACACGGTGCTTGGTATGAGCTTGGCCGATGGCGGGCACTTAACCCACGGCGCAAGCGTGAACGCCTCAGGCAAGCTGTATAACTTTTTGCAGTACGGTTTGGATGCCAATGAAGTGTTGGACTACGACAAGGTCGAGCATCTCGCCAAAACAGAAAAGCCCAAGTTGATTGTGGCGGGCGCCTCGGCTTATTCGCTGCGCATGGATTTTGAGCGTCTCTCGAAGATTGCCAAAGACAGTGGCGCTTTGTTGTTGGTTGATTTGGCGCACTTCTCTGGCTTGGCGGCCGGTGGTGCTTATCCCAATCCCGTGCCTTACGCGGACTTCGTGACCTCGACCACTCACAAGGGCCTGCGTGGTCCTCGGGGCGGCATCATCATGATGAAGTCTGAGCACGAGAAGAGCATCAACTCGGCTATCTTCCCAGGCATGCAAGGCGGTCCTTTGATGCACGTGATTGCGGCCAAGGCGGTGGCTTTTAAAGAAGCCTCGGCGCCTGAATTTAAAACCTACTCTGCGCAGGTTGTGAAAAATGCGCAAGTGATGGCTGAGACCTTGGTTGCACGTGGTCTGCGTATTGTGTCGGGTCGCACCGAAAGCCATGTGATGTTGGTCGATTTACGCGCCAAAGGCATCACGGGTAAGGTCGCAGAAGAGGCCTTGGGCCACGCGCACATCACGGTCAACAAGAACGCGATTCCAAATGACCCAGAGAAGCCTTTTGTGACCAGCGGTGTGCGTTTGGGGACGCCAGCGATGACCACCCGTGGGTTTAAGGAAGATCAGGCCAAAGAGACGGCGCATTTGATTGCTGACGTTTTGGATAAGCCAACGGATAGCGCCAATTTAGAGTCTGTGCGTGAGCGGGTGCATGCTTTGACCAGCGCGTTTCCGGTTTACCGTTAATCTGTTCAGGGCGGCTGACGATATCGAATGAAGTGTCCTTTTTGCGGTCATTCCGAGACACTGGTTGTTGATTCTCGTATCGGCGAAGAGGGCGATGTCATTCGACGTCGTCGCCGTTGTGAGAAATGTGATCGCCGCTACACGACTTACGAGCGTGCTGAGTTGTCGATGCCAACGGTGGTTAAGCGCAACAGCAGCCGCCACGAATACGACCCACTGAAACTGAAGGCGAGCTTGAAGCTCGCCCTCAGAAAACGCCCTGTCAGCCTTGATCAAATTGATCAAGTGGCGCACCGCATCGAAGAGCAGTTGCTCACGAGCGGTGAGCGAGAGGTCTCAACAGAAAAAATTGGTGCCCTTGTGATGCAAGAACTCAACAAGCTCGATAAGGTGGCTTATGTGAGGTTTGCGTCGGTATACAAGAGTTTTGAGGATATTGGTGAATTTGTGCAAGCCATTAAAGAAATGCAGATGCCACCCACGGGCCGCAAGCGATGACCGATGACCGTTTGGCCACTGATCAACATTTCATGGCTCAGGCCTTGGAATTGGCGTACTCAACCTTGTATGTGCCCACACCGAACCCTCGCGTGGGTTGCTTGATCGTTAAGGATGGACAAGTGATTGGCCAGGGCGTCACTCAAAAGTCTGGTGACGCTCACGCTGAGATCATGGCATTGCGAGACGCCAAAAAAAATCAGCAATCCATTGACGGCGCGACCGTGTATGTCACGCTTGAACCTTGTAGCCACCACGGCAAGACCCCACCTTGTACAGATGCGTTGCTAAAGGTGAAGCCAGCGCGGGTGGTGATTGGTCACGTTGACCCTAATCCCGCGGTGGCGGGTCGTGGCATCGAGCAAATCAGGGCTGCGGGCATTGAGGTCACGGTTGGTGTGTTGGCCATGCCGGCGCTGGAAGTGAACCCAGGTTTTGTGTCGCGTATGGTTCGCGGCGTGCCTTACACGTGGTTGAAGATTGCGGCATCGATGGATCTTAAAACCGCTTTGCCCAGTGGTGAGTCGCAGTGGATCACGGGGCCTTTGGCGCGTGCCGATGGTCATCACTGGCGTGCGCGCAGTTGTTGTGTGTTGACGGGTATCGGGACGGTGAAGACCGATGATCCGCAAATGAATGTACGGGCAGTTGAGACGCCCAGACAGCCACTGCGGGCCTTGATTGATCACAAGCTTGATGTCGCTCTAACGGCCAAATTGATGCAGACACCGGGCTTGTTGATCTTTACTGCGAGCACTGACCAATCCAAGCAACAAGCGCTTAAGGATTTGGGTGCCAAGATTATTGAAGTGCCGCAAGCCAATCAGCCCGGTAAGGTCGACTTGCCGGCTGTGCTGCGCTGGCTGGGTAGCCATGGCATCAATGAGTTGCATGTTGAGGCTGGCGCCAACTTAAATGGGGCCTTTTGGCAGTCGGATTGCGTCGATGAGTTGTTGCTTTACATGGCACCGATGTTCTTGGGCGATGGTTTGCCCATGATGAAACTACCCGGCATTGACCAACTCAGTGAGGCGGGACAACTGGCCTTTATCGATCATGCGACTTTTGAGCCCGATATCCGAGTCAGGGCTCGCACGATCAATCGTTGGCAGGCCTTGGTGGATCACATCCAAGCCAACAACCAGCGCATGCAATAAGCATCATTTCAGGGGAAAACGAATGTTCACAGGCATTGTGGCCGCCGTTGGCCAGATTAAAAAAGTTGAGACGATTCACCCCGGACAAGCCGACAGTGGCGTGAGGCTTCTGATTGAAGTGGGTGGTTTGGATATGTCTGACGTCAAACTCGGAGACTCAATCGCCATCGAAGGCGCGTGCATGACCGTGACGTCATTACCAGAGAGCCAGCACTTCACGGCTGACGTTTCGCGTGAAAGCCTCAACAAAACAATGGGCCTACAAAAGCCAGGTCCGGTGAACTTAGAGAAGTCACTCAAGATAGGTGATCAGATCGGTGGCCATTTGGTTTCCGGTCACGTCGATGGTTTGGGTCAGGTCGTCAAATTCGAATCCGTTGGAGAATCTTGGTTGCTTGTCATACATGCACCCAAGTCGCTCGGCATGTACCTAGCCTACAAAGGATCGATCACCGTCAACGGGATTAGCCTGACTGTTAACGACGTCACAGACATCGAGACGGGCACCGAGTTCAGCATCAACGTGATCCCACACACCATGCAAGTCACAACCCTGCAGCACGTCAAACCCGGTCACCAAGTTAATTTAGAAATCGACACCATCGCTCGCTACGTGCAACGCATCCTGCAACACAAATAACACCCCAGAACAGCACAAACAAGACCGAAATATTCCATTAGCAAGTCTCTGTTAAACTTCAGCCCTTGCGTGGTCGGGAATTCACCGGCTCGTGTAGGACAGGTGGCCGAGCGGTTGAAGGCGCACGCCTGGAAAGCGTGTATACGTTCATAGCGTATCGGGGGTTCGAATCCCCCTCTGTCCGCCAGTAATTCAATAATTAAGCGCCTCTCGGGGCGTTTTTTATTTTTACATACCCAAAGGCATACCCAAGAAATTTCGATCAACAAACCATCACCCGAGTCATTTGCACATTGCTTACCCCTAGGGGGTGTCATCCGCTTTGAAAGCGAAACCCCACCAAAAAATTAAAAGCGGGATCTGCCGACCCCACCGTACCCCCACCCCCCTAATTCTGTTCGGGACTCCTAGCACACCTATGCACTGTATTTTGCTCAAACGATGCTGCTCGGGCGTTAAAAAGCCACCCGAAGGTGGCAGTCTTACTTATAGTACCCACGACCAAGGTTGTAGGTTACCGGTCAGCAATATCTAACACCAACACCGAGACGGAGCAAGGAAAGCTGTTCATACTGTCACACCCCCCCTGCGCACCACCAGCAGCCTGCTCCAGTGCGTCATCAGAAACATCCTGCACAACAACTTCATCAAGTTCAATATTCATATTGATTCCTAGGTTAAGTACCCAAGTGGGTATGGGTTAGCTGTCAGCAATGGCTAGGAGTACAAATGGCTAACTGCTACACCCAACTGCCGGCATGCATGCAGTGTATATTTGTGAATGGAATCCCCCCTGCAGCTGCGCACCACCAGCAGCAAGCTCGAGCGCGTCATCAGAGACATCCTGTACAACTACTTCATCAAGTTCAATGTTCATATTGACTCCTAGGTTGAGTACCCAAGTGGGTATGGGTTACCGGTCAGTAATGGCTAACACCAGCACACAGTGTACTGATTACTGTTTCCCCCCTGCGCACCACCAGCAGCCTGCTCCAGTGCGTCA
>JAFMCG010000104.1 GCA_017857895.1 Burkholderiaceae bacterium | reverse complement strand
CATTGCTCGCGACCCTCGTCTATTTGGTCTGGTCTGTAGTTATGCCAGCAACATGGTTGTCGGTAGTGCCAATAGCGGCCGTGTGCTTTGGCATAGGGCGGCTTCTATTTACCATGAACTATGCACATGGTGCTCCTTCAAGAGCCCTTGGTTTTGCCCTCACTTTCTTTTCTACAAACACAATGCTCATTACGATAGTTGGATATTTGATAGTGCAAAAAATCATTGGATAGATAGTAAGACTTGTGCCAGATGATAACGGAGCGGTAACGGAATTGCCAGAGTGGGCTATCGGCACGACGAAACACAACCACATCACCGTCCCGTAACTGGACGCTAGAGGGTTGTGCGTATTGAAGACTGTGGAGATTTGGTCGTTCGTGGGTAGGTGAGGGTACTAGGGCGAGAGTTTGTAAGAGATCTTGCTTGCGGGACATTAGCTGGAATGGCGGTTTGTATTCATACTGCTATTTTAATTTCTGATTTGGGAGAGGTCGACCTGACTTTTTGATGGGTACGGTGTTGAACTGTCGTTTAAAACGACACTTGTGAATCAACCGTCCCGTAACTGGACGCTACAAGTGCCGTAGCTATCGCGATCACTTTGAAACATCCAGTTACAAGCCCACAAATGAAAAAAACCCCAGCGCGAACGCTAGGGTTTCAAAATTCGGTGGTGGCCCGAGGCGGATCTACCAGGGCCGAGGATGCCTAATCCAGTAAGGAATTATTGCTTAATCATTTCAAGGCAGTCCGCGACCATTGGTTTTGGTGAAACTTGGGTATAGCAAACTTCTAAAATATTAGAATCTGCTAATTTAAAAGTGGCGCTTCCTCCCACGTCGTTTACCCAGACGCCGCTCTTCTTATCTTTGGCATAAGACCCTAAGATCATTTTTTTGTTATCAGCATTGGCTGTGGTTTTATTGCTTGTGGAGCTTATATAGCCAGTAAAGTTCCGCCCTTCTTCCCTGTCAACAACTAAAGTAAATTCCATATTTGTAAAGCGCACAGACTTTTCTTTGTCTTTTTCGGTCGGGTGGTAAATATCGGCACCAGCAACAGCAGCGTTACCTATACCCTTCCAAGATCCTAAAAGATTAGGTGATGTTTGTGCGAACACTAATACCGGTACAAGCGCTAACGCCGTCATTATAAATTTGGATTTCATTTGTTTCCCTAATATTTAGTCTGTGAGGTTGGCGCCGGTTTAAGTCTGAACAGCGGGGATAAGACTAAAAAATTAGACTGATTTATGCTGCAAGTACTAGTGTTTCTCGATAGTCTAAAGGACTGAGTAATCCAAAGGACATCTTGAATCGTTTTGCTTTGTACCAATAAATATATGAATCAATGATCTCAATAAATTGAGCAATTGTTGTTATTTGTCAGCACCAATACTAGCACGGCGTGTTGAAGTACGCTGCCATCAGACAGTTTGAAGCGGCACTTCCACAACTGGCTATGCTGTCGTTTGAACAAGACAACTTCACCGTCACGCAAATGAATTATTTGTGGTTCTGTGTAGGCCAGCGTGTTGAGCGTGTGGAGTGGTTTTACTCGTAGTGGTGTTTTCTGATGAGACCCCATCACTGTGTCCTCGTGCCAATAGTGCCGTCAATGCGAATTACGGTCTTTTGACTTTGGGGACAGCGTAGGTGTGGTGCTGCTGCGCTGGAGTGTATGGGGAAGGCTGTGGTAAGTAGAACAGGAACTACAAAAGACAAAGCCCCGCACTTTGACGGGGCTTTGCGAAACCTTGGTGGCCCGAGGCGGAATTGAACCACCGACACAAGGATTTTCAATCCTTGTGTCAAATTAATCGATAGCTAGCAGGGCTTTGATATTGTCGCGAACTCGCTTGAGTTGAGCGGCAGTGATTTTGGATTTGAATTTTGCTTTGCGTTCTCGCCAGTCTAATGATTTGACCTGATCAGATAAAACGACGCTAGTTGTCTTGCCTATTTCCACTTCAACTTCAAAGGGGTACCCTTTTGCTTTAGTTGAAAGCGGGCAGCAAACAGCCAGGCTGACCTTCTCATTGTAAGTGGCTGGGCTTAATACCAATGCTGGTCGATGCCCAGCTTGCTCACGGCCGGTTTGAGGATCAAATTCAAGCCAAACAATATCCCCCGCCTCGGGAACATATGATTTAGGCACTAAAGGATCTCCTTTCCGGCTGGGCGCCCGAAGCTTTCTTCCGCATGGATATTGTCAGGAGTAATACCTGCTAATAAATCCTCAAGGCGAGTGCGTTTGGGTGCAATGGGTTCGATAATGATTTTCCCCTTAAGCACATTGATATTGACTGCCTGATTTATTGTCAGCTGAGCCAATTCCATAACCGAACTCGATATTCGCAAAGCAGGGCTGTTGCCCCATTTTTTGATGGTTGCTTGCATAGCGCGCTCCTAATGTTTCTACATTGTAGATACATATGGGAAACGTGTCAATAATAGAAGTATCCTGTTACAAGCCCCCCCAAAAGCAAAAACCTCAGCGCGAACGCTGAGGTTTTCTTCGAACATGTGGTGGCCCGGAGCGGAATCGAACCGCCGACACAAGGATTTCATATCTTGCTCACCAAATTAATAAACTTCGTCGTGATCCCCAACATTGATTGGAATAATTTCACTCTCAGTAATGATGAGTTCAAGAGTAATTCTGTACTTCAGGTTAATAGAGGCGCTGTGCAGGCCATTAAGTTTTCCCTTAAGGCCGTGCAATCTCAGGGAAGGGTGATGTGGGTTTACCGTTAAAAGCTCAAGTGTTTTGGTGTACTGAACCAGAACTTCGGGGTGTTGTTTAATGAATTTTGCGGCTTTGCGGTTGTATTGCTCTGTAAAAATTAACTGCCAAGTCATGCTGCCAACTTTGCGTTTAGCTTATTGATGCGGCGAATATGCTGGGCAACAGTTTCTTTTACATAGCGGCCGGCGTCAAGATCGGCTTTAGATTCAGCAAGTGCGGCTTCAAGTTCGCATTCTCGAAGATATTGATATTGTTCTCCGCTCATTACAATGTATTTAATTTGCCCGCGGACAGAAACGGCAACTTCGGGTTGTGTGGCGAGGGCTTGCTCAATTGCTTTGACCCCTTTGGTTTTGAGGTCATTTGCTGAGATTGTGCTCATGATGGATTCCTGTTTAGCATTGACAACAGTATAGTCACTCGTATGATTAAAAGCACTATCACCATTTTCAGAGCCACAAAAGTAAAAACCCCAGCGCGAACGCTAGGGTTTCAAAATTCAGTGGTGGCCCGGGGCGGAATCGAACCACCGACACAAGGATTTTCAATCCTCTGCTCTACCGACTGAGCTACCAGGCCATAATGAGACGATGATAATACACCAAATTCACCTAACCGTTTTAGACAGCGGTATGAGTACTTAGAGTCAAAACGTCGCTGCAGTCACATCATGACAAGCTGTCATTAATGAAGTGCTGTTTTAATACAGACCTCAACAGGCCTTGTCAGGAGGTGTTTGCGAAATGAGAGGGGAATCGCTTGAAAGATTTTGATCAGAACAGAACAGGACCATTACATGATGTGCGTGTCATTGACATGTCGCGTTTGGTGGCAGGTAATATGCTTTCCGTTTACTTGGCAGACTTTGGCGCCGATGTGATCAAAGTCGAACGTCCGGGCGTTGGTGACGACCTGAGACACTGGCGCGAGCAAGGCCACGATATCTACTGGAAAGTCTACGGGCGTAACAAGCGCTCGATGGTGCTGGATTTAAAGAGCGAGGCAGGTCTTGACGATTTCAAAGCCCTAATTGCTACCGCTCAAGTGTTGATTGAAAACTTTGTACCGGGCGGCCTTGAAAAAATGGGACTGTCTCCCGAGAGCCTATTGACGATTAATCCGGCTTTACTCGTGGTGCGGGTCTCAGGTTGGGGGCAAACCGGCCCCTACCGGGATAAACCCGGCTTTGGCACATTGGTTGAAGCAATGTCTGGATTTGCCCATCTGAACGGATTTGCCGACAAGCCACCAGCCTTACCGCCACTGGCCTTGGCCGACATGATCGCAGGTATTTATGGGGCAGCTGGCGTATTGACCGCGTTACGCGTCGCCGAAAAAACGGGCCAAGGACAGGTCATCGACCTGTCACTGTTCGAACCTATTTTTTCTGTCATCTCTTCTGAAGCCGCTAAATATCAAGCCACAGGGACTGTTAGCATGAGAGCGGGCAACCAATCCTCTCACACCGCCCCACGCAACCTCTATCGCTGCCAAGACGAGTTCTACATTTCAATGTCCGGCTCGATGCAGGCCATGGCCATGCAGATCTTAGATGCGATTGGCCGCCCGGAACTCAAACAAGATCCGCGTTTCATTGACAACGATGCGCGGGTAAAGAATCGCACCGCACTCGACAAGATCATTGCTGAGTTTGTCGGCGCTCGCACGCAAGCAGAAAACCTCGCTATCTTTGAAAAAGCTGGTGTCACTGCTGGTCCAGTCTTCTCGGTGGCCGAGCTGATCGACCATCCCTATGTCTTGGGCCGCGAAGCGATTGTTCATCTACCAGACGAGTCTTTGGGCAAAGTTCCCATGCACAACATCGTCCCGCGCCTAAGCCAGACGCCAGGTCAGTTCCGTCGCCCTGCGCCCAAACTAGGCGAACACACCATTGAAATTTTGAAGGAAATAGGCCGCAGCCCCGATACTATAGCTTGAGACTGCGCAGTTGATTTTTGACTTACACGGTCGATTTTTGGCTTATCTAGCACCCTCGGCTCGTTCACTGCTTTGCTATACCGACTGAGCTACCAGGCCACGGCAAAACAGAATTAATACACCCCAAAGGCATTGCTCTTGGTGCGCCCTTCAAGGGAATTGGGTGCGCAATCGTTGTGAGAGCCCTATAATAGGCTTGTCTTCAATTAATGATGCGTTTTGTCTGTTAACAAGGCGCTTAAACCATGTCAGTCGGTGTTTACACACTCGGTTTGAACCATGTTTCGGCACCGGTATCGGTGCGCGAACGTATTTCCTTGTCTGAAGACTTGATCAAACCGGCCGTTGAATCACTGCGTTCGGCCTTTGGCGGAGCGGTTCACGAAGCCGCGGTGTTGTCGACCTGCAACCGAACAGAAATCTACTGTGCTGCCGATATTGAGGTGGTGAGCCAATTGCCCAAGTGGTTGGCCGACTACAACCGCTTGGACCAAAAAACATTGTTGCCGCACGTTTACTTGCATGACCAAGATCAAGCCGTGCGGCACGCCTTTCGGGTGGCGAGCGGCCTGGATTCAATGGTTTTGGGTGAGCCACAGATTTTGGGGCAGATGAAAGGCGCGGTTCGCGCGGCCGAAGAGGCTGGGTCGCTCGGTACGCTTTTGCATCAATTGTTTCAGCGCACGTTTTCTGTTGCCAAAGAAGTGCGCAGCACCACATCAATTGGCGAGCAGTCGGTCTCTTTGGCAGCCGCCGCTGTGCGTCTGTCTGAGCGCGTGTTTGGTGACCTGTCCCAAGCGCGGGTGCTGTTTATCGGCGCCGGTGAAATGATCGAACTGTGTGCCACCCACTTTGCGGCTCGCCAGCCCAAGAAAATAGCGGTTGCCAATCGAACCATTGAACGCGCCGATGTGCTTGCCAACCGATTCAATGCCAGCGCCATGCGCTTGGCTGATCTCCCCGCGCAGCTCGCCTCTTTTGACGTCATCGTATCCTGTACGGCCAGTACCCTGCCCATATTGGGCTTGGGCATGGTTGAGCGTGCGTCGCGCGAGCGTCGTCGCTTGCCGATGGTCATGGTGGATTTGGCCGTGCCTCGTGACATTGAGCCCGAAGTCGGCCGCCTAGACGACGTTTATTTGTACTCCGTTGATGACCTCGGTGCGGTGGTTCAGTCGGGTGCACAAGCGCGTCAATCAGCGGTTCTGCAAGCTGAGGCCATCATCGACTCGCGAGTTCGAAGCTACATGCATTGGTTGCAGTTGCGCTCCACCGTGCCGATCATCAAAGGTCTGCAGGCGGGTGCGCAAGCCATGCAGGGCCACGAGCTTGAGCGTGCCAAACGTGCTTTGGCCAAAGGTGAATCACCCGAAATGGTGATGGAACAACTCGCCCATGCCCTCACACAAAAGTATCTGCACGGTACTTTGGCCGCTTTGCACCAAAGTGAGGAGGCCGAGCGTCAACAACTGCTGGGTTGGTTGCCTCGATTGTTTCCCTCGCGCGACGGCCGCCGTTAGCGGCGCCAAGCTCGCCACTCGGCTATGCGTGGCCTGTTCGACAATAGTCTCTTTCACGACTTTTCCCTTTACCGACTTGCCAGTGCCCAATTCCTATGAAATCTTCCATGCGTTCGCGCCTTGAACAATTGCAACGGCGGCTTGAAGAGGTTGATGCCATTTTGTCGCAACCTGAAACCGCCAACGACATGAAGCAATTCCGGCAGCTCTCACGCGAGCGCTCAGAGCTAGAGCCCGTGGTAACGGCGTTTGACAGCTATGTTCATACAGAAACCGCGCTTAATGACGCCAAAGTGCTCTTAAGCGAACCCGACATGAAAGCCATGGCGCTTGATGAAATTGACACCTGTCGACGACAGCTTGAAGCCCTGGAAAGTGACCTGCAATTTCTGTTGTTGCCTAAGGATCCGGATGATTCACGCAGCGTTTTTCTGGAAATCAGAGCTGGCACTGGCGGCGATGAGAGCGCACTGTTCAGTGGTGACCTCTTGCGCATGTACAGCCGCTTCGCTGAGAGGCGGGGCTGGCGGGTTGAGCTGATGTCAGAAAGTGAGGCAGAAGTTGGCGGCTACAAAGAAGTGATTGTGCGCATCGAAGGTGAGGGCGTCTACGGTCGTCTAAAGTTTGAATCGGGTGCACACCGCGTGCAACGCGTGCCAGAAACCGAGTCACAAGGGCGCATTCACACCTCTGCTTGCACCGTGGCCGTGATGCCAGAGGCTGACGAGCAGTCAGAGGTGAATATTCAGTCTTCAGACCTGCGCATCGACACCTACCGGGCCAGTGGTGCTGGTGGTCAGCACATCAACAAAACAGACTCAGCCGTGCGAATCACACACCTGCCCACAGGTATTGTGGTTGAGTGCCAAGATGATCGCTCGCAGCATCGCAACAAAGACAAAGCCATGCAAGTGCTCGCGGCACGCATCAAAGACGTGCAGCTGCGCGAGCACCAAGACAAAGAGGCTGCGCAACGTAAAAGTTTGGTGGGCTCTGGTGATCGCTCTGAACGGATTCGCACCTACAATTTTCCGCAGGGCCGCATCACCGACCACCGCATCAATCTCACCTTGTACAAACTACAAGCCATGATGGAAGGCGACCTTGACGAGCTCACGGGAACACTGATTGCAGAGCATCAAGCCAATCAACTCGCCGCTTTGGCTGATGTCGTCTGATCAGGCGCTGACGGTCAAGGCATGTTTTGGTCGCAAGCGTTTGCCGCGCCTGGAGACTGGTTTGCTGCTGGCCCACGTATTGAGACAGCAGCGAGAATGGCTGTTGGCGCATGACGACCATGTCCTGTCCAGCGCAGAAGCGTCTGAGTTTCTCGCTTTGGAAAATCGCCGATGCCTGGGTGAGCCGATTGCTTACCTTTTGGGCCAGCGTGAGTTCATGAGTCACTGCTTTACCGTGGGTCCAGACGTTTTGATTCCCAGGCCAGATACAGAGTTATTGGTAGAAATGGCCTTGGCATCGATTGCGAGCAAGGTTGCGCCAGCTGTGCTCGATTTGGGGACGGGCAGTGGCATTATTGCCATCAGCATTGCCAAAGCGAGACCCGACGCACAAGTGACAGCGACCGATCTTAGCGCCGGGGCATTGGCACTCGCCCAAGCCAACGCAGTGCGCTTGGGCACCCCTATTCAGATGGTATTGGGGCGTTGGTTCGATCCAATCCCCACCTCGACCTTGTTTGATTTGATTGTTTCCAATCCGCCGTACATCCACCCCCAAGACCCTCATTTGGATCAAGGTGACTTGCGATTTGAGCCCCGAGCGGCGTTAACTGATGAGCATGATGGCTTAAGCGCCCATAAAAGCATCATTTTTGAGGCAGCAAGCCGGCTCAAGCCTGGGGGTGAGCTTTGGGTTGAGCACGGGTTTGACCAAGCCG
>JAFMCG010000103.1 GCA_017857895.1 Burkholderiaceae bacterium | reverse complement strand
GAAAGACACCTGGCCAGGTGGCCAAATCGATACCGTAGAGAATAAGGGTGGGGTCATAGATGAATAAAAAGGGCAATGCCACGGTACGCAGCGAATAAAAGAAGGCAATAAAACCCGTGCGCATCGGGTCGCCGCCAGAGACTGCTGCGGCAGCAAAGCTCGCCAGTCCGACAGGTGGGGTGACATCAGCCATGATGCCAAAGTAGAAAACAAACAAGTGAGCAGCGATCAGCGGGACGATCAAACCCTCTTGCGCGCCCAGCGTGACCACCACTGAGGCCATCAGCGAAGAAACCACGATATAGTTGGCTGTGGTTGGTAAACCCATGCCAAGTATCAATGAAAAGGCACCGATTAGTAGCAACATGAGCATCAGGTTGCCAGCGGCTAAGGTGTCAACCAAGCCAGCGAGTTCGGTGCCGATCGGGGTGCGGGTGACGATGGCCACAATGATGCCAGCTGCTGCTGTGGCCACGCCAATGCCAATCATGTTGCGTGCACCGGCAATCATGCCTTCGATCAGGTCAGTCGCACCGTGGCGCAGAGCCGCAGTGATGCTGGTTCGGCGAAACAGGGCTTTTAAGGGCCGTTGTGTGAGTACGATCATGATCATGGTGAGCACCGCGTAAAAAGCGGATTTCGCTGGCGATTGCATTTCAACCATGAGAAACCAGACCAACACCAGAATGGGCAGCAGGTAATGCAGACCCGTCGGAAAGACTTTGCCGATGCTGGGTAGTTTGATCTCACCGGTCAATGTTTGGTCTGGGCTGAGGTCTTCGCGCCGCGCGGCCACGCGAACCGCCAAAACGTAGAGCACCAGAACCAGCAAGACGATGATGGGGTCTGCAATACTCGGTGCCACGTCTTGCAGACCGCGTACGCCGTAAATCAAACCGGTAAATAAAGTACCAGCTACCGCAAAGCCGGCCGCGGTGCTTAAAAACATACGGGTTAAGCTTTTTGCGGGCCCGAGTGCGGGCATGTCTTGCTTGAGCGCTTCCAAGTGAACGATGTACACCAATGCAATATATGAAATCACAGCGGGGATGAAAGCGTGTTTGATCACTTCCAAGTAAGAGATGCCCACGAATTCGACCATCAAAAAGGCCGCAGCCCCCATCACAGGCGGCATGATCTGTCCGTTGACGGAACTAGCCACCTCGACCGCACCGGCTTTTTCAGCGGTGAAGCCGACCTTTCGCATCAATGGGATGGTAAAGGTGCCGGTGGTCACAACATTGGCAATAGAGGAGCCCGAAATCAACCCCGTCATGGCTGAACCCACAACCGCCGCTTTGGCGGGGCCGCCTCGTAGGCTGCCGAGCCCGGCGAAAGCCAGTTGAATAAAGTAGTTGCCAGCGCCAGCCTTATCGAGCATGGAGCCAAATAAGACGAACAAAAACACAAAAGCCGTTGAGACGCCCAGTGGAATACCGAAAACGCCACCAGTGTCCAGCCATTGCGCGTTGATCAAGACGGTCAGTGAGAGGCCACTGTGCGCGATGATGTCAGGAATTAACCAGCCTTGACCCATGTAGGCGTAAGCCAAAAAGAGAGCGGCCACAACTGTCAGTGCTGGTCCGAGTGCACGTCGAGAGGCCTCTAATAAAAGTAAAACCCCGACAGCGCCAACCACCAGTTGCTGCTCAGTGGGTAAGCCCGAACGCGCGGTCAGGGCCAGGTCACGCGAAAAATAAAAGACATATAAAGAACACCCCGCACCAGCTACAGCCAATAACCAGTCTGTGATTGGAATGCGTTGTCTTGATGAGGACTTCAGTGCCGGGTACACCAAGAAGGCCAGCATCATTGCAAATGCCAAGTGCATGGGTCGCGTTTGTGAGGAATTTAAAACAGAAAAGTACTCGGCAAACCAGAGCTGCGGTTGCGCAATCCACAACTGAAACAACGACCAAGAAAAAGCCACCGCTGCGATGAGCAAGACCACTTTTTGGTTTTGGGGTTGACGTGCGCCGGTGTCGGTGCTCGCGACCAAGTCTTGCAACTCATCATCATTGAACTGGCGCTGGGCTGCACCAGTGTCATTGGGGGTGTTGGGGCCGATTTTTGGCTGGTTCATGGTGAGTAACTAAATCGTTGGGTCGTGCGTCGACAACAAAAAATGAGGGCAAGGCCCAGGTTCTCCCCGCGATCCTTGCCCTTGAGTGAAGAGATAACCCGCTTACTTCAGCAGGCCGACCTCACGGTAGTACTTTTCAGCACCAGGATGCAATGGTGCTGAAAGACCGTCAGTGACCATTTGCTGTGGCTCTAATTTTGCAAAAGCAGGATGCAAGCCACGGAACTGGTCCATGTTGGTGAACACGCTTTTAACCAAGGCATAGACCACGTCATCGGGCACGTCAGCACTGGTAATCAGCGTGGCGCCCACACCAAAGGTGGTGGTGTCGCCATCTGTACCGCGGTACATGCCACCAGGAATGATAGCCGTGCGATAGAAGGGGTACTCTTCAACCAATGCGGTTACGCTGCCATTGTCGACGTTCACAAGCACTGAATCGCAAGCGGTTGTGGCTTCCTTGATCGAACCCGCAGGGTGACCGACTGTGTAGACCATGGCGTCAATATTGTTGTCACAAAGAGCCTGTGACTGCTCGGCTGCTTGCAACTCAGAGGCTAAGGCAAAGTCAGCCATCGTCCAACCCATTTTCTTCATCAACACTTCCATGGTGTCGCGCTGGCCCGAGCCAGGGTTACCCACGTTGACACGCTTACCTTTGAGGTCTTCAAAAGATTTGATGCCTGCGTCTTTGCGTGCAACAACGGTGAACGGTTCAGGGTGAATTGAAAACACGGATCGCAGTTTTGGGTTAGCGCCTTGTGCTTTGAAGCTATCAACGCCATTGAATGCTTTGAATTGCACGTCTGACTGTGCCACACCAAACTCCAACTCGCCAGCACGAACAGCATTGACGTTGTAGACCGATCCGCCAGTCGACTCAGCGCCGCAGCGAATGCCATGGTCAGCGCGTGTTCGAGCCATCATTCGGCAAATAGCGCCACCCGTCGGATAGTAAACGCCAGTGACGCCACCCGTTCCGATGGTGATGAACTGTGTTTGTTGGGCGGTGGCTGGTAGGGCAGATAAACCCATTGCCAAAGCGGCGGCTGTGATAAGTAGTTTCATGGTTGTCTCCGAAACGTGATTGACATACCTAAAGATTGGCTTAATTCACTGTTCTAACAGACCATTAACCCAAACTTGGTCCTTTCAGTATAGGACTGAATGCCAATTGTGCCAAAAAACGGTAGAAGCGGCTCAAATACAAGGTGTTGGCTGGCGCTTGTTTTTTTTGGGTTATAGCGCGGTGCCGTGCCCCTGCTGACCGATTTCGCCTAGCAAGCCGGGGTGTTTCTTTATGTTGCGCCGACTGAACAAAATGATCAAGAACATCAGCACGGCGACCAACACACCGAAGATGACAATGATCGCGTTGATGGGTAGATCAAGGCTTAGCATCAGGGTATAGGTGCCGAGCATTAATAAAATATTCAATTGCTCGTTAAAGTTTTGAACAGCAATGGAATGGCCAGCAGACAACAATAGGTGGCCGCGGTGCTGCAACAATGCATTCATGGGGACAACGAAATAACCTGATAGCCCCCCAATCAGTAACAGCAGACTGTAGACTTCCCATTGGTCGCTGACCAAAGGCATCACCAAAACAATCAGTCCCATAAAAACGCCCATTGGCAGAACGCTCAATGCTTTTCGCAGTGGCACACGGCTGGCGAAAACAGCACCGAAGATCGTGCCAAAGGCTGTCACCCCCATCAAGATGGAGGCCTGATCAAGTCGGTAGCCGAGGTGACTGCGACCCCATTCAATCACAATGAGTTGTAGCGTGGCGCCAGCACCCCAAAATAGGGTGGTGACAGCCAGGGAAATTTGACCCAGACGGTCGCGCCACAAAATACGCACATAGCCGGCAAACGATCTGATCAAGCGAATGGGGTTGGTGTGTTGTTTGGGATACTGAATGCCGGTGGCTGGGATAAGAAGGTTACAGGCCGCCGCCGCTGCATATATAAAGGCAATGCAAAGGATGGCCGCTTCGGCTGGCGTTTGTACGTATCTTGACAGGGTTTGATGGTTGAGTAAGAAATCGGAAGCGATGGGGGAAATCAAAAAGCCACCGAGAACCGTACCCAGAATAATGGAGGTGACAGTGAGCCCCTCAATCCAACTATTGCCTTTGACAAGGTCCGTGGGTTGCAACATTTCGGTCACAATGCCGTATTTGGCAGGCGAATAGGCGGCTGCACCCACACCAACCAAGGCAAAGGCGGCCACTACCAAATAGGTCTGACCGGCCTCGGACAGCCCAAAAATGCCATACCAAAACATGATGAGGCAGCCAAGGATTTTGATGGCGTTGGTGATGAACATCACGCGCCCCTTGGGGAAAGCATCCGAGAACGCACCAACGAATGCGGCCAAGAGCACATAGGTGGCTGCGAACCACCATTTCATCATCGGCGCCATCCAATCGGGGCCGTGTAGTTCTTGAAGTAGCGCAATGGCAGCGATAAACAAGGCGTTGTCAGCCAGAGAAGACAACGCTTGTGCTGCCATGACCAAATAAAAGCCCCGTGTCACTAAAAATCCCCAAGTCCGATTGCGGCTGAGTATAGCCTTAAGGCTTTTCATGTGTGCGTTATTATTCAGTGATAAGTGATTGTCATTGTGAGCAAACGTGCGACTGACACAAATAAAACTTGCTGGGTTTAAGTCCTTCGTTGACCCCACTACTATTCCGACTCCCAGCCAGCTGGTGGGCATTGTGGGACCCAATGGCTGTGGTAAGTCCAACATCATTGACGCTGTCAAATGGGTGTTGGGTGAAACACGTGCCACCGAGCTGCGTGGTGAGTCCATGCAAGACGTGATTTTTAGCGGATCAAGCGACAGAAAGCCGTCTGGTCGGGCATCGGTTGAGTTGGTGTTCGATAACAGTGATGGTCGGGCAGCGGGCCAGTGGAGCACGTTTAGCGAAATCTCCGTGCGGCGAGTCCTGACCCGCGATGGTACGAGCAGCTACTTGGTTAACAACCAGCAGGTTCGCCGGCGCGACGTGCACGATATCTTCTTGGGCACAGGATTGGGTACTCGTGGGTATGCGATTATTGGCCAAGGCATGATCAGTCGTTTGATTGAGGCTCGGCCTGAAGAGCTGCGGGTCTACCTAGAGGAAGCCGCTGGCGTATCGCGTTATAAAGAGCGCCGCCGAGAGACTGAAAACAGGCTGCACGACACGCGAGAAAACCTGGTTCGTGTTGATGATATTTTGCAGGAATTGACCTCGCAACTCGTCAAATTAGAGACCCAAGCCAAAGTAGCAGCCCAATATCGCCAATTGCAAGAAGAAGGGCAGTTTAAGCAGCATGCCCTCTGGTATTGGCGTGAAAAAGCCGCTCACGATGACAAGGCGCGCTTGTTTCAAAAAACAGAACTAGCACAGACCGCCCTTGAAGCGTCAACCGCAAAATTGCGGCAACACGAGTCTGAACTTGAAACTCGCCGCCAAGCGCATTACGCAGCAAGCGATGCGGTTCATTCTGCGCAAGGCGCCTTATATGAAGTCAACGCCCGGGTTAGCAGCCTTGAGGCAGAGATCCGGCATCTGGTTGATGCCCGTCAGCGCTTGTCATCGCGTCAAACCCAATTGCAAGCGCAAGAACAAGAATGGCGCGCCCAAATCGCTCACTGTACTGAACAGTTAGAAGTCGAGCGTGGTGCACTCGAGGCCCAAGCCATTGCGCTCGAACAGGTTCAACAGTCTGCCCAATCGGTACAAGAGCAATTGCCCGCTGCCGAGCAAAAGGTTCGTGAGGCGGCTGCGCAGCGCGACCAAATGCGTAGCGCATTGGCAAAACTAGAACAAAACATGGCGCTCGTCTCCCAGCGTCTCGGTGATGCGCAACGCCAAATTCAGTCCCTCGAACAGCGCCAGGAACGTTTGCAAGCTCAGCGCAAAGAACTCATTGAGCCGGATCCGCACGCCCTCGAGCGGCTAACAGGCGATAAGCAAGCGGCTGATCAGTTGCTCGAAGAAGCGCAGGCCGTTCTGTCGGATCTAGAAGCCGCACTGCCACAGGCCGATGAGCAGCGTAGCCTAGCACGCGATCAAGCCCAAGCCCAGGCCACAGCGCTGTCTCAGCTTGAAGCCCGAAGTTCAGCGCTGGTGCGCTTACAAGAAGATGTGCAGAAATCTGGCACGCTTGAGCCTTGGCTAGCGGGTCATGAGTTGGGACAGTTACCGCGGTTGTGGCAAAAGTTAAAAGTGGCGCAAGGTTGGGAGTCCGCGCTTGAAGCCGTTCTCAATGAACGCATGACAGGGGTAGAAGTCAGTAATTTGTCTTGGGCGCAAGCTTTTGCAGAAGATGCCCCACCGGCGCGCTTGGCTTTCTTCCAGCTACCCGTGCCTGCGCCAGCTGCGGCAGGGGTTGCGGGCTTGACCTCGCTGGCTACGCTGGTTCAAACCAATGAACCAGCGCTCAAAACACTCATGCAGGGTTGGTTGAGTCAGGTTTTTATTGCTGAAAGCTTGGCCGATGCAATGGCCAAGCGCGACCAATTGCCTGCAGGTGGCGCTTGGGTTGTGCCTGCAGGCCACTTGGTTGATGCTCATTCTGTGCGTTTTTATGCGCCTGATTCAGAGCAGGCAGGGATGTTGGCGCGTCAGCAGGAAATTGAAAACCTGCAACGCGAAATCAAAGCCAACCAACTGATTGCAGACCAAGCCAAAGCTGATGCAACACGTTCTGAGGTGGCTTGGCAACAAGCCTCAGCAGCCGTCGTACCCGCACGTCAACGCGTCTCAGAATTGACACAACGCGCCCATGGTTTGCAACTGACCTTCACCAAATTACAGCAAGAAACGTTGCAGCGCACGCAACGCTCGGCACAACTCGATCAAGATCTGGTCGAGTTGCTTGGTCAGCAAGAAGCACTCACCGCTCAGCGCGATGAGGCCGAGCAGGCCTTCGCGACGCTCGATGAGCAATTGGCTGAGCAACAAGGCGCATTTGCCGAAGCCGAAATGGCGGGTGAGCAGCTGGCCGACCAAGCGAACCAGATTCGTGAGCAATTGCGTGAGCGTGAGCGCGTCGAACAGGAAGGTGTCTTTGCGCAGCGGGGCACCCAAGCGAGGATTTCTGAACTTGAACGAAACTTACAATTGGCCAGCGAACAACAGTCACGGGCAGCTAAGGAATCAGCGGCTTTGGTGGAAGAACTGAGCGTATTGGACGCACAGACTCCTGAAAATGGTTTGCAAGAGGCGTTGGTATTACGCGCAGAAAAGGAAGAAGTGCTGGCAGGATTGCGCATTGAAATGGATGCGCTTGCAGCCCAGCTTCGAGAAGCCGATGAGGCCCGCTTGTTGCTTGAACGCTCTTTGCAGCCACAGCGCGAAGCGATTACTGAGTTGCAGCTCCAAGAGCAGGCTGCCCGCCTGTTGGCTGAGCAGTTCGCCCAGCAGCTTGATGAGCAGGCGGTGGATCGATTGGCTTTGGCCAAAGCCATTGAGGAGCAAGATAACGAGGACCTGCGTAAGATTGGTTGGCTACAAGGTGAGGTGCAGCGCACCAATCGACAAATTGAAGCCTTGGGCGCGGTCAATTTGGCTGCGCTTGAGGAGCTCGCCGCGGCACGTGAGCGACAGGACTTCTTGCAATCTCAGTACGATGATCTACAAAGCGCGATCCAAACGCTCGAAGACGCCATCAACAAGATTGACCGTGAGACGCGTGATCTGTTGCAAACCACGTTCGACGAGGTTAATGGCCACTTTGGTCGTTTGTTTCCCAAGCTATTCGGTGGTGGCGATGCCAAGTTGGTGATGACCGGTGAAGAGATTTTGGATGCGGGTGTTCAGGTCATGGCGCAGCCGCCAGGCAAGCGCAATTCAACCATTCACTTGCTTTCTGGCGGTGAAAAAGCACTCACTGCGACGGCCTTGGTTTTTGCGTTGTTTAAACTGAACCCAGCACCGTTTTGTTTGCTTGACGAAGTTGATGCGCCGCTTGATGACGCCAACACCGAGCGTTATGCCAATTTGGTCAGCGGCATGAGTGATCAAACTCAGTTTCTTTTCATTTCTCACAACAAAATTGCAATGCAAATGGCCCGTCATTTGATTGGCGTGACCATGCAAGAACAAGGTGTTTCACGTATTGTGGCAGTGGATATTGATTCAGCCCTGCAGTTAACGGCTGAAGTGGCTTAAAACAAGGTTTTTTTCAAGGGGAAGGCATGAGCGAGTTGCAGATCAGCCTGATCGTGCTTGGGGTCATCGTCATTGCCGCCATCGTTGG
>JAFMCG010000102.1 GCA_017857895.1 Burkholderiaceae bacterium | reverse complement strand
GTCGCGCGACTCAGATTGGCACCCGAAAAATCAGTTGACTTGAAAGAGCCTTTGGTGGCACTGGCCCGCTCAAGCGATGCCGCTGTCAACTGCGCTTGATCAAACTGGCAATCGTCTAGCAACGCCGAATACCAACTCGAGCCCGAAGCCGCCACACTTGAAAAATCGACCCCTTTGGCTTGCACCTCGATGAATTGTGCACCCGTTAGTACTGCGTTGGAAAATGAAGTGCTTTGTATGTTTGACGCTCGCCAAGTCGATGCTGTCAACGTCGCACCTGAAAAATCACAGCCCTCGATGTCACAACCCTCGAAGTCACATTGACTCAAATCAGCCCGAGAAAAGCTTACCTTGTTTAAGCGCAAGCCAGCAAAGGATTCGCCGGCCAAGTTTTGACCAACGAAATCCACAGACTCAATGCCATCGTCAATCACGTGGTCTCGCCAGTTAGACATTGTTTGCCCCAATGCGTACTGCCAAAATTGTGCGTGCGATGTACGCGTTTTCTAGCTGCACATTCATAAAGACTGTGTCTAAAAAGTTGGCGCCATAAAAGTTGCACGAGTTCAAACAGGTATTGGTCATTTTGGTCTGCGCAAAAGAGGCTTCCATCCAATTGCTTTTTGAGAAGTCCGAATCAGACACGGTGGCCTTATCAAAGCTTGATTGCTTAGCCACCACACCGCGCATCGTGACCATCGACATTTGTGTCTGGGAAAAATTAGCGCCTTGAGCTCTAATGTTGTCGAAATTTGAACCCGAAAAATTGGCACCAATCCAGCAAGCGCGAGTCATACAAGCACCCGTAAAATTAACCGCTGTGGCCTGGGTTCCCTTGTCAGCACTACTATCGGCCAGATCAGCCCCTTCAAAGTTGGCTTTGTGTAATTTTGCGCAAGAGAAAAAAGCCCCAATGCAACTGGCATGAGACATCCCAACCCCAGTTAAGTCAGCACCAGAGAAATTGGCCTCAACCAATTTGGCACCTGTTAGGTCCGCCTGAGCCAAATGAGCCCCCGTGAAATCGGCTTTGTTCGCTGACACGCCTTTTAAGCTCGCATGTCGCAATTGCGCACCCGCAAAGTTGCCGCCAGACATCTCCAAACGTTCAAGCACGGCGTCACCAAAAGACGCCACGGCGCAATCAGCTCGCAGCAAGCTAGCGTCTGACAAATTAGCGCCATGAAATTGAGCCCCACTTAAGCTCGCCATTACAAAACTGGCCCTTGAAAGATCTGCGGCTGAAAAATTGGCCTCGGTTAAGACGGTTCGATCAAAAGTTGCACCACACAAAACGCTGCCAACGAAATTGGCACCAATTAACACGGCACCAGAAAAGTCCATGCCCGATAAATCCAATCCCGAAAGATCAGCGTGTGCGAGCGTCAGGTCACAACAATCCGCGCCTGCCTGTTGTTGCTGCAAAACCGCGTTTCGCGCCAAGCGTGCGGTGGCCGCATCGCTTAAGGCAGCCACTGTTTGATCGCTGCCATCCGGTTCGGCTTGCCCGGCCGACTGCGCAAAGGCTTCGATCCGATCAAAAAAACCACCAACCCCACCTGCTGTTTCTTCAATCAGTAGGGCCAACTCACGGGTCTGCGGGTTGCTTTTAAGTGATGCCAAGATTTGAGCCTGAGTCATGCCTGACTGCGACATGTGTTGAACAAATCGTTGTCTTTGTGTGTCAAGCTCAGTCAAGAGAACTGTCAATGTTTTCTTTTCTTGGTCAGCACTCGGGGCAAGACTTTCAGGTGGCGTTTTCTCATCGGTTGGGTCCTCATTGAGCTTGGCTTGAAAGTTCAACAAGTAGCCCCGTGCCACTGTGGGCGTGTTGTCAAGTGACTCGAGCTCAGCATAAAGCGCCACAACGTCTTTGCCCTCTGGGTCATCCACTTCAATGACGGACCGATAAAGCGCTATCCCGGCCTCTTGATCCGGCATCAAAAAGACCGATTCTAGGCGTGTTTTCGTTTCACCGAAGTGTTGCTCGCCTTGAGCATCGAGCACCAAGCCAAAGACCCGCGCCCGACAATTGGGCAACGCGCCTTTTAGAACAGCGTATTTGGGGTGCATGTTTTGCACCACCACTGTCTCCGTGCCCTGCCAATAACCGTCAGCGAGACGCTGATCCTCGGGCGCGGCTTGAAAAAAAGTGAAATCAGTTGTCGTGGGCAGGTGTGGCCAACGGGTCTTCACCCATTCATCGTCAAAAAGGCCCAAGTATTGGGTGCGTTGTGGCATGTCAGGGTAATAAGGCCAAAATCCCGCCACACTGGCGGTATCTCGGGGCGAGCGCATCAATGCGCTTGGCAGTTCCACATTGGGTAAGGGGTGAATTGATTGGCCAGCCGCATTTTGCACGGCAACTGCCGCTTTTCCGTAGGGGTTTAATGGGTAGGACTCACCACCATAAGCTGTTTGCGGTGAAATCGGCATGCGGACAAAAGGTGAGGCAGTAGTCACCCCACCACCCGGCGTGAAGAAGCGCTCACCAAAGACGGCCAGCTGCTTGGACATCGCACCAACCGTAACCGATGCTGATAGCGGCTGTTGCGCCTGAGCATCACGCAGATAGCCTGCACCAAACACCATATACTCACCGCGCAACTTCGGCCAGCCTTCGTCGAAAACCGCATAACCTTTCACCGCTGGTGTAATGATGTCCCAAACGCCAGGGACCACCGCCGACTCAGATTCACCCTCAGGGTGCAGCCCAAATCGAACCAGCAAAGCAACAGACAACGCGTACTTACCTGACGCCAAAGAAAAGGCGCGGTAAGTGATCTCGGTGTCAGGTGCGGTAAAAATCTTCACATCATTACCTTAAGCGCACTGCCATTAATCGCCACCCCAGCTGCACTCACAGATACGCTGCTTGAGCCGTAACTGAGCGTGGCACTTGACGAAGAGACCGCGACTTTGGCGCTGGAAAAGGCCATCGAGCCACTGGATGTCGACAACGCCAAGCTGCTTGAGCCCACTTGGCCTTTGACCGAACTACTTGCAACCGTTACAGAGCCTGAGCCGCCTGCGCCAGCGGTTTCGAGTGCCAATTTAGATGAACTCATGACCATGGATGACTTGGCCGATCCATTGACTGTTTGCACCGTGTACTGAGTGGCCGTGTGCGAACTGCTGGATTCTTGACTACTGGATTTGGCGGCTGTGACGTTAATAACTGAGGCCGCCACATCGAGCGTGGCATTACTGGTCGTGGCTTGCATCGAAACAGCCGCATCACCGCTAAAGCCCGTGACGTAATCGCTGGTTTTGGTGAATGCACGGTTAGAGGCATCTGCAGACAGGGTAAATCCTGTGGGTGACATCAAAAGACCTGTCGAGCCGTTTTTGCCATTGCCACCACGCGCACCCAAGAACGTGACTGACCCATCATTAATGGTCATGGCTGCATAGGGATTCATGTTCTGAAACGTCGATATCAGTTTGGGCAATGTCGTTTTGGTGATTTCATCAACGATGGCAGCTAACTCTGTACCCAACTCATCAGCACTTTCCACGCCCAGCTTGCCGTCTTTTTCTAGATGTAAGTCCCCAGTGGTATCTGCAATAACCGACTTCACTGCTGCAAAACTACTCGACAGCGACGAGACCTTGGTGAAAATCGCATCGTTGAGATAAGAGGACAAATCACTGAAAACGCTGGCATCCGATGACCCAGCGGTCACTGAAAACGATTGTTCATAGCCACCGCCGCCAACTTGTGCGATCTGAGCGGCCATACCCTGGGCGTAGCGAATGTCATCCACTTTATAAATGGATGTTTGGCTGTCAGCACCCACTCGATTGGTCTTGCTTTGCACAAAGGTCGAATCCATCGCCGCCGAAATGCCTTGCACATCACCTTTGGCAAAGGCTATACGATTGCCAAAGAGCAAGCTCATCTGCTCGCCGTTGTGCTCTTCGTAATCGGTTCCTTCAGATATTTTTGCGATACCATAGGTCGCTACCATCAAAATTCTCCATCATTTTTCGTTGGCATGTGACATAGCACTTGCTACCAACCAAACCGCTAGTCTGTCTCTTTTTGTTTTGGGAACTGGCCCATATACAAATAAGTCCCACCCGAAGGTGAGTGAATGGTAATGCCTTGGTTGTTACTGTCATCTTCCAAGGCAATCACGTTACCCGATACTGTTTTAAAACCATTGGATTGCGAGTTTTGATCGATCACCACATTGGGGTTCTCTGAGTTAGAAACGTTCCCGACAATGACCGGTTGATCGGGGTCGCCACCCAAAAAGGCAATCAGTACTTCGGTGCCCTTTAGCAAAGGGAAGTGCATGCCATGACCGTTGCCGCCGTAAGGCTGCGCCAGACGAATCCAGGCTGAACCCTTGTTCGCAGACTTGTCTGACAAGTCGTAGAGCAGTTGCACTTTGTATTGCCCGTAAGCGTTGAGTTCAGGCGTTTGGCCAGAGCCTTCGCTATCAATCACGCCACTGAGTAGGCTCGATATTGAGGGTTTTGGCGTGCGCGCTGGGGCACGAAACTGTTGCGAAGCTCGGGTTGCCGTAAATGTCGCAAAATAAACCGATGAGGTTTCACCGTCAGCATAGGCAGTCGTCTGGCCCGCGAGCACCACTCCAGTCTGCGACCCCTTGTGACGAACAGATGTGATCAAAAACTGGCCATTGCATTCGCTTTGGTAATGACCCGACAAGTTTAAAAAGTAACCCGACCGAATACCAACCGCAGGCGCTTCGCCCTTGAATGATTCTGCTTGACATGCCAATTCATCGGCGCGCACGCTTGCCAGCCGACTCACCTCAGACTCAGTCCTAGTGTTGTCACCGTAAAACATGACCTGGCCTGCGTAACCGTTAGTCACCGTGCTTTGCGCTTTTAAATTATCCGCCAAGTCTGCTTGCCGGTAATTAAAGTCTTGAACCACAACTGTCTGAAAAACCTGTTTTCTCTGCCAAGCAAAGGCCGACACCGCCTGATCAAGCTGTGCGGTTTGAATGTTTTCTCGGGGCACATAGGACAGCGCAATCGCCTGCGCTGGTTGCGCCTCTTTGTAGTCAACAATGGCCAACTGCAAGCCATTGTCAGTTTGCTCAAAATAATAGTAGAGGCCCTCTTTCTCCATGCATCGACTGATGAAATCTAAGGTGGTCTCTTGATACTGACAAACGAAACTGCGCGCCCTGTAGGCCGCGGCACTCTTGAGAACCACTTTAAAATCATTACTCGAAATGCCATTATTACGAAGCAATGTGGTAATCAGGTCAGGAATAGATTGCTCGTCTAAGTAAACCTCGTTAATTTTGGTCAGTGACAACTGCCAAACCGCAGGCACCAACACCACACGATAAAAAATATAACTGTCAACCTGGCCCAATTGCTCGACTTCAGACAAAATGCCGTTGTAAGGGGTATATACCGATCCGGTGGTCGTCCTGATCGCAAAAGTGGCTTGGTTGCTGAGCAATTGACTCAAGTTTGTGTTTGATGCGGTGGTCACCAGCGTGATATCGAAACGAAATAATGTTGAGATACCCTCGTCACCAGAAAACGCAACCACATCAAATGTAGGTGCGTTTGGTGCACTGGATTTAAAGGCAAAGCGCAACTCGGCACTTAACCCCGAAAAAATATCCGCCATCTATAGCTCCGAATCATTCATCAAACCACAAACCTTTCAATTGAAAGCAAATCAAAATCCCATCGCCGACTTAGTGTTTCTTTTGTCTTTGGCGTACCGGTAGATCAAAAAACGTGAAGGCCGACTGCTCGTTTTCATCGTGGAGCAACCACGTGTCACGGCCCAATCGACCCCAACGGCTACCTGACAGTTGTGTCGATTCGGCCGCACCTCTTAGTAAGGACAGTTCTACTCGAACCGGCAAGGGTTCGTTAAGGTAGTAATCGACCAAAAAGTGTAGTTGCGCATAACGTTTACCGCCAGGCAAAAACTGTCCAAAAACATCCTTGTCAACCTCACTCAAGCAAATGGTGATGCCGCTAAATGATCGACAAAAACGACCCACGTGACTATCTTCACCTAGCACACAAGCCTGCTTGCCGAGTTGAAACGTTTGATCGTCAGCAATCTTGACCCATACTTGTTGCAGTTGCTTGACCTCAACGTCAACATCTGGAAAACAAGCCTCAACCACGGCTTGCAAACCTACCGCGGAGCGCGTTTGTTGGCTAAACAAAGCCCCGCATCGTAGCAGCAAGCCATTACCCACATCAGCCTTTCGACTTGAAGGCGGTATGCCGACAAAGGTGTACAAAATGTCCAGCATGTCGGTGTCGTCGTACTCTACGATCCGCAAGCTTGCCCGTGGCTTTAACCAGGCTCTAAAAAAAATAGGGTAAATCGACTGCGCAAAAATATCCAAAAACTCTCTATTGACTGAAAACCCATCAGCCAACTGAACCAACAACTCTTCGGTATAGTGCGTCGGCAATGGGGATGTCACACCATAGAGCCCAAGAAAATTGGCTGTTATGTCGTAACCCCCATCGGCCCGCAATTCGATCTTTTGTAAGTCAGTCCCTGGAAATCCCATGCCCAACGCAGGGCGCGTCTTTAAACGTTTGGCTAGCGCCGAACCTTTGACTGGTGACAACAATCGCAGCAGTCGGTTGGCTTGAAAAAAAGAAAATCGGTCACCCCTAGCGAGCAACTGATCCGTTAAATCAACGGCTTGTTGCCTAGCATCGGTGGCCATTTGAATGAAACTCCTGTGTTGCGGTCGGTAAGTTCGAATCGGGTGTAAACATTAATAGTCGCGAAACTTGCAAAAAATCGGGATAAGACACTGCCCCACAAATAGAGCGACCCGATAGAGGGCCAATTGGTTTGATCACAACGCAATCGAACTGTCTGTCCCTGCACCACGGTTCCCCTATAAATTCGGCTCTCAGCAATGACTTCAAGGTCTAACATGCCATCGATTTGCCTTTCGTTGGCTGAGCGTTTGGTATGGTCATTGGTGCGAAAACCAGCATACAGACGAAGCAATGACTGCAGGGTGTCGATCGAGCCCAGTGACATGAAATTCATAGCAGCATGCGCAATACAAGCCCAAAGCAGTCGCTCATCGGTGGGCACATCAACCGCGCCTCTGATCGGCGTGATGTTTCGAAACGAACACCGCTCAGGCGATGTATTGGTCGGTCTAGAAACATCGCCCAGTTTGAGCGCCTCGGGTAACCAGCGGTTAGTGCATGTCATGTCGATTGAAAGGGTTTCAGCGCTTGGTATTTCAGATTTTTGATAAGCCACTGAAATATAAGTCTCAACCCAATCCCCTGTGTTAGCACGACGCACCGTGGTTCGATACATGGCATCTTCATTGACTTGGCCGAATTTAAGCAAAGAAAAAGGAACGTAGTGCGTCTGTTGAGCTTGGCCTTGCCGCAATCCAGTCACCCCATCAAGGGAGTAAATTTGGTAGTGCTTTCTGGCCACACCATCTGGCAAGACCAAATACTCATGCGACTCATGGTCTAAATTCACAGGTTCGGCTGAAACCTTAAACAAATTGACGGCCGGCGTGACGTGCAACATAAAACTATTACTGGTGAGTTGCGGAATCGGGTGTGGTGATTTTTTGAAACGCATCTCAATTTTGAAGGCTTCAGTCTGAACCACAAGATTGCGCTTGTGTAATTCAGCGAATTCAACAAAAAGAAATTTTTGTGGGAATGCCAGCAACTCACGGATCAAGCCAAACGTGGGTATGCCGTTTTTAGGCTGGGGCAGTAAAGTCTCTTCAAGGCCTGGGAATCTCATGCAAGTGGTCAAATCACCTCGATTGCCCTCGCCATCAACCAAAACGACCGTTTCGCAATAAAAATGCAGCAACATGAAAATCATGGCCGCAGACTCTTCGCTCTCGCCGAGAAAAAATTTGATGCTATTTGGCAGCTGGACGCCTCGAGACGTTGAGCTTGCGCGTAACTCCAGACGAATCACGGGCTCACCAGAATACAATTGGTCGACGCTTGCGCCGTTTAGGCGCAGCTGATTCACCTCGAGTGCGGTTGTGGTTCTAAATCGACAAGACACACCATCAACGGGCGTCGCAGCCAATTCGGTGCCAGCAGTGATCACCACCGATTCTTTGAGCACAGCCTTGGGTTCAAACACAACCATGGTGGCAGCCGGAATGGGCCGCAGGATGTGCGGCACCAAAATTGCGCACAGCTCTTGGGCGATTTCTGGAAACTCATCATCGAGTTTTTGAATCGTCAAGCCATTCAGAAAAGCCACGCCCTCGAGAAGCCGCTCGACGTCGGGATCTGTTGAAGTCGCGCCTAACATCGGCGCAAGCGCCGGGTTCGCCTGCGCAAAAGCTTGAGCGTGCTCGCGAAGCCTGCGCAACTCTTCAGAATAGATGGTCTTGAATTCAGTTGCCATAAATCAATCACAAATTAATTCGTCGACAATACAGCAGAACACGATTCACACCAAGAAAAATCC
>JAFMCG010000101.1 GCA_017857895.1 Burkholderiaceae bacterium | reverse complement strand
TCAGTAATAACCACCAATGTGCTTAGATTTGTGTTGTTCGTTCCGGTCAGTGTGTTTGGCATTTTCAATCAACAAACCAATTAGGAGTATTTCTCATGGCTAGTGAAGGTTCAGTCGCCCCAAAAGAACGGGTAAACATTACGTACAAGCCAGCAACAGGCGATGCTCAAGCTGAAGTTGAATTACCACTGAAAGTTCTCATCCTTGGTGACTTCAGCCAACAGACCGATGAACGACCGGTCGAAGAACGCGGTGCTATCAATGTTGACAAGGACAACTACACCGATGTGTTGAAAGCGCAAAAGCTCTCACTCGACATGTCAGTTCCGAATAAGCTGATTGCCGACTCAGAAGACAACATGGCTGTTAGCTTGAAGTTTGATTCGCTACGCGATTTTGAGCCAGACGCCATCGTTGAAAATGTGCCTGAGCTTAAAGAGATACTTGATCTGCGCAATGCTCTTAAGGCGCTCAAAGGCCCGCTAGGCAACGTCCCTGATTTTCGCAAGAAACTACAGGCATTGGTTCAGGATGAAGAGACGCGGGCTAAGCTCCTTAAAGAGCTCGGCATCGAACAAAAATAATCACAGGGATTGGCACACATGAGTGAAGAAGCTAAAAAAGAAGCGGGCGCCGCAGGCGAGTCAGCAAGTGGCTCACTACTAGACGAACTACTGGCATCGAGCAAGGTTCGCCCAGACGGTGAGTCCTACGACATCACCAAGCAAGGTATTCAGACGTTTGTGGCTTCGCTGTTAGAGCCTGGTCGAGTCACTGACCGGATCACGGCGGGACTGGCTGACGAAATGATCGCCGATTTGGACAAAAAGCTTTGCCGGCAAGTTGATGCCATTTTGCACAATGCTGATTTTCAGCGTTTGGAATCGGCTTGGCGATCATTGAAGTTCTTGGTGGACCGCACCAACTTCCGAGAAAACATCAAGCTTGAAATCTTAAATGTCAGTAAAGAAGACTTACTTTCCGACTTTGAAGACTCACCCGAGATCACCAAGTCAGGTCTCTACAAAACATCCTACACGGCTGAATACGGTCAATTTGGTGGCCAACCTTATGGCGCAGTGGTTGCCAATTACGAATTTGGGCCTGGCGCCTCTGACATCAAGTTGCTGCAATATTGTGCATCTGTCGCCGCCATGTCGCACGCCCCATTTATCTCCGGTGTTAGTTCGTCATTCTTTGGGCTTGACGATTACACCAAGCTGCCCGACTTGAAGGACTTGTCTTCAATCTTTGAAGGCCCTCAGTACACCAAGTGGAAAGGCTTCCGTGAGAGCGATGATGCGCGTAACGTTGGATTGGTTGCCCCTCACTTTTTACTTCGCACGCCTTACGGCAACGACACCACCCCTGCGAAGACGTTTAACTATGAGGAAAGCGTCAGCGAAGGTCACAACAAATTTCTGTGGGGTAACGCTGCATTTGCATTCGCATCGCGCTTGACACAGAGTTTCGCCGACTATCGCTGGTGTGCCAACATCATCGGTCCACGCGGTGGTGGCTCCGTTGACGATCTGCCGATCTACAACTATGAGGCGATGGGTCAAATTCAAACCAAGATTCCAACCGAGGTTCTCATTTCTGAGCGCCGCGAATTTGAATTGGCTGAGCAAGGATTTATTGCGCTGGCCATGCGTAAGAACAGTGACAATGCGGCCTTCTTCTCAGCTAACTCTTGCCAGATGCCAAAGTTCTTTGGCAACAACAAGGAAGGAAAAGAAGCGGAAACCAACTACAAACTTGGCACGCAACTGCCATACATTTTTGTGGTCAACCGTTTGGCGCATTACATCAAGGTTTTGCAGCGTGAAAACATCGGCACATGGAAAGAACGTGCCGATCTCGAGACAGAGCTGAACAATTGGATACGCCAATACGTAGCCGACATGGACGCCCCAGGCCCTGAAGTGCGTAGCCGCCGTCCCTTGCGTTCGGCCAAAATCGAAGTACAAGACGTCGAGGGTGATCCCGGTTGGTATCGTGTTTCGATGTTGGTACGCCCTCACTTTAAATACATGGGCGCATCTTTCACGCTTTCATTGGTCGGCAAACTTGACCAGAAATAAATGAGAAGCGGCTCCCATGGGGGAGCCGTCTCACCACCGATTTACTTTTTAGATCGATGATCCCAGGAGATACAAACATGCCAATGCCAGGATTTTTTTCGTTAACCGGTGCCAAGCAAGGCAAAATTGAAGGCAGCTGCGCCATCGAAAAACAAGAAGGCAAAATTCTTGTTCAAGCTGTTGAGCACACCATCGAAATTCCACGATCCATTCAGACAGGTTTGCCCACCGGCAAGCGCATTCACAATCCACTGACCATTACCAAAGAAGTGGACAAGTCTTCGCCTAAGCTATTTCAAGCGCTGACCTCGGGCGAACAGTTGACCGATGCCAAGTTGGAGTACTACAAGATTTCAGCCCAGGGTGAGGAAACGCTGTATTACACAGTGGAAATCAAAAACGCCATTATCACATCGCTGCGCAAGTACTATCCGGTTTGTTTGGATGACAACAATAAGAGCATGGGACACATGGAAGACGTATCTTTCACGTATGAAACCATCATCGAAACCTTCACACCCGATGGTATCGAAGCCCAAGACTCTTGGACAGCTCCCAAGTAATTCGGTCAATAATAACCATCCAAAAGGCAAGCACCTATGGCTCAAGCTTGTCTTTTGGATCGTCTGCTACACATTGCCAATCCGCGCGCCATTGCTGGCATGTCTCCCGAGCTTGTGGGGCAACAGTCCATCATGCGGCACCTAACCTTGATACTAAACACGCGCAAAGGTTCTGTGCCGATTGATCTGGACTATGGATTGTCTGACATGAATAACATCGCAGGATCGTTTGCTGCTGGTACGAGCGAAGACATCTGCGTGGAGATCATTCAGCAGATCAGTCGCTACGAGCCACGGCTATTAAACCCGAAGATCAGTAGCGTGACGGAAGTCAACGACATCATTTCTTTAAAGTACGAATTGAATGCCCAAATCATTGGTAGTCAAGTTGTGGCGGCCAATGACAGTTTTTCAATGTATCTACGGATTAATTCTGCTGGCCGAGTCAGACTAGAACCGCGTCGAGACCGGTAGCCTTTAATTCGTGGCGCCCAAACAACCACACAATAGGCGGGTAGGCTCATGCAAGTAGTTGAATTCAAGGGATTGGTCGACAGGCTTAATCAAGAATGCCGACAAGCATTAGAAAACGCAGCCGGCACTTGCGTTAGCCGCTTGCACTATGAAATAACCATCGAGCACATGCTTGCCCGTTTGCTGGATAATCCGACGGGCGACATCCAGTTGATTGCCAAGCAATTGGAGATTGACCCAGGACAATTTTCACGTGCTTTAGAGCATGTGATTGAAGGCTTCAAAACAGGCAACAGCGGTCGCCCCCAATTCTCTGAGCTGCTACCCGAATTATTTGCGGACGCCTGGTTGATCGCATCTGTTGAGTTGTTTGAAACAAGCATTCGCTCGGGCGCCTTATTTGCCGCCTTTGTGTCGCGTTCTTCTTTTTATGCCAGTGGCGCTTACACAACGCTGCTCAAAGGCTTAGACAAAGCAAAAATCATGCATGCGCTAGCCATCGTTGCTGGCAAATCAAGTGAAGTGGCCCAAGGCAGTGGCCATCTCGGTGGCGCAGCTGGTCCTGCTGGCGCACCCGCTGGTGGTTCTGCCATTTCTCGCTTTTGCGAGGATTTCACGGCTAAAGCACGTGATGGCAAGATCGATCCCGTCTTTGGGCGGGATGCCGAAATCCGTCAAATGGTCGACATCTTAGCCAGACGCCGAAAAAACAACCCCATCTGTGTTGGTGACCCCGGTGTTGGTAAAACGGCCGTGGTCGAAGGGCTGGCACTTCGCGTCACAGAAGGCGACGTGCCCGATATCTTGGCTGGCGTCACCATATTGGGTTTGGACATGGGTGCACTAGAGGCTGGCGCCGGTGTCAAGGGTGAATTTGAAAACCGCCTGCGCGGGGTCATCACAGAAATCAAGGCCTCACCAACACCGATCTTGCTTTTTATCGATGAGGCTCACACCCTTATCGGTGCGGGTGGCGCGGCTGGCACCAATGACGCCGCCAACTTACTGAAACCTGCGCTCGCTCGTGGCGAACTGCGCACCATTGCCGCCACTACTTGGAGCGAGTACAAAAAGTATTTCGAAAAAGACCCAGCGCTCGCCCGCCGTTTCGAGCTTGTGAAACTCGATGAACCAAGTGTGTCCATGGCCGTGCAAATTTTACGTGGTCTTAAAGACAAGTATGAGGAAGTGCACAAAGTCATTATTCGTGATGATGCCTTGCACGCTGCAGCTGAACTGTCAGACAAATACATCACCGGCCGACAGTTGCCTGACAAGGCCATCGATCTGTTAGACACGGCTTGTGCGCGCATCAAGGTCAATTTGTCATCCAAGCCAGATTTCATAGAAGACTGCGAACGACAACTGCAAATGTTGGCACGCGAAAAACGTGGGTTACTACGCGACCAAGACAATCGGATCGTGGTGGACCTGAGTCGTTTATCAGAAATTGATCAGCAAATAGAGTCCTTTGAAAGTGCGCTTAAGCAGATGCGCACTAAGTTTGAAGCGCAACTAACGAGCGCCAACAACGTTTTGGCGCTCAGAAGCGCCTTGGCCATTGCTCGAAAAGACACGTCAGCAGCAGCGCCTGAATCCGTTGCAAGTGCTGAGCAGACACTTCAAGACGCTGAAAAAACTTTCGACACCCTTCAACATGATGAAAAGCTTGTTTTTATTGATGTCTCACCCGACACCATCGCCAAAGTCGTTTCTGATCGAACAGGCGTGCCGCTCGGAAAAATGATGCGCGATCAAGCCTCAGCTGCCCTAACCATGGAAAGCACACTTAACAGTCGCATCAAGGGCCAAAACGATGCGATGTTTGCGATTGCTGAGGTCATGAAATCAGCCCGATCAGGGCTTCGTGATCCCGATCAACCCATGGGCATCTTTTTGTTGGTGGGCCCATCAGGCACCGGCAAGACCGAGACAGCACTGACCGTGGCCGATATTATGTTTGGCGGTGAACAGTCTTTGGTGTCCATCAACATGAGCGAGTTTCAAGAAAAACACACTGTCAGCCGTTTGGTAGGTTCGCCCCCGGGATACGTTGGCTATGGCGAAGGCGGTGTGTTGACCGAGGCGGTCCGTCAGAGACCCTACTCAACGGTCTTACTTGATGAAGTTGAAAAGGCACACTTGGATGTGGTTAATCTGTTTTATCAAGTGTTTGACAAAGGCGTGTTGTCCGACGGTGAAGGGCGTGAGATTAATTTCAGAAACACAGTCGTGTTTCTGACATCTAATTTGGGTTTAGACGTCATCACCGAGCTTTGCCATGGCGATGAAACACCAGATATCGCCACCATCACAGCAGCCATTCGCCCCATTTTGTCCAACCATTTCAAGCCAGCCCTTTTGGCGCGCATGACCATCATCCCATTTTTAACCCTATCTCAGCCTGTGTTGCGTGACATCGTTACCATCAAAATTGACAAGATTGCCCAGCGTATGTTGCACAACAATAAAATGATTTTAGAAACAACACCGGCTGCGTTAGACGCGATTGCCGCTCGCTGCACTGAAGTTGAGACTGGGGCTAGAAACATTGACTTCATCCTCAAAGGAACCGTCTTACCGATGCTATCCAATAGCCTATTGGATAGCATGTCTGGCGAGAATACGTTTACGCATGCCAAGCTAGACGTTGCCGCCGACGGTCAATTCACTGCTGTGTTTCGCTAGGGGTACAACATGGCTCTCGGTTGCGTTTGGATCATTGGTATTGGGGAAGTCAACGGCGTGGCACAAACAGTTGCAGCGCAACTCAAACCCTATGGCTTGGCTATAGAGGGCCAGAAATGGCCCATCGGTGAAAAGCAAGCGTGGCTCGCAAGCGCTGATGCGGCTGCCGCTCAAGCAGCCCATGTCGTCATCGTCATTGCCTCTAAATCAGATTATGACCATTCCAACACTCGCCGAGAGCTCGCTTTCTTTAGACTGGCTTTGCAAACCCAGCTCGGCAAACCGGTGGCTGGCTTTGTGATTTTGACCGACGCCCCCGAGGCTGGCAGCAACCCCACAGCAAACACTCAATTATCAATCTTAGGTGACTGGGAAGTGATTTCTGGTGGCAACTGGGCAGCCAAGGTTGTGGCCCGATTCCATGCGCCACGGCAACCCAAATGGCCCGTCAAGCTCGGCCTTATCGCACGCGAGAAGCTTGGTGTTTGGCTAACCGTCAGCCCCCTTCCCAATCAATCGGCCAAGGGTTGCTTGGTTGGCGTCAGCGGCAATGAGGCCGATATCAGCTTTCATGCGGTGGGTCCTGTTGGCAGCTTACCCGAAACCTCGATTAATGAATACGAGCTCAAAGGCATCGAATTTGAAGCGGGTGGTCAACCATTCAAAGCCTGGGCCCTACAAAACACCATTGGCCCTGAAAAGGCCTACTATGTTCGCTTAGAAGGTGAACCCAGCGTGATTGCCGTTGGTCAATTGCCCAACGGCCAAGTCGATGGCGTTGATCTCATCACTGTCGCTTAAACAAAAGCCTTATCCAGAGACTGATACACAGCCATGAGCCTTGATTTTGATGCAATGTTACTGCCCATCTCGGATGCCGCCCCAGGTGGCACGGACAGTCGAGAGTCTGAGGCTTACGAGCAGATGACTGAGGAGATGGATAAGCTGACGAGTCTCTCAAGCGACAGCATTCCAAATTGGATTAAAATTGAGCAACTCTCTAGCCAATTTCTTCAAACCCAAAGTAAAGATTATTTGGTTGCCGCTTGGCTAGCCGAATCCTGGGTTCAACGCAACGCCATGCCAGGCTTGGCTTGCGGGTTGTCACTTTTGGCAGGTATGGCTGAGCAGTATTGGGACAATGGCTTTCCAACCGTGGCACGCTTACGCGGTCGACGCAATGCGATTGTGTGGTGGGTCGAACGAGCCACCACTTGGCTTGAAGCGCAAGACGATATTACTGTGGCCGCTGATTTGGCGGCACAGATGTCAACAGCAGCCAAAGCACTGGATCAAACCCTTTCAGAAAAAGACCCAGACGCCCCCTCTTTGGCCACATTGATTGGCCTTATCCATCGACTGCCCGTTGAGGAGCCACCAAAGGTTGAAGAGCCCGCACCGGCTACCTCAACACCAACCGAACAAAACGCTGATAGTCCTCCAAGCAATGCCCCGATTGCAGCACCCCAAAACCAGACCGCTCAAACAACGGCTCCTGCGCCATCGTCGATCCCAACGAAACTAGGCACGCTAGAAAAACCAAGTCAAATCAGCAACTTCGATGAACTTGGGGCTGCCTTAAGGCCCGCCCAAGACTATACGGCAATGCTCGGACCGGCGCTCTATGCTTTTGACAATACGAATCCGCTGGTGATTCATTTCAGTCGATTTAGCGCGCGTGCTGGTATTTTTAAATTGCCTAATGCCACCGAAGGCAAAACACTCATCGGTTGCCCACCCTCAGCCATACGCGATGCCTTTGAGAAAATCACCAACTCAAAAAATCCGCAAGGCATCGTCGACTTTTGTGAGTCCCGAATACGAACGTTTCCCTTTTGGTTCGATCTCGACTATCAATCGTTTCGGGGATTCAGCATGATGGGGGTAGCCGGTAACCTCATGGCTCACACCGTCGCAGAAACGTTGCTGAATTTTATCGGTCGCTTACCCAATATCGAACAATTGACTTTTTCAGATGGCACGCCATTTGCCAGTATCGATACCCTGGCGTGGATCAAGCGATGCCGCCAAGAGCGTTCCGGCGGTGGGCCAACCGATGCCTTTGAATCGGTTAAAAGCACAGCGATGATGACGCTCGGTGAAGGCAAGCTTGAGCAAGCGCTAACTGAGCTGCAAACGTTTATTGATAACACTCGCAGCAAGCGCGATCAGTTCCGTGCGCGGGTCGAATTGGCAAACATCTTACTAACAGAGCGCCCAACAACTGACTTGCGGGCTTTGGTGCAACCACTTGTGGAAGATTGTGAAAAGTTGCAACTTGACCAGTGGGAACCATCGCTTGCTGCACAAGCTTGGGCACTCAAGTTCAGGGCTGCGCGCCAAGTGGCCACCAACAAGTCAGCTGAAATCACTGAAGATCAACGCGCAGCCGCACGCCTAGAGGCCGCCACGGCTTTAAAACATTTATCGATCACGGACTTCTCTCAAGCCGCGCGGTTGGCTTAACCACCGCAACGAGTGCAGACTGGATTGCGCCTAGTTGTGATACGCCACCACCCGCTGATTTTGAGTACCCAAACCCTGACCGCTAACGGTCACTTTGTCACCCGCTTTTAAAAACTTCGGCGGCTTCATGCCCAGACCAACCCCTGGGGGTGTTCCCGTGACAATCACGTCACCAGGCATCAGCGTCATGAAACGGCTCACATAACTGACAATTTCAATGACGTTAAAAATCATTTTGCTGGTGTG
>JAFMCG010000100.1 GCA_017857895.1 Burkholderiaceae bacterium | reverse complement strand
ACAGTGCGATATCCGTCCACAAGAAAACGAAGTTTGGCATGTTATTCAAACCTAACCCGTGGGTCAGCCAAAGTGTAAGAAATATCGGCCATTATCAAACCCACGATATAGAGCGATGCACCAAGAAACACCATGGCCCTGACAATCGAAAAGTCCTGCGCATTAATGGCATCGATGGTGTAACTGCCTAAACCTGGAATCCCAAAAAAAGACTCAGCGATCAAGCTGCCCATGAACAGCAAGGGTAAGGCCGAAACAGCGCCCGTCAAAATGGGCAGTGACGCGTTTCGCAAAACGTGTTTAAACAACACGAGTCTTTCACTCAGGCCTTTGGCTCGCGCCGTGCGCACATAATCTTTGCTGATTTCTTCTAAAAACAGACTTCTATAAAACCGTGCCTCTGGGCCAAGCCTCGAAATAATGGCCACAACAATGGGTAAGGCCAGAAACTTGACCATATCCCAGCCACCGACAAACCCGGAGTAAGGCACCAGCCGCAATACTTTGGCAAACAGCCATTGCCCAGCAATGATGTAAAAAAGTCCCGAAATCGACAGCATTAGAACGCACAAGACCACACCCCAGAAATCCAATCGAGTGGTTCTGAAAAATATCAACAACAAAGCAAACGAAATACTCGCCAAAATACCGAGCGCAAAACTCGGCACTGCCAAAGCCAAACTAGGCCCCATTCGATTTTTGATCTCCCAACCGATATCGCGACCATCGTCAGACTGCCCGAAATCAAATTTCAAAAGTGGCACTGATCGTTGATAAAAAATCGTGTCCGTCAGGCGTTCTGTCCCAGATGCGGCGGCATTGACGAACAGCGGCTTGTCATAGCCACGTTCAACTTTCCACTTTTCAATCGCATCAACGCTAACCCGCTGTCCACCGATGGCCAGTCGAGCCATGTCATCTGGGGTGTTGACGGCAAAAAATAAGAGGAAAGTCACCAGGTTGACCCCAATTAGGATCAACACGCCATACATTAATCGACGAATCACATAGGCTGTCATGATCGCTCCTCGCTATTGGCGCGGGTGAGCGCGGTTCTGGTTTGCTGCCGACGCAAGGTTCGCCAGGCTGGCCAAACCAACACGGCCAACACCAAAGCCAACAGCAACAACGGCCACCAAATAGGCTGATTCCACTGGGTAATTCGTTCGACCCTAAGCGCTGGGTCGATACGCACATACTGAAGCGTGTTGCGGACCATCTGCGTGGGTTTGGCGTTATAGACCCACTGCTGATAGGCACCGCCCGATTTGGGGTAAAAACCAAACATCCACGGGGCATCGTGTTGTAGGATTTTTACCATTTGATCGATGATGGCTTCCTTTTCTGGGCCATCGGGCAAGTCACGCATTTGAACAAACAAGGCGTCGTAATCTGGGTTTTGGTAGTTGGCTGCGTTTTCCCCGCCTTTACCCGCTTTGATTTGTTTGCCGTAAAGCAAAAATAAGAAGTTTTCGGCATCGGGGTAATCAGCAATCCAGCCCCACATGAACATTTGCGCCACACCGCGTGACATTTTTTCTTGAAAACGGTTGTAATCCGTCGCTCGAATATCGAGCTGAATGCCAAGCAAGCCGAATTGGCGTCGCATCCAGTCCAATGACGGACTCGAGCCACCGGTGCCGGCGGCTGAGTCAAAGTACAGCACCAACGGCTCACCCGTCTGGGCATTGCGCCCATTCGGATAACCCGCCTCGGCTAAGAGCGCCTTCGCTTGCGCCAGTGACTTGCGCTTGGGCTTGCCATCGACCATGTCATAGATGGTTCGATTCACCCCTTCAGGGGCTTCTTGATAACCCAAAATGCCTGGGGGCACAGGTCCAAATGCCGGTTGCGCTTGTCCTTGCTGAAAAATGGCGATGTATTCTTCCCAGTTAAAAACGATGCTAAGTGCTTGGCGCAGCTTGCGATTTTTTTCAGCTTGCTCAGGGGTATCACCCTGCCCAACCACGGGATCCAGCATGTTGAAGCCGAGGTAGAAAATAGAGGCCTCCACAGTCGTGGGCAGCTGAATACCGCGCTCTTCGTAAAGTGCGGCTCTTTCAACAGAGTCGCTCGCGGCCACCAACATTGACACGCCGATGTCACCCCGGCTCGCCTGAGGCAAATCGTAATAACCTTGCATGAACTTGCCTTGCAAGGGGATGCTTTCTTTTTCAATATTAAAAACCAAACGATCCACAAATGGGGTCATTTTGCCGCAATCTTTTAGCAGGCCACGCGCACGATCGCCAGGCTCGCCCTCACATGGGTAAGGCTCACCACGAAAATTGGGGTTGCGCGCCAATACATGACGACGATTTTGCAAAGACTCAACCATCATGTAAGGGCCTGTGCCAACGGGCCATGTGTTTAGCGATAGATTGTGATCGACCATGCCGGCTTGGCTGTAAAAGCGATCGGCCTCCCATGGGATGGGCGCTGTAAAAGTCATTGCCAACCAGTACTTAAATTGCGGGTAGCTGCCATTGACCCTTATGCGCAGTGTGTGATCATCGAGAGCTTGCACACCGTCGAACCCATCAGTGCGAAGATCGAGCCATGGCAGCTGGTTTTCACCTGGCGCCAAGGATTCGCGTTGCGTGGCGTCTTGCGCTTTGAGTTGCTCGCCAAAAGCTGCAAAACCTACCACATGCTGGGCCAATGTGGAATAAATGGGTGAGGCGACTCTCGGGCTGGCTAAGCGACGAAAGGCATAAACGTAGTCATGTGCGGTGAGTTCACGGGTGCCAGTCTGCGGGAAGTCGGTAATGGCGTAACGGTCAACTAAGGCACCAGGTGCAAGCGGGTAGTAAAGGTATTGCCCATCGGCTGATTTTGCAAAAGCAGGATGCGGCTGGTAGCGAATGCCAGGCGTTAACTTAATTTCATAAACGCTTTCGTGCACTTGGTCAGGCGGTGCCGTGAGCGGCAAAACCTTGCCTGAAGCATCAAAATAGGTCGGCTGCGCGACGGCCTTAGCCGCTCTGGCAATCAATTCGTAGGGCCGTTTTAGATAGTGATACCCGTACAAAGGCTCATATATGTTGTAGGTGTAGGGTGTTTCATCTGATGAATAAGACCGCGCAGGGTCTAGGTAGCGCGGTGATCGCTGCGTGAAGGCGGTAAAAAGCGTGTTCTCATGCTCTTCGCCATCAGCATACGGACTGTTGATGGGATCACCAGCAGGCTGGCAAGCACTCAACGCAAGGCTGGCCAACGCAACAAAAGCGACACAGGCCGAACGACGGAATGCCCGTATAGCGATTATTTGTTGCACTTGCCATTCCTCCAACACTCATAGCGCCAAACCCATGGTGGCGTTGGGTCAGATTCAGCCCAGATGCCGCGCTTGGCCGCCTTGGCTTGCGCTTGCAGTGACATCAGACTGTTATCACGCAAATACTTACCACCCGCTTGCTGGTTGGCCCATGCCATGCCCGCTAAAACCAACGCTTGGTTTACGGTGGTCAAAGAACCGCCATTCTTGAGAGGCACATCGCAAATATGCCGACCATAGCGATCGGTTTCATAGCATAAGAGCGTCACGTTTTGACCAGCGACTTGGTCTGCCAGAAACTTTCTTGCCGCTTCAGCATAAGGCTGCCCGGGTCGGTCGCTGCCTGAGCTCTTTTCTGGGCTGTCGATGCTCGCCAAACGAATTCGTTCGTTGGCGGCTTGCCTCAGCGTCAAGGTATCGCCATCAGCCACCTGCACCACCTTACCAACTAACTCGTACGTTTGACTGGTTTGCGATTGTGTCGACCACCACGTGGCCGAGCCCAGTAGTCCTGCTGCCACCAAAAGTGCCGGCAATGTTCGTCCACTCGTGAGCCGCTTAAAAACCTGCTGAACCTGTTGAACCGCTGGTGACATAAAAAACTCCGGACAAATCAAGGGCGATTGACCGGGTTTGAAGACACTAAAGCCATTTCGCCCGACGAAATAGAGCATACAACGTCCCGCAAGCACTCGCCATGAGGCCTAAAACCACATAATAGCCATATTCCCATTTGAGTTCTGGCATGTGCTCAAAGTTCATCCCATAGATGCCGGCCACCGCCGTTGGTATGGCAATAATGGCTGCCCACGCCGCCAACTTTCTAGTCGTGTCCGTTTGGCGAGCTTGTTCAATCAGCATCCCTGCTTCAAAAGCGAATGACAAATCGTCACTCAGATTCGAAAACAATCGATCCATGCTTTCAATGCGTCGGGACAGAGCCAAAAAATGCTCTCGAGTATGCTCAGCCACAGGCTCAAGCTTTAGGCGCGCCAAGCGGGCACAGACCTCTCCCAAGGGCTCAATCGCGTTGTGGAATCGATGGAAATCGCGCCTCAACATATAGAGCTGCTGAATAGACACTCGGTTCATCGCGACTTTGATTAATGCCCGTTCAGTGCGATCGACCCGGTGCTCAAAACCTTTATAAATTTCGGCATAGTGATCTAACAAGCCGTTTAAAAGATCGACCAAGATGTGGTCACACCCACGGTCAATCCGGTGTCGCATTTTTTCTAAGCGAGCCCTCATGTCCGCATGCGATGGTGAGGGTCCCGTTCGCACTGTGAATAAAAATCGTTGCCCCAAAACAAATCGAATCGTTCCGAAATGGGGACGTTGTCGGTCTGTTTCCATTTGAACCGATTGCGCAATCAACAACAAGTTTTTGTCATAGTCGGTAAAACGGGGGTGGCTATGTTCTCCGGTCAAATCCGAACACAGCTCGGATCCAAGTCCCAATTGTTCGGTAAATGCCTGCAAGATATCCAGTGGTGGGTTATGTAAACCAATCCACACCAAAGCGTCTGGGCGCAACAAAGCCGCACCAATCTGATCGATCCTTAAAGCACGTGGCTCTTGTCCAGAAACATACCGGTAAGCCGCCATGATGGATGAATGCTCGGTTTTATTCGTCACATCCGCTGTCAATTGTTCGACTGATTCACTCATTTATTTTCCTGCCGCGTGATTTAATTTGGCTATTGATGAATTATTTCCTTTGGCACCATGAACCTATGAAAATACCCTATTTAGATGACAGGCAAGCACTCATGACAAAAATTGTTTACTTAGACAGCGACACCCTACCCTATCCCATCGCCAAACCTGAATGGGTCAGCGAATGGCTTAACCTGCCGGCAACGCCTCAGGAAACAGAGGCGGTGGTCAAGGCACTTGAAGGTGCCGAAATATGTATAACCAATAAGATTAGATTGACACCCGCCATCCTTGCGCGCTGCCCAGAACTAAAATATGTTTGTGTCTCAGCGACAGGTTATGACTGCATTGATTTGCAGGCCTGCCGCGAACATGGTGTCACAGTCAGCAACGTGCCCGGCTATTCGCGTCAAAGTGTGGCCGAAAGTGTCATCGGCAGTATTTTTGCGCTTCGACGCAACCTGATGACCTATCAAACCATTGGTAAAACCCGTTGGTCTGAATCGGCTCATTTCTGTGTTCATGACCGGCCTATCAACGATGTTCGCGGGACTGTACTGGGCATTTTTGGTCAAGGTGCCATCGGCGCCGAAGTCGCGCGCCTGGCCCAAGCCTTGGGGCTCAGCGTGCTGTTTGCTGAGCACCGAGGTCGCACGGATGTGCGTGATGGCTATACCCGTTTTGAGACAGTGATTGCGAGCGCTGACATCCTCAGCCTGCACTGCCCACTGACACCCGCAACGCAATCGATGATTGGTCAAGCTGAGATTGCACACATGAAACCGGGCGCACTGTTGATTAACACTGCACGGGGTCCACTTATCAATGAAGACGCCGTGATTGATGGTCTAAAAAGCGGTCATTTGGGCGGTGCTGCCTTGGACGTAATCGCGACTGAACCACCAACTGGAAACGAAGCACTGCTAAAGCTTGAGCACCCCAACCTCATCATTACCCCTCACGTGGCCTGGGCTGCACATGATGGGTTGTCAAGGCTTGCGGCAGGCATCGCTGAGAACCTTCATGCCTATCGCGCCGGTCAACCCATCAACGTGGTGAGTTAAGCCACTTTTGAACACGCCCACAAAGTCACCCAAGCAAGCCCCGATTTGGCAGGCACACGCCAAACTCGTGTTTGTCGCATTATGCTGGGGCACGACGCTTATCGCTGGGCGAATCGTCGCCCAAAACCTGCCAAATCTCACGGCAGCAAGTAGCCGCTTTTTGATTGCTGCCTTGATCTTCGTGGTGCTATTACGCAGCCAAGGACCCTTACCAAAAATAAACGCCAAACAATCCTTAGTGACAGCAGCCATGGGTTTGACCGGGGTGTTTTGCTTTAACTTTTTCTTCTTCACTGCCCTAGAAAAAGTTCCTGCCAGCAAAGTGGCTCTAATCGTTTCACTCAGCCCAATCCTGACGGCATTAGCGGTATCTTTTATTTTGAAAGAAGGGCTTAGCTTTCAGCGGTGGTGTGGAATTGTGTTGGCTTTTTTTGGGGTCTCAATTGTTATTACCCAAGGTCAAGTACATGAAACCTTGCACTATTTCGCCAATTCATTTGAATCTGGTGAAGGATTTATGATGCTATCGGTTTCTAGCTGGGTCGCTTATACGGTCTTGGGGCGCTTTGCGCTGGTGGGTTTAACACCTTTACAAGCGACCACGTACGCCGCACTTTGGGGCACAGCGGGCTTGCTTCTGGCCACGCTCAGTGACATCCCCCTATGGCATGCGGGTATGCTGACATGGGAAAACGCATTGGGCATTCTCTACATCGCGACCTTTGGAACAGTGATTGCTTCACTCTGGTTTCTCCAAGGCGTACGCGTCCTTGGCCCTGCAAGAGCAGCTGTCTACTCCAACCTAACACCCATCTTTGGTATTGTTTTGGGTTATCTTATTCTCTCTGAACCCATAGACCTATCAATGATTATTGGCGGTGCTATTGTCATCCTGGGTGTAACTTTGACCAATCGTGCCCGAGCTTAATAACTGCGCTGACAGAGAAACAAATCATGACCACTCGAAATATAAAAAAAATAGTCGTCCAATGGTTCTTGTTATTCTCAATTACTGCGCTAAGCAGTGTTGCTACGGCAATTGAAGTTGGTGATAGTCTAATCATCGATCATTTAGAGACCATTGACGGCCAAGTGCTCACCCGTGAAAGCCTAAAAGACAAATATTTGGTTGTTCAGGTCTGGGCCACTTGGTGCCCATATTGTCATCGTCAAAACCTAAATCTTATCGAACTGGCCAATCGAACCAAAGGCAAGCCTTTGGAAATCATCGCTTTGTCTGTGGATCGCAACCCGGCTCTCCTACCGCCCTATGCGCTTAAGCATGGCCTGAACTTTCCTGTGGCCATGATGACCCCTGCTCTTAATAAAGCAATCGGCAAACGCCGTGGTGTACCTGAGCTTTATGTGGTTGACCCGACAGGCAAAGTGGTTCAAAAGGATTGGGGTGAAATGATTGATTTGGACGTCTACGACCTAGCCGATTACGTTAAGTAGCCAACCGAGGCGATTACTCGCTTTGTATCGACAAGAACACGTTGTAGGCGTTCATGCGATTGGCCGCACGAAACAAGGGATATGAAGCGTATGGCGACCAATCCACTGCCTTATAGGCCTCATCAAAATCATCTAGGTTGCGGGCGGGCTCGTACATGTTGTCACGTAGAAATTGCAAATAATCGCGAGTGAACAGTAAATCTTTCGCCGGATCAGTTGAAAACGGACCATGACCAGGTACCGCTACTGAGGGCGCGATCTTGATGAGGCGATTCAAAGATGAAATCCAACCTGCACTATCGGCATTACCCACATAGGGAATCCGGCCTTGAAACATCAAATCACCAGCAAATAAAACGTCCTCTTTGGGCACGTAAACAGCCAAGTCATCAGGCGTGTGAGCTGGTCCGACTTTCATCAACTCAAACGGCCAACCGCTTAGCACGACGGTCTGGTCAGTGCTGACCCACTGGTCAGCGGCTTGTAGTCGCGTTTGCTCGTCAATCCAAGGTGCCAATTCCTCTCTAGAAACCTCAAGACGAAGTCTCGCTGTGTCTGAGGTCAAATAAACTTTGCCTTGTTCCTGCGCAATGATGGTCGCACCCACGTCTCGAAATGCCTGCAGACCATAAACATGATCAGCATGGTAATGCGTCACAATGACATGCGTGATTGGCTTATTGGTGATGGTTTTGATCTCTGCAATCAGCCGTTGTGCCAACGCAGGCGAACCCAAAGCATCAATCACCACAACGCCTTCTGGTGCTAAAACCACCCCTGCATTTGAAATGAAATTTTGATTCAGTGGCGTACCAAGAGCAAACAAACCCTCTGCGTAATAAGTATTGAGCGATACTTGTGTCAGCTTTAATTGGGGAGATTGCGTCCACGCCGCAAAACTGATCATCGAGCCAGCTAACAAGAACCCAAGCGCTAGACAAGTACGTGCCATTTGCTGGATTTTCATGGCGTAGCCCTGAAACGAAATCGACATCACGGCTTGATGTAGGCGTAACCACCCACTTGTTGCAATTCGGTCAGCTTAACGACGCCAGAGCGCGTGAAATCAGCCTCGAGAATGAATTGATCAGGACTTAAATCACGACCCATCAATGTCAGCTCACAGACATAAATATCAACCCCGCGGGATTTCAAATCAGCAATCAATGGCGCATAGGCAATCTTGCTCGCTGCGTCAATTGCACCCTCCATAAACATATCAACGCCATCAGCGTGGGCCACGATCGCCAACTTGGTGGCTGGCACTGTGTCCAATTGATTGCGAATGCTACGCAGTCCTTTCAA
>JAFMCG010000099.1 GCA_017857895.1 Burkholderiaceae bacterium | reverse complement strand
AAAGACTGGTTAGACATTGACTGTAAACCACAGGCGATGACACCGGTACCCCAGCCCAATCCAACTCAACCCAACAATCGTGATTTAAAAGCACTGCGCGATGACTTGGCTTAGAATAAAGTCATGCGATGGTTTATGGCTTTTTCACCTCTTGAGCTCAGCCGCCTGCGCACCCTGACGTGGGTGCCAGGGTGGTTACTGATCTGTTTGGTGTTTGGTGCAATCGCCCCGGGCTTAAGTCACGCTGTCAGCAACATCAGCACTCAAAACGGGCAAAAAATCGCGATATGTACCGCGAGCGGTATGACATATATCCGCTGGCAAAACACTGACACTACGCCAGCAGCCCAACCCTCTTCTCAATCGCATCAATGTCTTATTTGCTCATTCGGTGGTGACACACCCTTAGGCTCGCAGGACCATGGCAGCGGCGCGCATCAGATAACAGATCAACCGCCTTACAACACTTTTGTAAGCGTTCATCGGTCACCCCGTCATTGGGTCACTGCAGCCATCAGGGCCCCACCCGCTTTTTTCAGCTAGCCATTGCCCTTAAACGCCGACCACCCAAATGCGACCATCGACAACCTTCACTCAAGGGACCGATAACGCCGTTAGTCGGGCGCTCCTGAATGGCAATGCGTAAACACTTTAGGTGCGGTTTGACCGTGCCATCTCTCAAATAAAAAGCGTATTGGAAATTAAAATGAAACTAGGCCTGACATCAATTGCTTGCACGCTACTGCTGCTGACCAGCGGTTTTGCAACAGCACAAACAACCATCGACACATTAACCTTTTCTGACCCTTGGATCCGTGCGTCAGTGCCCGGGCAAAAAAATGGCGCCGGTTATTTGGAAATCAGTAACCAAAGCACGCAGCCCGCGACACTGACAGCGGCCAATAGCGATCGCGCTGATCGCGTCGAAATACACACCATCATTCGCGAAGGCGGCGTGGCCAAGATGCGCGAAGTCGAACAAATCGAGGTGCCAGCCGATGGCAAAGTGACGCTGCAACCTGGCGGATATCACATCATGTTTGTCGGCTTGAAACAACCTTTTAAAGAAGGTGAAACGATTCCAGTGAATTTAAACTTCGCTGGTGGCCTAGTCACGACGGTTCAATTCAAGGTCATGGCACCGACGTTCACCGGTGGGGGTCAGCCGATGCAACACCACATGATGAAAGGACATTGAGCGCACCAATTGAATGTGTCGAATCGCTATTAAAAAACGTCGCAACCGGTTTTTAAACCTTATTGCGGCGTTTTTTAAACCCTACTTCAGGCTATCGATTTAAAAATCGAACACTTCGGTCAGGAAAATCACTGAAAACACCATCGACACCCATACGCTCAAAAACAAACTGGTGCAAATCATCAAGATCAGTGAACGGCGTTGGTAACTGGTCAGCGCGTAACGTATAAACATGCACCGCAAGTCCGTGTTCGTGCGCTTGCTTAACCACGTCAGTTGGCTCAACAGATACGGACTGGCTATTGTTACCAAACAACATGGCGAGGGAAACACCAATGTTGTTAGCGTAGGTGGCGATTTCAGCCAATCCCAATTGGGATGGCTCGGCGCCGGATAGCAACTGTGTCAGTGGCAGATCAAGTCCTCTTTCTGGCATCAGTTCATGTTTCACACGTTGCAACTCAGTCGCATCAAAAGACTGAACAATCGCGCCGCTGTCACGGCCCACATAGCCATAGACTTTCAATGCATCGAGCATGGCGCTCGCCAAGTCTAAGCCATGTTCGTGGTGAAATTCGGGCGATTTGATTTCAGGGTACAACCCCACCAAACCGCCTGTCGAACAATTCAAGCCTTGCAGCAATTCAATCTCTTGATTAAATGTGTTGGCCGTGAAATAAGACTGCTTCGGGGGAAACCGGTTGGGAAACCTTGGAGTGCCATGCGCATCAACCCGCTCTGTCATATGGAGTGTGAGCAGTTGCTCGAGCGTCAAGTCAATAACATAGTGCCGGCCATTTTCACGCTGGATGTTCGGAAACCGCTCTGCCACATCTGAGACGTCATCGAGAAACAAGTCATGCAAAACCACCAATTGACCATCTTGAGTCATCACCAAATCTTGCTCAAGGTAGTCTGCCCCTTGAGCGTAGGCCATTGCTTTGGCGGCCAACGTATGCTCAGGCAGGTAGCCACTCGCCCCGCGATGCGCAATCACAATCTTTTGTCTGGCAATGCCTTTTTGTTGGGTCACGGTGGTCTCGAGCCGTGGGATAAGCTTTGCCGCACTTTGATGGCACTCACACCAACTTGACGTCTTGAGCAACCTGCTCGCTAGCCAAATGCCACGAATCAGTGTTGAAGCGGACCCTTAGCATTTGACCAGGATGCAATTTGGACAATGTAGGCAAGAACCGACGGGACAAAGTCTCTAAGCCAGGGTTATGCCCCACAACTAATAAGGTATCAATGGCTGGCTCTGCCCCTTGGATGGCCGTCCAAATACGATCATCACTGGCCAAATACAGGTCGGGTGACACGAGCACTTCTGGCGGATGCTCGCCGAGTGCAGTCAAAAGGATCTGAGCAGTGGTTTGGGTGCGATTGGCCGAACTGACCAGCATGGCATCAATTTGGTAACCCTTCTTTTTTAAATAATGGGCTAATTTGCCAGCGTCAGTGACCCCTTGGTCTTCGAGCGCCCGATCATGGTCAGATTGGTCGCGACCCGCAGATGCCGTCTTAGCGTGCCTGACCAATAAAAGTGTTTTCATGGTGAGCCTAGATAACCAATGTAAACAATATCTTAGCCGCTTATGCCTTCAAAATCGTTACTTTTGGTAAAGAAAACAAAGGCATGATCACGTTCGGTGATCGCATTCGCCACTTAATCTTCGAACGACGGTGGGGGGTTACCAAAACGATTGGCGTCTTTGGTGCCGGGCAACATAAACCAAATCAACAAAATCAGTGTACCCACACCCAAAAAAGAGAGCAATTGCCACCAACCGGTGTGGTTCATGTCGTGCAGCCGCCTCGCACTGACACTGATTGTCGGGACCACCATCGCCAAGAAAAAAATCGAACTCACGACATTAGCGGCTGTGGCCCCAAAAAATGACATGGTCATTTGATTGACAAAAGCAGACGCCAGCAATAAGAACAACATGAACCACCAAAACTCAGCGCGTGCTGCCCGACCCTTGAAGTCGGCGTATCTGGACAAACAAGCCGCAACGGCTTCAAAAAATGACATGAACACTCCAAATAGATGGTGCCAAGAGCTTAGCCGATCACACCATCAGCAGCAAGACGCTTGACTTCGTCAGCCGTGAAACCGGCTTCTTGCAAAACCTCGTGGGTGTGCTGCCCCAAGGTTGGCGCAGGACGCTGTGATTGCCGCGTTTGCCTATTAAACGTCACCGGATGGCTAATATGCTTGACTTCGCCCACGGTTGGATGGTTGGTTGTCGACACCACCCCACGCGCAAGCACATGATCATTGGAAAGCGCTTGATCTAATGTGTGAATGGGCGCCACCGGCACCCCAGCTTGTCGCAGGGCAGTAATCCATGTGTCAGTTGTTTTTTTCAACATAAAAGATTGCACCAGCGCATTGGTTTCATCAAATTGCCGAACCCTATCGGCATTGGTAGCAAACTTGGGATCAGCCATATGCGCTTGCATACCGGCCACCTCACAAAACCGCTGCCAAGCGCGGTCGTTAGCCACACCCAACATCACATGACCGTCTGATGTATTAAACAATTTGTAAGGGCACAGTGAAGGGTGTGCTGAACCCATGGGCCCTGGCACTTTGCCGCTCGCCCAAAAGTTGTGAGCCAAATAAACCATGAAACCCATGGCGGTGTCTAACAGTGACACTTCAACATAGGCGCCTTCGCCGGTGCGTTGCTGATGCAAGAGTGCCCCCAAGATGCCCGTGCAGGCGTGCATGCCTGTGCCCAAATCCACTGGCGAGAAACTCACACGCGCCAACTCACCGTCAGGGTCGCCCATGGTACTGATCATGGCCCCAAAAGCCTGCAGCATGACATCGTAGCCCGGCTCTTTACCGAGCGGGCCATCGCGTCCGTAACCTGATATCTCGCAGTAAACCAGCTTGGGATTGATGGCACGCAAGGTCTCATCATCGACTTTGAGTTTGTGCGCCGTGCCGGCCGCATAGCCTTGGATAACCACATCGGCTTGTTTGACAAGCTGATGCAGCACGGCCTGGCCCGCGGCTGTTTTTAAATCGAGCGCCAAACTACGTTTATTGTGGTTGACCGCCAAAAAAGTCGCAGACTGCCCACCTTTTTGAGGCAACCACGCACGGGTATCATCACCCGTGACTGGTGGCTCAACTTTGATGACATCAGCCCCCATGTCTCCGAGGTACTGGGCACACAAAGGACCTGCAAGCACCTTACTCAAATCCAAGATTCGAATGCCTTTTAATGGTTGCATGACGCTTTCTCTCAAGTTTGTGGTGTTTTACGCAACAAATACCGCTGCTCACCTTCAAGCACGGTTTCTTGGCGTTGATTGGTAATTAGCGAGCGCATCACCAGCACACCAGTTGTACGACCTGGAATCAGTTCACTAACCGTCAAACTTGGGTAAAGCGTGTCACCCACAAAAACGGGATTGATAAACCGTGAGCTTTGCTCGATAAACGCTTTAAGCGAGGCCTCCACCATGTGCGGGAACAGACCCGCCCCAGCGGCACTTTGGATCAGCACTTGATAGCCATGGGCGAGCATGTGCGGCATGCCGTGTGCGCGACAATACTCCACGTCATAGTGCACCGGATGATTGTCACCACTGGCCAACTGAAAGGCTGCAAACAATGCCTCTGTCATGGTGCGCGACGGAATATTAAACCGCTCGCCAACGGTAAAGTCATCAAAATAGCGCTGTGGGCAGAGTTCGTGAGGCAGTGCGCTCATTGGTATCCCCTGTTTTTTGTCTTTGCGCATTAAAAATCAGCTCAACATTGAGAGCCAATCCGACACAGCGTCAAAGGTTACCAGTGCGCGCGCTCGTCAACCAGTGGTTGCTGTGCATGTCACTTGAGCGGCAACACCTGACCGGTGACCGCCCCACCATCCAGCACAAACTCACTGCCCGTGCTAAAGGTTGCCTCAGTCATCATAAACTTCACCATACGGGCAACCTCATCGGCATCGCCGAATCGAGGCATCGGTTGCGCAGACACGGCGGCATCAGGCATTTGTGCGGTCATTGGCGTGCGCACGGGCCCCGGATGGATCGACAGCACGCGAATATGATCAGGTGCCAAATCAAGGGCCGAGGCTTTGGTCAAGCCCCGCACCCCCCACTTGCTTGCCACATAACCGGCAAGCCCAGCATAACCTTGAAGCCCAGCTGTTGATGAGGTGTTGATAATGACCCCACGGCCTGCTTTACGCATGGCCGGGATCGCAGCCTGAATACCCAGAAACACCCCAAAAAGGTTGATATCAAGAACTTGGCGAAACGCTTCAGGGCTGGTTTGGTCAACCGATTCAAACGACACAATGCCAGCATTATTAAAAAGCGCATCCAATCGGCCAAATCGCTCTTGAGTCGCCTCTACGGCTTGTTTCCATTGGGTTTCATCGGTCACATTCAAGTGTTGATAAAAAACATTCGGCCCGAGTGACTCGGCCAACCGCTGACCCTCAGCATCAAGAACGTCAGTCAACATAATTTTGGCGCCTTCTTGCGCCAATAAGGTGGCTGTTGCCGCGCCAATGCCACGCGCACCACCCGTGATTAAAACCGTCAGTTCAGAAACTAAAAGTGTTGAATGGCTCTTCATGGCAGGCTCCTAATAATGCGTTCGCAATCTGTTATCCCACAAATTCAGAATAACAGCGCATTTTTTGCCATGGCAGAACGGTTGAGTAAATTGGTCAGTGACTCGATTAATCACTACCAAAGAGGTCACGGGTGTAAACCTTATCGGCGACATCGCGAAGCTGATCTGACATTCGGTTGCTGATAATCAAATCGGCGTCTCGCTTAAAAGCCTCAAAATCAGCGTAGACGGGCGAGTTAAAAAAATCTGGCTCGGCCAAGGTCGGTTCATAAATGATGATTTTGATGCCACGCGCCTTAATGCGCTTCATGATGCCCTGAATGCTAGAGGACCGAAAATTATCAGAGCCGCTTTTCATGATCAAGCGGTATACACCCACCACTCTAGGATCGCGCTTGATAATGTCAAAAGCCACAAAGTCTTTTCGAGTGGTGTTTGAATCTACGATGGCTTGGATCAAGTTTTGAGGAATATTTTGATAGTTGGCTAACAATTGTTTGGTGTCCTTGGGCAAACAGTAGCCGCCGTAACCAAACGAGGGGTTGTTGTAGTGCGAACCGATACGCGGGTCGAGCCCCACCCCTTCAATGATCTGCCGCGAGTCTAGGCCATGGGTTGCGGCATAGGAATCCAGCTCGTTAAAGTAAGACACACGCAAGGCCAAATAGGTGTTTGCAAACAACTTAATGGCTTCGGCCTCGGTTGAGTCCGTGAACAAAACCGCAACATCCTTTTTTATCGCCGCTTGTTGCATGAGTCCCGCAAACACTTCGGCGCGCGCTGACTTTTCACCGACCACGATGCGTGATGGATGCAAGTTGTCGTGCAAGGCACGCCCTTCTCTCAAGAACTCAGGCGAAAAAATAAGATTGCCACAACCCAAGGCTTGACGTGTTCGAACCGTGTAACCCACTGGCACGGTGGACTTGATCACCATCGTGGCCGTCGGATTAATGGCCATCACATCCCGAATAACCGACTCAATGGACTCGGTATTAAAATAATTCGACTCAGGATCCTAGTTGGTGGGGGTGGCGATGATCACGAAATCAGCGTTTAGATAAGCATCATGCTTGTCTAACGTTGCTCGAAAATTCAACGGTTTGGTTTTAATAAAAGTCTCTAACTCTGCATCAAGGATGGGGCTTTCCCGGCGATTGAGCATCGCCACCTTGTCAGCCACGATGTCGAGCGCCACAACTTCGTGGTGTTGGGACAACAATACGCCATTGGATAAACCGACGTAACCCGTTCCCGCAATCGCAATCTTCATTTCATTCCCAACCAAGTTAACCTAGACTTAGCATAGCAGTTTGACGGTTAAGATTGCGTGTCCAAAGCAACTCGACTGAATGCGTTCAAAACGCAATCAAAATCAGGACAAAAAAATAGACGCTTATCAGCGTCTATTTCAATGTGGCGCGCCCGGCAGGATTCGAACCCACGACCCCTTGGTTCGTAGCCAAGTACTCTATCCAACTGAGCTACGGGCGCTAAAGAAGCAGAAGTATAGCACTGTTAAAAAAAAACGTTTGCTGGCTGCTAACGACGGCTTCAACCCCGCTGTTGTCAAAAGAAACCATCGCGACGCCCTAACCTGTGTTGCGTAAGCCTGCAGCGATCCCGTTAATGGCGATATGGATACCGCGCTTGGCTCGATCAGAGGGCGTGGCATCCGGGGTTTTGCGTACCCGTCGAATTAACTCGACCTGCAAGTGGTGCAGCGGGTCGATATAGGGAAATCGGTGCCGTATCGAACGCGCCAGTGCAGGATTATTGGACAACAGCGACTTTTGACCCGTGATGCTCGACAGCGACCGACGGGTGAGCAGCCAGTGGGCTTCAATCTGTGCAAACACCGAATCGCGTATCCGCTTATCGGACACCAAACTGGCGTAGCGCGAGGCCAGCGCCAAGTCGCTTTTGGCCATCACCATGTCTATATTAGAAATAATCGCTTTAAAAAACGGCCATTCTTGATACATCTGTTGCAACAACGCCAACGCCTCCCGTTTTTTAAGGCCAGGTGGCGGTGAGGTCAAAAAAGCCTCAACGGCGGCACCAAAACCCAGCCAGCCCGGCAAGGTCAATCGACATTGCCCCCAGCTAAAACCCCAAGGAATGGCGCGTAAATCTTCTATACGCGCCCGGGCCCCACCCGCTTTGGGCCGCGCGGCGGGCCTTGAGCCAATATTTAACTGAGCGATTTCACCGATTGGTGTCGACTCAAAAAAATACGTTGCAAATGCAGGGTTCTCGTACACCAGCGCTCGATACGCCGCAAAACTATCGTCAGACAAACGCTGGGCAGCCTGTAAAAAGACCTCAGGGGTTTGCTGCTGGTCTTCAAGCAGTGTCGCCTCCAATGTCGCAGCCACCAACGTTTCTAAATTACGTCGACCGATCTCGGGATTGGCGTATTTCGATCCGATCACCTCACCTTGCTCGGTCAAGCGAATCTGGCCGCGAACGGTACCGGGTGGTTGCGCCAAAATGGCGTCATAACTTGGGCCACCACCCCGACCCACCGTGCCGCCGCGTCCGTGAAACAAGCGCATGGTCAAACGATGCTTTTTGTCGATCGACTCAAACACAGTCACCAAGGCGCGCTCAGCCCGGTAAAGCTCCCAGGTGCTGGTAAAAATACCACCATCTTTGTTGCTATCCGAGTAACCCAGCATGATCTCTTGCTCGCCACCACTTTGCTTTAAGAGATCAAGCATGCCAGGCACTTCAAACAAAGCCTGCATGATCGCAGGCGATCGTCGCAAGTCGTCTATCGTCTCAAACAATGGCACGACATTCAGAGCAGCTCGTGTTGTTTGTTTGCGCCCAAGGGCGCCAGACATCAGCGCTGTCTCTTTTTGCAGCACATAAACTTCCAGCAAATCACTCGCGGTTTGTGTATGACTCACGATGTACTGAGCAACGGCCGCCTCACCATACTGGGTGCGCACCTCGAGGGCGGCTTCAAATATGGCGAGCTCCTTGTTTGCCAGCTCACTGTACGACGCACCTGGCACCTTTAAGGCACGTGGGTCTTGCAACACGGCTGTCAACAGTTTGAAGGGTGTTTCCAGCAGGCGGCTCAAAGAGCAGTTCCC
>JAFMCG010000098.1 GCA_017857895.1 Burkholderiaceae bacterium | reverse complement strand
TTCAGCGCCGATAATTTTGGGCATGTTCGGGGCAACCGCTTTGACCGTCTTTGTGTTGCGCAGATAAGCAGCAACCACGTCCCAGATGGGTTCACCACCTTGATCTCGAGCAGCCTCAGAAACAGGCGCCCAACCCGCAACCTTGTAGTTCTTGCCTGCGTCAATCAACTGACCATTCAGACGCATGTCTGAAATACGATTGCCAGAATCGGCAGCTGGGTTGATGGTGTACTCTAAGCCGCCAACGCGAACCATGTCACCGCCTTGTTGGTAATACGGGTCAGGGTTAAACAGGTTATCCGCAACATCTTCAAGCACTACTTTGATCATCTCACCCGACATTGGCGTGAGTGTCGTATAGGGGTACGTAATGGCTGTTTGGTCGAGCACATGCTCCATCAAAATATCCTGTCCAGGTAACAACGAAGTGCCCCAGCGAAAGCCTGGTGAAAAAGCAATTTCAGCGTCTTTCATTTGAATCAAGGCATCAACGATGACCTGGTCAAAGGTCCCATTAAAGTTGCCTCGGCGATAGAGCGTACCTTCCGTCTGAGCCAAAACCTCATTGAGTTTGGCCTCGTGCGGCGCACGCACCCTCTCAATCAAACTCACCATCTCAGTATCAGCAGGAATCAAGTCAGAGAAAATCGGCAACAACTTGTACCGGAAATCGGATACTTTGCCGTCCTTCACATCAAAATCCAAAACACCCAAGAACTTACCGTTCGAACCAGCATTGGTGACCAGTGTGACGCCCCCAGGATTTTTAACTTGAACCGGTGCGGGTACGCCATCGTGAGTGTGACCACCCATGATGGCGTCAATGCCGCGCACGCGACTGGCCATCTTTAAGTCCACATCCATGCCATTGTGCGAGAGAACAACCACAACTTGAGCGCCCTGCGCGCGCGCTTCGTCGACTGTCTTTTGCATGTTTTCTTCTTCAATGCCAAAGGTCCAGTTCTCCACAAAGTAACGTGGGTTAGCAATCGGCGTATATGGGAAAGCTTGCCCGATAACGGCTAATTTCACGCCATTCATTTCACGCATGGTGAATGCATCAAAAACAGGGTCTCCAAAGTCGGCGGTTTTGATGTTCTGAGCCACGAAAGAGACCTTGCCAGCGAAATCCTTTTCAACAATCTCGATGACCCGCTCTTCCCCTAAGGTCATTTCCCAGTGCGCAGTCATGATATCAACACCCAGGGCCAAACAGGCATCAACCATGTCTTGACCGTCTGTCCAAAGCGCCGTGCCAGAGCCCTGCCAGGTGTCACCACCGTCAAGTAGCAATGCACCTGGGCGAGAGGCCTTGAGTTGCTTAACCAACGTTGACATGTGGGCAAAGCCACCGACCTTGCCGTAGGTTTGCGCTGCAGGCGCAAAGTCCAAGTATGTGAAAGCGTGCGCATCGCGCGTATCTGGCTTTACACCATAGTGTTTGAGCAGATACTCACCGACCAAATGCGGTGGCTTGCCGTACATCGAATGAAAACCCAAATTCACATTGGGCTCTCGGAAATAGATGGGCTTTAACTGGGCGTGACAGTCCGTGAAGTGCAAGAAATGCACGTTCCCAAACTTGGGCAAGTTGTAGAAAGCGTCAGCCGCCGTTTGAGCAAACCCCATGCCGGGTTTTAAGGCCAAACCTGCCGCTGAGGCCATGGCCAACATTTGCATAAACTCTCGACGATTCATACTCATCACGCACATCCAATTGAAAAATTGATAAAAAATGAAAAACTGAAAACCCTGAGATGCAATAGATAGACGTAACCGTTAAGAAAGGAATCTTGGTTACTGGTAAGAAAAGACAATCAAAAGAAAATGTAAGAACCAATGAAAGAAAGGGTCCGAAGACCCTCTCTTTCATATTCTTTTATTGGTTAACGGGCGATGCCGGATCCAATAAAAGAGCCATGACGTCTTTCATTTGCTGCTCAGTGAGCAATTTGAAATGCGCCATGCGTGGCATATTGCTGCAAGCGTTATAAGCCTTAGAGTTGTTGATACGATTCCAAGTGTATTCAACAATCTCTTTGCTATTGCCACGCAACTTGCCATAGCCTAGCAATGACGGACCTATCGTGCCATACGAAATTTCAGCCTTGGTCACTTGATGGCAGTTGTAGCAGCCACCACCGTTGACTGTTTTATCACTGTCCCTCCAGGTAGATCCGCGGCCGCTTTGCGCGACTTTCTCGCCGGCTTTCCAGTCACCCATATAGACACCATCAGAGGGTGGCTTAATCGCTGCAAGTGCAGCGGCTTGCAAGGCAATGGCTTTCTTTTGACCTTCTGGCGAGTTGAAAACCGCTTTATCAGAGCAAAGGACTTGGATCTCGTCTGGGTAGATTCGATTCTTATCGGCAATCCCTTGGGTTCTGAAGCTGCTTTCCATGACGGCCATCACAGCGGGATCAACAGCTTGAGCGCTTACCCCAAAAGACAGGCCAACGAGCACCGCACCCAAAACAACCGACCTCTTCATCATTTGATTTTTCATGTTGATGTTCTCCACTATTTGATCAGCGCTTCAAGCCCGGGGTATTCATTTCACCCCCGTCTGCTTTGTTAGCCATGTAAATTGACAAAGCCACCGTCACGTCCGAACCAAAAATCGGAAACGGCATGCGCTGTTGGCGGTAGCAATCATTCAAACGACGCTGCATGGTCCAGAAAGTACCGCTCGAGACGCGATAGGCTGGCCAATTACCCCACCCAGCCGCAGCACCTTCTTTCTGTGTCAAATTTGGCAAGTCTTGCATCCGAATGCGTTGGCCATCAACGGCATGGCATGACGCACAAGAAAAATCCATCGTTCCACCTTGCAAGAAAAAGATCTTTTCGCCCAAGGCGACCATTTCTTTTTCTTTTGGATGGCTGGCGGGTACTTTAATGGGCATGCCCTTTGATTGGCCGACGATATAGGCAACTATCGCTTCCATGGGCTGACGAACGCCTTTGCCAAACGAAGCCTTGACGACTTCGGCCTGAGGGATCCCTTGCAGTGTCTCCATACAGGTCATCAGTCGTGACTCAAGGTCTTGGACTTTATCCGTGTCAGCGAAGTAGCGCGGCAACTGAGCGGCAGCTCCTTCCACCACACCAGGCCCAAGACCCAAATCACATTTTTCGAGCGATGCGTTTTTAGGTCCCATGGCCTTCACCCAAAGCTCCTCACCTTCCATTTCATAGAGCTCAGCAGGATTGCCGTCAGCCAACATGGCTCTGTATTCCTGCAACTGATCAGCTGCAGACTGGGCGTGCGCGACCAAGGGCGCAGACATCCCAATAGTCAGCGCAAGGGTTGCCGTTATCACGTGATTTTTCATCACTTCCTCCTCCAATGGGTAAACCGAACGATTTATTTGATTTGGGTTTTGTCGGTACGGGACTCGCCTTTATTGTCTTTCCAAGTCACTGTCAATTCGTCACCTTTTTTAGCACTACCGTTTAACTTAAAGTGAAGAAATGGGTCCTTCGAAACAGCAGGTCCGAGAAAGGCCGTGAATACCGTCTTACCACCCACTTGGGCATCAACGGTTTCAATAAACCAGGCGGGAATCGGCTTGCCTTCAGGATTCTTGCGTTGACCGGTTTCCATCACGTGTCGCATCAACACTTTGATATCCACCACACCACTTGCTTCTACAGTTGCTCTAATACGCATTGGGCTAGCCATTTTATTTACCTCTCTAGATGTCGTTTTATCGCCTAAGCGAATTCAATTTTTACCGTCAATGGCAGGTCGATTAACCGCCGCAACCGCCGAGTGTGACTTTGACTTCTTTGGATGTCATGAACCACTTGCCATCGGCCTTAACAACACCGTAGATGTTGGAGGTCTGACCCATCTTGACGCGGGTCGAGGCAAAGGGCTCAGCGCCAGCAGGAAGTTCAAACATAGCGGCCAAAGCACTTGGGTTTTTCTCAACCAAAATGGCCATGTGAGTGGCCTTCAACGTGGTCTCAACGCCGACAGGCACCACAGCGCCGTTTTCAGCGATATCCGGTGCGCGCAGTGTCACAGCATCTGACATCGCTGGCGTGCCGGAACCACCAAGTACTTTCACCACATCATCAAGCGTTTTGGCTTTAAAAGCAGCCTCGTTCCATGTTGCTGCTTCAGCTTGAGTCATGAGGCCAGTGCTAGCCATCAAGCCGACCAAGGCTGTTAATTGCATGAGCGTGCGTCTTTGCTGATTCATTTATAACTCCTAAAAAAATTTTATCTTATGAATAATGCTACCCAAACACCATATCCGTCAAGATCCTGTCACCATCCACTTAACCATCACCGAGATGTCATCATCACTGATTTGGGGGTGAGGTGGCATGGGTATCTGGCCCCAAGTACCGACCGCGCCTTTCTTAACTTTTTCTTCAAGCATGGCCAAATTTTCAGACTTGTCTTTGTACTTATCAGAGACTTGTTTGATCGATGGACCAACCATGGCGCTTGCTGCCGCATGGCAAGCCGCACAGTTGTTTGAACTAAAGAGCTGTTTGGCGCTTGGCCCAGCAGTTGCCGCCATGGCCACAACAGGCTGGTAATTGACACCAGGCAAAGCAGCAAGCGGTGGCTTGGTGCTGTCAATGCCACGATAAGGACCAAACGTTCGGTCCTGTTCGGCTAGGTTTTCGTGCGCATTGCGGGCAAAGTCAGGCAAGGAGGACGTAATGACGACTTCTTGGATGCAATTTGACATACAAGCCGTGTTAAGCGCATCAGGTTTGCCATCCACTGTCCACATGCCGTGGTCGGTGGTCATGCCGTATCTGTTGGGCATCCGGTCCTGCACTTCAGCAATGTTTTGATCGCTGAGGACAAAGTCCTCGGGAACGATATCACCCAAATTCAGCATGTAAGCCAACACAGCATAGGTGTCATCAGGAGTCAGTGATCGTGGTGCATTCCATGGCATGGCACGGTAGATGTAGTCGTAGAGCGTTGAGACCGTCGCAACCTTCATCAAGGTAGAGCGTTGTGGCTGAGCAGGATTTGTAAGCGAGGCCACGCGACCTGTCTTTTGGTCTTCAATGGTTGTGCCACCAACCAAAGGACCGAATACTTCAGCAGACTCTCCAAACGCGCCATGGCAACTAGCGCACTGCGCATCCCAAATATTCATGCCGTCTTCGACTGACCCTGATCCTTTTGGCAAGCCCTTGAAGTCTGGCCGTACGTCGATGTCCCAAGCGGTTACTTCGTTGGCCGTGGCTTCGCGCCCAATGCCTTCAAACACCAAAAGGTTTTGGGCAGCAACAGTACCGGCACCTGCAAACAAAGTAAGCGCAGCGATGGTTTTAGCCAACTTGAACATTGCTTAACTCTCCATTTTCGCCGACCTGCCAAGATTGGATGGCGTTGTTATGATAGATAGACCGAGTACCGCGTTTTTCTCTCAGCATTCGGTTGGGCGGTTGCACGTAACCCGTACTGTCAATGGCTCGTGATTGAAGGATGGCTGGCTTGCCATCCCAAACCCAATCGATATTGAATCGCGTCAGTGACTTATCAAGCACGGGGCTTTCAAGGCGTGCCGTGCTCCAGTTCTTGCCGCCGTCGACTGACACGTCGACCCGTTCAATCTTGCCACGGCCAGACCACGCCAAACCGCTCACGTTGTAAAAACCAGTTGTTAGCAATTGCTGACCACCCGAGGGTGTGGTGATCACTGACTTACATTCTTGAATCGAAGAGTATTGACGGTGTAGTCCATCGGGCATCATGTCGATGTAGTGCGCCGCCTCATCTTTGGTTGCCCAGGGCTTGTCACCGACTTCAATTCGACGCAACCACTTGACCCAGCTCACGCCTTGAACACCAGGCACAACCAATCGCAAGGGGTAGCCGTTTTCAGGGCGCAACATTTCACCGTTCATCCCCCACACCACCAAAACGTCGTCCAAAGCCATTTCCATGGGAATCGTGCGCGTCATACCTGAGCCGTCATTACCCTCAGCCAGGACAAACTTGCCTTTCTTCAAATCCGCGCCGGCCATTTCCAACAGTAGCGACAAAGGCACGCCAGTAAACTCACAGCATGACAGCATGCCGTGGGTGTATTGAACGGTTGGTACCGCCACGTTGCCCCACTCCATGCCGGTATTCGCACCACACTCAATAAAGTGGATGCGCGAGACGCTAGGCAGGCGCATGAGATCGTCCATGGTAAAAACCAACGGTTTTTTCACCATGCCGTTGATCATCAGGCGGTGTTTGTTGGGGTCAATGTCATACCAACCCTGGTGGTGGCGCTCGAAGTGCAAACCACTTGGCGTGATGATGCCAAAAAACCCTTGCAATGGTGAGAATGCCACCGATGAGGCCGAGACGCGGGTCAGTCCCGGTGACTCTCGGCGCTGTAGGTATTTTTCGTACGTTGAAGGTGTGCCATAGGGCTGCACAGCAACGGGTTTACCGAGTGTGGTTTGCCACTCTTGTTTAGTAACAATCGCAGGGTCGTCCGGCCCGGCTTGAGCCAACGCCCGTGAACCAACACCAGCGGCAACGGCTGCGCCCACGGCACCAAGAAAACTTTTTTGCAAAAATCCGCGGCGCGCCTCAGTCAAACCGTCTTTTGTGACATCTGATCGAAAGTCAGCCGGTAAAAAATTTTCTGGGGCGCGTTGGATTCGCCCGATTTTTTGGGATAACTTGGACACTGTCAAGGCCGTCTCCGTCGTTTAGGCTTTACCGTTAGTAAGGTTGTTTTTATTTATTAAATTCTATAGTGTAATAAAGTAATAAAGTAATAACTTTTGATGAATTATCGTTAACCCTTATGAATAGACGTAAACACCTATGACTAAACCATTGCCAGCCAAAAAAGGAGATGGATTGTGAAAAAGAGCCACAACTTCGCCGTTAACAACAAAACCCCTAGTGATTTCAATGCCGATGGACTCGCGCTAGCAGGCAAAAACCACCAAAACCGCCGAACTTTTCTGCGCAATGCCTCGGCAGCAGGACTTTTGGGAGGATTTGCTTTGGCCGCTCAGCCGATTCAAGCTCAGCAAGTCATCAGCACCAATTTTGACGGGCTAGAGGCCAACGAGGTTGATATCCAAGAAAATGGGGTTGAACTTTACGCTTATATGGTCAAACCAAAAAGTGTCACAGGTCCCTTACCCGTGGTGATTGTCTGTAGCGAAATCTTTGGCGTGCATGAACACATTGCCGACATCGCTCGCCGATTTGCCAAGCAAGGCTATCTGGCTATCGCTCCTGAATTTTTTACACGCGCGGGCGATCCCACGTCATTGGGCACGTTTGCTGAAATCATGAAAGAGATCATCAGCCAAACACCAGATGCCCAAGTCATGGACGACATCCGTGCCTGCCTAACCTGGGCTGCCAAAAACGGTGGCGACACGAACCGTAGCGCTGTTACTGGCTTTTGTTGGGGGGGACGCATCACTTGGTTGGCTTGCGCCAACATCCCTGAGTTAAAAGCCGGTGTCGCTTGGTATGGTCGCTTAGTCGGTGAAAAAAGTGACAATTTTCCCGCCCATCCGATCGATCTGGCCAAAGAACTCAAAGCGCCCGTTCTAGGCCTGTACGGTGGCGCGGACGACGGCATCCCTTTGAACACAGTCGAGCAAATGAAACAAGCCCTATTGCAAGCCACTGGCAACGCCGCCGCGCAAGCATCCCGTTTTGAAATCTATCCAGATACCCCTCACGCCTTTCACGCCGACTATCGCGCCACTTATCGCGAAGCTGCGGCCAAAGATGGTTGGGTCAAGTGCTTGCAATGGTTTAAGACCCACGGGGTTTGACCTCGCCTCTGCATCTGAAGTAACAGCTTTAGACTTGGCTTCAAATGTCCTCATCAAAAGTGTTGCGGCATTTGTAGCCGGTTATTTAAAAGAAACGGCTTAGAACCTTGATGCCCTTTGATTCCCGAAGTTCAGGTCTTGCCTCCCAAGGAAGCAAAAGTTCGGCCTGTCGAATGATATGCATATCCGCAAAAAGTATTTCCACTCTTTGCCTGTACAAATTAGGCTCAGTTTGCAATTGGAAATAAGCGCATTCATAGGTCTGAGGTGCAAATGGCTAAAAAATGGCGCCCTGGCTTTCTAGGGTAAATCCTCACTAAAGTCTATTGTCAATGCTGCGCCTTCTTGTAAAAATAAGTTTATTAGTAATAGTAATTAAGTTTTATTGACACGATGGAATACGGAGACAAATGATATGAGACGTGCTTTTGGATTAAGCCGCGCATGGTCACTGAAGCGCCTAGGCGCTGCTGCAGTGCTGGTTGCTGCTGGATTTACCACACCCGCTATTGCTTCAGGTGACAAGGTTGATCCACAGTTTGTCTATAACTCATCGCTGGCTGCGACCTGTGCGAGTTGCCACGGCACAAATGGTGTCAGCGTTGCTGACGCTCGGGTGCCTTGGATCAACACGCTCACGCCAAAAGAGATTGCCAAAGCCATGCTCGAATACAAAAACGGCACGCGCTCAGGCACCATCATGCCTCAACTCGCCAAGGGTTACACCGATGAGCAAATTGAAATTGTCGCTCAAGTGCTTGGCAAAAAATAAGGGGAGAATCGTATGAATCGTCGTCTATTTTTGGGACAGAGCGCTGCTCTGATTGGCACAACGGCAGGCATGAACAAGCTTGCTTTGGCCAGCAAAAAAACAAAAGCCCACGTGATCGTGGTTGGTGCCGGCTATGGCGGTGCCACAGCAGCAAAGTACTTGCGTATGCTGTCAAATGAAGGCATTGCCGTCACGCTCATTGAACCCAACGGTGAGTTCATCTCCTGCCCGCTGTCAAACTTGGTTGTCGGAGGCGCAGCGCAAATGGCTGCAATCACAACCCCATACGATGGCTTACCAAGCAAATATGGCATCAAAATGGTCAAAGGCCGTGTCGACAAGGTCGATGCCAGCAAAAAAACCGTCACCATCAACGACGGCACCACCTTGTCTTATGACAAGTTGGTTCTCGCCCCA
>JAFMCG010000097.1 GCA_017857895.1 Burkholderiaceae bacterium | reverse complement strand
GCGGCTGCCGCCCAACGCAGTATCCATCAACGATTGCAGGCCTGCCTCGTCTAGCAAGTCAGCCAGTGCTGGTTTGATTCGGGCTTTAAACAACACAACATCTGTTTTCATGGAAATCTCCTGGGCAGAACCGGTCAGTGACTATCAATGATCGGGCGTCTTACTCGAGGTGCTGTCACTGGGGCGCAATCGTGCTTGCTGCCTTTAGCCACATCGCACAGACATGCCACCGTCAACGACGATCTCTGTGCCAGTGACAAACCGAGCTTCATCGCTGGCGAGATAAACCGCTGCATTGGCCGTGTCTCGTCCGTCGCCCATGAAGGGCAGGGGAATTCGAGATTGCCTTTGAGCCAGTAGCCCAGCCACATCCCCTCCCGTTCGTTGCTTCGCTAGTCTAACCTCCACCATCGGGGTGTGCAATTGTCCTGGGATGATGGTGTTGACACGGACATTGTGCGGGGCGTACTGGACGGCAACCACTTTTGAGAGCTGGATGACGCCAGCCTTGGTGGCTGCATAGGCAACCTGGGCCGAGCCAGTCCAGCGAATGCCCGAGGTCGATGCCATATTGATGATGGCGCCGCCTTGTTGCGCCTGCATGATGGGCAGTACATGCTTGCAGGTCAAGAAAACGCTTTTGAGATTCCTGTCGACCTGGCTATCCCAGACTTCTTCAGTCATTTCGACTGGGCCACCTGCGGCTGATCCGCCAACATTGTTGACCAGAATATCGATGCGACCGGCTTGAGCGTGGCAGTCATGAACCGCTTTTTCGATGCTTTTTGGGTCCGTCACATCGCAGTGCAGCGCCACAAACGTGCCACCCAAATCCTTGATCATCTGCGCGGTTTCTTCCATGGCCTCTAGTGAAATGTCCGTGCCATAGATGGTGGCACCTTCTTCGGCAAATCGAACCGCCATGGCGCGACCATTACCCCAGCCGGGCCCGACTGAACCTGCACCCATGATGAGTGCTACTTTGCCTGCCAATCTGTCTGCCATGTCTTAATCCTCGAACTTGTAGAGATTTTGCGGGTTATGCACTAGCAGGGATTCTAGAGCGTCGGCGGTGGGAGCGATCTCGGTGAGTGCCTCAACCAGTGTGACATCATCCGGAATGTGGGTGTGGTTGGGGTGCGGCCAATCGAGGCCCCATAGGCATTGGGTGGGGTAGCGCTTGACGAGATCTGCGGCAAGCAGCTTGCCAGCGACATAGGGTGGTGTTTCGTCAACCCGGTCGATGCCACTGACTTTCACTAGAAAGTTCGGCTTATCCAGCAGCCGGCACAGCGCCATGTAATGTTCCCCAGTCAGGCCGTCTTTGGCATCGACACGCCCGATGTGGTCAATCACCACGGGAACCAGTTGGGCGCATGACTCAAAGGTTGGGGAAAGGTCATGTATCAAGTTTTTCTCAAAATGCACTTGAAGGTGCATGTCGATGTCGGCCAGTCGCTTGACAAGAGAGAGCAACGCTGGTGGCGTAATCGAGTGCTTGATATGTTTCATAAAACTAAATCGAACACCGCGAAACCCGGCGCCTTTGAGGCGGACCAACTCGGCTTGGCTAACCGAAGGTTCAACCAGCGCGATACCAAGGTAGTGTTTGTTACCGTGGGCAATGGCGTCTTCTGTCGCGCGCAAGTCCGTGCCATGAACGGCAGAATTCACGATCACACAACGTTCAATACCCACGCGCTTATGCAAGGCAAAGAGTTTTTCCTTTGGCGCATCAACTGGGGTGAAGTTGCGATCGTTGCTGTACGGAAACCGATCCGCCGGTCCAAAGACATGCACGTGGGTGTCACAAGACTTTGGGGGTAATGCGAGGGCGGGCTTGCGTTCAGAGTCGAGGTAGGTTTTGATGGGGGTGTAGATATCCATGGTTGATACTCCAAAACGTTTAATCGTGTTTCTTAGTGTGCCTTTGTGTCAGACTTTGAGATCGCATATCCGATATAAAAAGATGTAATCAGCTTCTTGGGGTTTCCCTCAACATTGCGTTTAGGAAATGACTATGTACCCAACAGTCAAACAGATTGAGTACTTTTTAACACTCAGTGATGTTGGTAGTTTGAGTAAAGCGGCTGCCATTCTCGGCGTCACTCAGCCTGCGTTGAGCCGACAGTTGGGTGAGCTGGAGAAGCATTTGGGTGTGCGACTGTTTGATCGCAACGGGCGCGGTGTGGTGCTCACCCACGATGGACATGCATTTTTGGAGCACGCCCAAAAGATCATGGCCCACATGCAAAGCGCCGTGGCTGATATGCAAGCCAGGCAGGAAATGCCGCGAGGTCGAATCCGGGTTGGGCTACCGCCGCGCGTGGCTATCGAGATCTCCACCGAACTGGTTCTGCAGTTCAGGGAGAAGTACCCAGCCGCTTCAATTAGCATTTCCGAGGCGCTGAGCCTTCCTTTGCGCGAATGGTTGGTTGCGGGTCGGATCGATTTGGCCGTTCTGTTTGGTTTGCCACCGACGCCGCAGCTGTTTTACAAGGACATCACCGCTGAAGAGCTCGTGCTGGTCAGCAGCAACAGGCTGCCCTATGAAATTCCGTTTGAGAAGTTGCCCGAATTCCCTCTGGTGCTACCGAGCTTTCCGCACTCGGTACGGCACTTGATCGAAGGCATTAGCAAGCCACGGGACATCACGCTAAATATTGTTGCAGAAGTAGATTCAATGCAATCCATCTTGCCCTTGGTGCAGCATGGTGTCGCATCAGCCATTGTCCCTTCGGGCGCCCTGAAGCAGTGGCGGGGGCGCACGCCTCCTCAAGTCGCTTCCATCATAGAGCCGAGTATCAAGAACAGGCTGGTTGTTGCCATGGCCGTTGCCAGGCCGTCAACCCCGCTGACCCGGTTTACCCAATCCGTACTGGAAAAGCTGGTCAGGAAGAATTACGGCTAGTGGCGATTCGCCGACTTCTTTGGCGCAGTGATTTTGCTGCGCGAGTAATGGACGTTCTTGCGCTCGCAACCATTTGGTGCGTGCGATCAAGACACACATAAAAATGACAACCTGAAAACATATCACAGGATCAAGCTTTGGTGTGAATCGTGTTGGTTGTTGCGCATTGTGGTCAGGATGTTCTGGCACCTACCATGACAGCTAATAGAACCATTCCCCATGGCTCATTAAAGTAAGGAGACAAAAACATGATGAAGAAATCAATTGCAACCAAATGGATGGCAGCCTCGGCAATTGCCTTGGGCCTGTCGTCCGTGGCCTCAATGGCGTCTGCGGAAACGCTGCGCTGGCTCACCTGGAAAACAGAAACAGCTGGCGATGCACAGACAGCCAATATCAACTGGTTTGTCGATCAGATCAAGAAACGCACCAACAGCAAGTTTGATGTCCAGGTAATGTGGGGTGGCAGCGCCGCTGCACAGCGTGAAATTCCGGATGCGATCTCAGCCGGCGTGGGCCAGATCGGTGAGATTGTGTTGCCGTACTACATGAACAAATTCGTTTTGAACAATGGCGTCGGTTTCTATACCCCGCAACCATTGGGTCCAGGTGAGCTTGGCGATCTGATGGCCAATTGGCACGAGAAGTATCCACAGTTTGATGCTGAGTTGGCCAAGTACAACTTGAAGGCACTTGGCTATCGCCCATTGGAAAAGTACGGAATTCTGTGTAAAGAGCCTCTGCGCACGCTCGACGATTTCAAGGGTCGCAAGATCAGGACGTATGGATCTGCCTACCCAGCGCTGGTGAAGGCGCTAGGCGGTATTCCGACGTCGACTTCTACAACGGAAATGCGCGAAGCACTCGAGCGTGGCATTCTGGATTGCACGCCGACAAGCATCACCTATATTCGTGGCTTCAAGCTCGACGAGGTGGCTCGCTACTTCACGGATGTGCCGTTCGGCGCCAACTATGGTCACTTCATCGTGATGAATCGCAAGTATTACGATTCGCTTGATCCAGCGACACGAAAAGCACTCGATCAAATTGGTCGTGAGAACGCTGCCAACTTTGTGTCACAAATCGATCCTATCGTGGCGGAATTGAAGAAACAATGGGCCAGCAGCAAGAATGGGGTTGAAATCATCGAGTTTCCTCAGGATGCCTTTGTGGAAGTGATCAAAGATCCTGCGATTCAAGCGTTACGTAACAAGTGGATCACTCAGGCCCAAAAGGCGGGCCTGCCAGCTGATGAGCTTGTCCAACCGCTGGTTTTCAAAAAGAAATAAGGTCAGCCATCAGCAGGGGTTGACGTGATTGGCCATAAACGGATATCCGGACTGGGTGTCCGTTTGTGTCATGTTGGGGTACTAAAAAAATAATAGAGGACATCATGGAGCAAGGTGTACTGGCCCTCTCGAGAGCGTATGGGCGGTTACTCAGGCTACTGGGTATGGTGGCGGGTCTAGCCTGTTTGTTGACCATGTTCTTGGTGGCGATTAACGTCATCGGCCGCTATTTATTTAATACGCCATTTAATGGGGCGTTCGTCTATACACAGTCACTGCTGACCGTGATGATTTTTTTCTCAATTGCACTGACCCAGCATTATCGAGGCCACATCAAGGTCGTGTTTGTCACGCGCCTAATGTCGCCAATGTGGCGCCGGTTTACACAGACGTTAATGTCTGCTTTAGCCACGATCCTGTTTGTCTTTGCGAGCTACGCGACTTTCTTGTTTGCTTGGGAGTCGTTTGAGGTCAGGGAGGAAATTTTCGACGCCGTGACGTATCCGATCTATCCGGTGAAATTTGTGGTGTTCATTGGCTTGGTTTTGCTGGCGGTCCAGTTCGCACTTGACACGGTCATGGATGCGTTTGGCATTGAAGACAACGGCGCCAAGGGAGGCCACTGATGAACCTTTATCTCGGTATTTTTGGCATCTTCGCGCTGTTTGGCATGATTGCATTCGGCGCCAACGTTATGGTTGCGCTTGGTATTGTGGGTTTCTTCGGTTTAATGGGCTTGGTGGGCTTTGACGCGGCATTGTCGGTGTTGAGTACCGTTTTCTTTGAGACGACGCACAGTTTCCATTTCACCGTGATTCCACTCTTTCTGCTGATGGGGTTCTTTGCGTTGCGTGCGGGCTTGGGGGCCGATGTTTATGAGGCAGCGCATAGCTGGCTCGGGGGCGTTAGAGGTGGGCTGGCGATTTCGACGACAGTGGCAGCGGCAGGGTTTGGAGCTGCCTCTGGATCGAGCGTCGGCACGGCAACGGTCTTTACCAAGATTGCCCTGCCTGAAATGCTAGAGCGCGGCTATGACAAGGGCTTGGCGTCCGCTTCAATTGCGATCGCGGGCACGTTGGCCGTGATGATTCCGCCTAGCGCCGTGATGGTGATTTATGGCATCCTGACCGACTCGAGTATTGGCAAGCTCTTGATGGCAGGCATCTTGCCTGGCATTGTGTTTGGCATTTTGCTCTGTCTGGCCATCTACATCACCGCTCGACGTCGGCCAGAGGTGGCACCGCGTAGCGAAAACAAGACTTCATGGGGCGCCCGAATCTATTCGTTACGTCTGGCGGGGCCACTGGCACTCATCGTCTTTAGCATCATCGCAGGCATTTATCTTGGCGTGTTTACGCCAACTGAAGCGGGTGCAATGGGTGCTCTTTTTACGCTCATCCTGGCGATTTTTCGGCAGCGTGGCTTCAAAGGCTTGCAACTGCCACAAATTTTGCTAGACACCGTTAGAACATCGGCCATGATTTTTGCCGTGATCATCTGCGCGCTTGTCTTCTCGCGGTTTCTTGCCCTGAGTGGATTGACTTTCGAGATTGGCAATTCGTTGTCCACCATGGATGTTAACCCGTGGTTTGTGGTGTTCATTGTCACCATGATCTACCTGGTGCTTGGCACCATGATGGATGCCCCTGCGCTATTGGCCATCTCACTACCAGTGACACACCCCGTCATGATCAAACTCGGATTTGATCCGATCTGGTTTGGAGTTTATGTTGTCTTACTGGTTGAAATCGCGGCGGTGTCGCCCCCAGTCGGGATCAACTGTTTTGTCGTTCAGGCATCGTCTGATGGGCGCGTCGAGCTCGAAGATGTCTTTAAGGGTTTGGTGCCCTTCTTGATTGCGGGTGCCATCATGCTCTTGCTGCTGTGTTTCTTTCCCCAGTTGGCGCTGTATATTCCCAACTCGATGCGGTAGTCTGTCAGCGCAGCCTGGTCATAAAAAAGCAATGGGGCCCGATTCTAAATCGGGCCCCATTGCTTTTTGACATGACGCCTAAGTTAATACGACCTGTTCAGGCTGGTTGCGACAGTGCCAGCAAGGCATTGAGGTCATGGCATGTCTGAACCTGCCACAAACCGTCTGCGAGCTGGTTCGCTCTGTCTTTACCGAGAACAGGCTCAGTCAACAAGTCGAATTTGGCGCGCAACTCCTCATCGCTCATGGGATTCTGGATAGAGCCTTTCGGGTAGTCAACTTGAGACGTATATGTGCTGCCGTCTTCCATCGTCATGGTCATCTTGCAAGACACGCCCCGAGGCAAGCTGTTGTCTGGCTCAATTTGCACCATTTGCGTCAGACGCACGATCTCAGGTTCCTTCAGCCGGGCATTGTTGTACTGCGGGAAGAGCGCTTGACCGTCAACCAGGGCAACGGCTACCGAGTAAGGTAAGCTCATTTGGGCCTCATGGTAAGTGCGGGGAGCATTGCTTTGATGATAGTGCGCCCAGTCCGGGTGGCGCTGCATGCGAATAGCTCGTACTTTAGACAGTTCCGGGTTGTGATTTTTGCGAATCTCAAGTGCGCAGCCAATGGCATTATGAATGGGGCGCGCACAGCTAAAGGGCTTGAACTCGATGTCTAGCTGATAATGCTCGTTCAGACCTTTGATGATTTCCTCGGGTTGGTTCGCATCGGTGAAGGCCGCCAAGAAGCCCCGCTCCCCCTCAAAGATGGTGTCTGTGCCGGTAAATCCCAGCTTGGCCATGGTTGCAGCCGTAATACCGTTTCGCGCGGTCGGTCCTGGGTTAAAGCGCTTTTGCATGGAAGGACCGTACATTTCCATCAGACCAGATGCACTGGCGCCAGCCAGTCCAAGCGCGGAGATCATTTGCTCTGTGGATAAACGGTATAGGAGCCCAGCTGCCACCGCGGCGCCAAATACCCCTGTGGTTGGCGTGGTGTGATAACCCCGATTACGCAGGGAGTTATTGGCTGCTTTGCTAACACGCTCCATCGTTTCGCAGCCAGCGGCCAACGCGGTCAGCAGGTCTTTGCCGGTGGCGTTTTGTTGCTGTGCACTGGCAATGGCTGCCGAGTAGACAGGCGGACTGAAGTGAAAGAGGGCAAGCACATCGATGTCATCCAGTTCAACGCTGTGAGACGAGATCGCGTTGGCAAATGCTGCCTGCATGGCTGGGGTCTTTCCCTTGCCACCAATGACGGTTGCCTGCTCATGCCCACCGATACTGGCCGCAAATTCACGCGCTATTCGGCCACTTTCGGTTTGGCTGCCCGCGACAGCGACGCCGACGTAATCGAGCAGCAGTCGCTTGACTGCCTTGATGGTCTCGGGCGGCAAGCTCTCGAACTTGAAACCGCAGAGGTGCGTCGATAATTGCGTGGAGAGTGTAGGGCTGTATGTCTTGCTCATGTCTGCCTCGTTTGTGATGAAGGTGGAAATTAATGTGGCTTGGATTGAACGATGGTCAGCAACTCGGAGAAATGGTTGCTTTCATCGAATCTCTGTGTCAGCTCAATCAAGCGATCAATGGCTGATTGGCTGAGACAGCGATCCACGACGTTACGAAACTTGTAGACCACATCCTCGTGACTCAATGGGTTCTCGGGGCTGCCTCGCCGATTGAGGATTTCGTGTTTGAAAATACGACCATCTTTGGTTTGAATTTCAACTCGGGCGGCGTGCCGATAGGCAGGCCCCATGGCCTCGATCTCCCGGTCGATAGAGGCATGGATTCTTGGGATGAAAGCTAGGATGCGGGGGTCAGCTAAACGGCTTTCGTCGTATTGCGCCACAAAGGCCATACCGTCCGTTCCCATGACGGCCAGACTGTAGAAGAGGTTCATTTGAGCAGCAGTCACCCCCTGGGACTTGTACTCCCAAGCGCAATGCGTGTAGGTCATGGGGCTTAGTCCAATGTTGACCGTTTCAATGTCCTCTAGTGTCAGTGTGTGTGTGTCTAGGAGATGCTTGAAGGCATCGAGGCAGGCGTGGATGCTCGTGACGCAAGCATGCGGCTTGTAGCCAACTTTGCCAGTTTCCCACGTGGTGCCCAATCCGTCGGTTAACCGGCCGGCATTCGGTTTGGTGGAGTAGGAACTGAGATACCCGCCATAGCCGGCTTCAAGCACGTCGGTAATGCCGGTGAAGTGGTCCTGTGCCAAGAGCGCTGAATAGATACCGCTCTGTGCCGCACGTCCAGAGTGAAAGCGCTTGACCATGGCACCTTCTTGCGCAGCCATCAGTCCGCCGGCTTGAGATCCCACGATCCCAAGTGCGTGTTGTGTTTGCTTGGCGTCGAGATTGAGCATTCTGGCAGCACTGGCTGCAGCCACGAAAGCACCTGAGGTACCTTGAGGATGAAACCCTTGAAAGAAAAGCGCCATCGTTGCCGCGTTGCCCACGCGCGTGCCAATTTCGTAGCCAGCTACCATGGATGTGAGGAAATGCTTGGGATTAAGGTTCCCGAGTTTTTCAGCCAAGGCCATGACGACAGGCACTGCGATGGAGCCTGCGTGCACGATGGATTCTTTGTGAATGTCGTCCAGTTCAAAGGCATGGCCAGCGGTGGCATTGACCAGCACGGCGTTGGACACGCTGGTTTTCAAGCCGGTGCCCATGATGGATGCCACTGGGGCCGCCTGATCCGCCATGACCATGGACTGCACCTTCTGCGTCCATGGCAGCGTGACGCCAAACAAGCAGCAGCCAAGGCTGTCGAGCAGGCTGGTCTTCATGCGCTCGATGACGTCTTTTGGAATGTCATCGAAGGTGATCTGCGAGCTGAATGCGGCCAGTTCGGCTGTTGCATTTGGCAATAACGATTCGGGGTGATTATCCATGGTC
>JAFMCG010000096.1 GCA_017857895.1 Burkholderiaceae bacterium | reverse complement strand
GACGTGGAGCTCAACGTGCGCTACGACATCGACTTCTCAAGCACGCGCTACACCAACCAGATGGTCAGTGCGAGGGTTAAGGTCTTGTTCTAGGGCAAAGCTGTTGCGCTACGATTGAAGAACTGGATGAGGCTTAAACTCGGGCAAATTCTGTCTTGACGACAGGGTCCATCTTAGTTGCCCGGCACGATTTTGTCGTGGTGGGTATTAAAGTGGTCATTCGGTTTGCTCTTATACTCAACGATTCAGAATTTCTTGCGAATCATGTCTAAAGCCAGCCTGGTTGAATTGCGCGTGTTGTCGTTGATCCCGCCAATGACACAGCTCAACACGCCGTATCCTTCAACCGCTTACTTGACGGGGTTTTTGCGCTCTCGCAAAATCCACGCTGTTCAAGAGGACCTCGCTTTGGCGCTGGTGTTGCGTTTGTTGAGCGCCGAGGGGCTTGAGCAAGTTGCGCAGAAGGTTGAAGCCATTGCGCCAGGCAAACGAAGCCACTCATTGCAAGCTTTTGCGGCGCAGCGTTCGCGCTATCTCGCTACCATTGATGCGGTCATCTCTTTTTTACAAGGCCGCGATTCAACGCTGGCGCATCGTATTGTGAACCGACAGTACTTGCCAGAAGGGCCGCGCTTTTCTGCTTTGGACGCCTACGTCGATGATGAAACGGGTGATCCTTTGGGCTGGGCATTTGGTGCGCTGGGTATGCAAGACCGCGCCAAACATTTGGCGACCCTTTACTTAAATGATCTCGCCGATGTCTTACGTGATGCGGTTGATTCGCGGTTTGAGTTTGTTCGCTATGGCGAGTCGCTTGCGGCCAGTCAGGCCTCGTTTGATCCTTTGGCACGGGCTTTGGCTGCACCAAACACATTGCTTGATGACTGTTTAGAAAAACTCACGCTAGACGTGATCGCCCGTCACGCCCCGACCGTTGTCTTGTTGTCAGTGCCGTTTCCTGGCACGGTCTATGCCGCGTTCAGGATTGCCCAAACCATCAAGGCGCATCATCCTGAAGTCCGTATTGTTTTGGGTGGTGGCTTTGCTAACACGGAGTTGAGAGAACTTGCGGAACCGCGCGTTTTTGATTTTGTTGATTATGTGACCCTTGATGCGGGCGAGCGTCCTTTGCTGTCATTGCTGGATCATTTGTTAGGCAATCGCTCGCAACAACGACTGGTGCGTACTTTTTTGCGTGATCCGCAGTCCAATGACGTGCGCTATATCAACATGGTTGAACCGGAGGTGCCGTTCGAGGATGTGGGTACACCGACTTGGGATGGTTTGCCACTGTCTGATTACTTGTCGTTACTCGACATGCTCAATCCGATGCATCGTCTATGGAGTGATGGTCGCTGGAACAAGCTGACGGTGGCTCATGGTTGCTATTGGAAAAAATGTAGCTTTTGTGACGTCAGTTTGGATTACATCGGTCGTTATGAAACTGCCTCTGCAGAAGTGCTTGCCGATCGGATAGAAACCATTGTTCGAGAAACAGGACAAACCGGCTTTCATTTTGTGGATGAGGCGGCGCCTCCCAAGGCACTCAAAGCACTGGCTCAAGAACTCATCAAACGAAATCTCAATATTTCTTGGTGGGGCAACATTCGTTTTGAAAAAACATTTACTCCTGAGCTCTGCCAGCTTCTGGCGCAAAGTGGTTGCATTGCGGTATCAGGTGGCCTAGAGGTGGCGTCCGATCGCTTGCTGAGTCTCATGAAAAAAGGGGTCTCTGTTGATCAGGTCGCTCGCGTGACGCGGGCCTTTAGCGATGCGGGTGTATTGGTGCATGCCTATTTGATGTACGGATTTCCGACTCAAACGGTTAAAGACACCGTCGACGCCTTGGAATATGTCCGTCAACTGTTTGCCAATGATTGTATACAAAGTGGCTTTTTTCACCGGTTTACATGCACTGTGCATTCGCCGGTTGGTTTAAACCCGGCTGAATATGGCGTCACGTTGAAGCCTTTGCCAACCACAAATTTTGCAAAAAATGACGTGGGTTTTGTGGATCCAACCAATGTGGATCATGCCGCCTTAAGCGTCGGTTTACGCAAGGCAATTTACAACTACATGCATGGCATCGGCCTCGACGAGGACGTTCGCACATGGTTCCCCTTTAAAGTGCCACGCAGCACGGTCAGTCCCCAGTATATTGAACACGCACTCGATCAGTTTTGATTGCCCCATTTGTGCATGACACCCATGTTTTGAGACAAATAAAGAGACAACAAGACGAATCAAGGGTTAGCGAGATTCGCGCCGCCTTTGCTCTGAACATTATCAGCGGCAGACTTCGCGCCGCGGGCATAGCCTCGGGCGTACTGGAATTTGTCATACCTGCCATCAACCAGGGGCGGCTCATGTCCACAGTTAGCGTTTACTGTTGCGGCATAACCATCGGCATAGCCCGTTGCATCCCAGTCTTTGGCATCACAGCCAGTCACCGTGCTGGCAAGGATTAAGATCGCGAGGGATGGTTTGAGTTGCATCATGGTGAGGTGGCCAATGCTTGTAAGCTGTGTTGGAGCGAGTCCACAATTTCATACGTTTGCGGATGAGTAAAGGACGGCGGTTTCAAGTGTGAAGTGCAACAACCCGACTCATCTAACCTACCAATTTAGCTGATTTTATTTTGATCGATTGGATGATTCAATGCGTTTAGGCTAGCTTGATGTTTGCATTACCGTTTATTGCCGATCTTTGATTAGGATGGTCATAACACCCCTTAGTGGACTATCGTTAATGACACAAATGCGACGGGCTTTGCAAAATCGTGACGGGTGATGTGACTTTGAACGATCGCCGATTCGACAAGTCATTCATCTGCGCTAGTTGACGGTTTGCTCTTTAAGCCAGCGTTTGAGACCAGCATCTGTTTTAATGCTAGCCAGATCTTCATTTAGACGCCTGAGATCGTGCATCATTTCGCGCTTACGAAGATTTAAATGGTGCTTCAGTGATGCTTCATGAATGACAATCGTTGCGGGCAAGACAAACTCGGCGGTGGCCTGCAGCTCGAGGTCCCTAATTTCTCGGTGCAAAGAAGTCATTCTTTCGCGCATTAATTTGGTCAGGGCATCCAATTTCTGACGTTCCAACGTTGAGGTAATCAACGCTGATGGCAGTTGCGCTTTGGCATGCAACTCAATCAGTGCCAGTAAATCTCGGCGCCCGTAGGCCGTATTGACTTCGCTCATCAGTTGGTTTTTGTTAGCACGCAATTTTTCGTTACCTTCGCGATCGGGATGAAGCGCACTGGCAAGTTTGCGGTAAAGGTTACGTAGTGCGTCTTCGACATCGTCTGCGGCTTGCTGTGAAGCGCTGCCCTTTGTTTTTTTTGCCCGTCGTGCCGCGCTATTTTTGGAGCGAGCTTCTGCCTCTTTTCGTATAAATTCGAATTTGGCGTGCAACACATCGTCTAAGGTTTCAAATACCTGGTCGCGGCCAAACGCCTCACCCATGGCTGCTTTTAGATAAGCCTGCGCTTCAGAAACTTCGGCAAGCTCGATTTCAGCGAGAGATATTGCACTGTGCGCATCGTGTAGCGCGCGCATTGTTTGATCACCAGAAATGGCTAAACGCATGGTGATGCTACATATGAGGCGACGCATCATTCGCTCATGACGGGCCGTCAAGCCGTTGCCTTTCAGCCGATGATGCAGCCACTGTGCCATCGTCCGTTGGATGCAGTCCTGTTTTTTTTGAAGAACCGGGATGATACTGTTATGTAAATGGCGGTGTTCAGCTATCAAGCCTTTGGTTGTTTCAAGTTTGACAGCCAGCACCTGACATTGTTCGATCAGCATATCGAACGCACTTCTTTCCATGGCGTTTGGCAAATCGTCATCAAAGACGTTGCTGACCGCAAGGCTCTCGCTTGTTTGTACGTGGGAATTTTTTTTCAAAAGACTTTTACTGATTGTGATCCGTAGATGGCTGATATCCCGCAAAAACGTTATGCGGTTATGAGAGATTTATACCAGTTCAGCCTTTGAAACAAGGGCCAAGTTTAATTTGGCGAAAATACGGCAGAAATATTCGTCCCATCAATTTTGTAAGTTGAAATAAGGCGCAATAAAATCTGAGGTTAGTAATCCAAGGTATGCTGCACAATTTAATCTGTTTGTGCTCATTGAGCCACTCATGTTAGGGTTGGATCCAGTGCAATTTTTTGGCTGCTGCGCTTTTTTTGTCTTTTGGTTTTTCTTGACAGGGTTTCGACGAGGCGTGCGGTGATGCAAATCACACCAGCCCATTTATTTAACGAATTTCAACCACCAGACATAAACAAACTCGCGGTCGCGGCCTTTTAATCTTGGGTGGTAAAGCCGAAAAAATAAATGACGTCTGTCGGCGTCTTTTGGGGATGAAAGTGAGGGAGACAGATATGCAATGCATGCTCGGTTTCAGGAGGCAGTGCCTTCAATGGCGACTCGTGCCGATTTTTAATGCGGCGGGCGCGCCATGAACAAACTTGTCTCGAACCTCGCCCAAGCGGTTGTTGATATTGCCGATGGATCGACGATCTTACTTGGAGGTTTTGGCACCTCGGGTCAGCCCATTGAATTAATGCAGGCGCTGTTGGATAGCGATGCCCGGGAGTTAACGCTTGTGAGTAACAGTTCTGGCAACGGACCAACTGGTATTGGACCCTTAATCGAGGCCGGGAAAGTGCGCAAACTTATTTGCACATTTGCGCGTTCGCCAAATTCTCTGAACCCGACAGCGTCTGTGTTTGAGGCCCATTACCGCGCCGGCAAAGTCGAGCTCGAAATCGTCCCTCAGGGCACGCTGGCTGAGCGTCTGCGGGCGGCCGGCGCCGGTATGGGGCCTTTTTTCACGCCTACTGCTTTTGGAACCCGTCTGGCCGAGGGTAAAGAGACGCGCGTCATAGACGGTAAAGGCTATGTGCTTGAGCAACCATTGCCAGCCGATGTCGCCTTCATCAAAGCCCATCTAGCCGATGCGCTTGGCAATCTGACTTATCGATTTGCCGGTCGAAACTTCGCACCGGTCATGGCCATGGCCGCACGATTAACGGTGGCTCAAGTTGATCGAATCGTCCCTGTGGGTGATATTGAGCCAGAGTTTGTGATGACCCCTGGAATTTTTGTACAACGTGTGGTGGAGTGTGAGCATGTCCCCCTTGACCCGTGATCAGTTGGCTAAAGTCGTTGCGAACGACATTCCGCGAGGCAGTTATGCCAATCTTGGCATTGGTATGCCCACCTTGGTTGCTAAATATTTAAGGCCAGAGCAGGGCGTTGTCTTGCATAGTGAAAACGGCATCGTGGGAATGATTGGTCTGCCAGATGGTCAATCCAAAGACGCGGACCTGATTAACGCTAGTCGTGAAGCTGTTGCATTGTTGCCTGGCGCATCAATTACCGATCATGTGGTCTCGTTTGCCATGATGCGCGGTGGCCACCTTGATATCACCATTCTCGGTGGGTTCCAAGTCGCGGTTAGTGGTGACTTGGCAAATTGGGATACCGGTGAGCCCAATGCGATTCCAGCTGTCGGCGGTGCCATGGATTTGGTGGTTGGTGCAAAGCAAGTCTATGTCATGATGCAACATAACGATAAGGGCGGAAGACCGAAGTTGGTCGAGTCTTGCACTTATCCATTGACGGGTGTGGGTGTCGTGGACCGCGTCTATACGGATCTCGCGATTATCGACGTGACATCAAATGGTTTTGTCGTTAAGGCCATGATTGAAGGCATGGACCTTGCGGGTCTGCAACAGCGTTCGGCGGCTGCGTTAACACTCGCACCAGACTGCAAAGTGATCCGCGTCTAAAGCCATTCAGGCAAGCTGGTCTTTGTTGCAATGATGACCGATTGTTGGGTTTGCCAAAATGGAAAGGGCGTAGCCGTTGTGATGGCTACGTGCCGCAACTTATTGAAGCGGTCATGCGCAGCGATTTGCTCCCCGGTGGATTGCCTGTGGTTTTTCAACGATTTCGATCCACGAAAATATTGATACGGCCATCTTCATGTTTTGCGTCATCTGATGTCGATAGACTCGCAGCTCTTGGTTTCTACGTCTACCTCGGCAGCCTTTGCACCGCGGGCATAACCTCTAGCGTATTTGAATTTATCGTACCGACCATCAACAAGGGGCGGCGCAAGCCCACAACTTGCGCTCACTGTTGAGGCATAACCATCGGCATAGCCAGTAGCGTCCCAGTCTTTTGCGTCGCACCCAGCCACTGCGCCTGTCAGTATTAAGATCAATATGGCGTGTTTGAGTCGCATCATGTTGCAGGGGCTAGAGCCTTTTGGCTGGGTTTGTCAAAGTCTACACTTTAAAGCCTTGCTCACCGGTCATAACCCGATGGCATGGTTAGCATCGCTATTCTGTGACAGGATGATTGACGATTCGTTTTGAGAAGAATCCCAGGCGCTTAGGGCTTTGTTGTCAAAAGGCACTAGGTTTCACTTGAGCTGTGATGTACGCCTTACAGTATGATAACTGGGCAAGCTTGTGCGGATTGTTGAGATCCACTTGAACCCGCCGTGTATGGAAGAGATACATTGGTAACAAGGATCTGCGCCTCAAAATTAAAACATGTATTAGAACCTGACAGGTCAGAGACTCATGGGTGTCAAACACTCGCCGCTCGTAATCGATGCGCGTGAACATTTAGGATTTCCAGTACTGCCTTTAATGGCCACCCTCGCGACGCAGAGTTTGGCAACAATGGCAGCCTTTTCTTTCCCGGTGGTGGCGCCTGTAATCGCCGAAGACCTTCAGGTGCCCGATACACTAGTGGGTTTTTTTGTGTCTACGGTCTACGGTGTTGGGATCATTTCTGCCCTTTTGTCACCGCGCTTTATTGACCGCTTTGGTGCGGTCAGGGTCAGTCAGTTGGTTTTGGTGGCCACGCTGGCGATGCTCATTGCGTGTGCTTTGGGCAGTGTTTTTTCTGTTGTCCTTGGGGCGGCACTACTGGGTTTAGCCTACGGCGCAACGGCACCGTCAAGTGCGCATTTGTTGGTGCCGCGAACCCCATTAAAGATGATGAACCTAGTGTTGTCGATCCGGCAAATGGGGGTGCCTCTTGGCGGAATGATGGCTGGCCTCTTCATGGCGCCACTGACTTTAAGTTTTGGTTGGCAAGCCGCATTGCTGTGGCAAGCACTGCCGGTGGTGGTTGCACTGCTGTTGCTTGAGTATGTGCGTCAGGGATGGGATTTGGATCGAGATCCTACGCGTCAAATATTGAGCGCCGGTCTGTGGGCACCCATCAAGATATTTTTTGAGCGTCCTGATCTGCGTGGGCTCGCCTTTGCATGTTTTTTTTACAGTGGCTTGCAGCTCTGTTTTATTGCATTTTTGACCGTGCACCTCACGAGCAAGACGAGTTTCGATTTGGTTCAGGCGGGCTGGGCTTTGGCCTTGTATCAACTTGCGGCCGTGATTAGTCGACCGATTTGGGGTTGGTTAGCCGATAAGTGGGTAGCCGCTCGTGTGCTGTTGGCATGGCAGGGATTCATCATGGGAGCAGCAGCTGTTCTCACGGGGCAGTTTGACTTGGATTGGTCGCAGTGGATTGTGCTCACTTCGTGTGCGGTGGCTGGCATTTCTGCCAGTGGGTTTACCGGGCTGGCCTATGCCGAGTGGGCTCGTTTGGGTGGTGCACAGAGGACGGAGGCCACCGGGTTGGGTTCTGGTGTGATGTTTACGGGTGTGTTGTTGTTGCCATCTATCTTTTCGGTGGCTGTAACTGGTATGGGTGACTATGGATTGCCTTATGGCGTGGTCGGAGGGATGGCTATTTTGTCTGGTCTGTTACTCCTTCGTCAAAAAAATATGTGACCAAGGTATAAAGCCTAGGCTTGAGAAACCGCTGGATTATTCGCGTATTAAACTATTGAGCAGTTAGTGGTCAATAATACTTTCGTTGCAACATGTCAGTTGCGATCAAGGTTGTTTTAAATGGATCTCAGACGAATCTCTGAACAAAGAAATAGAACAGGAGCCTCAATTGAAAAGCTATGAAGTTGCAGTTTTGCCAGGTGATGGCATCGGTGTTGAAGTCACCGCGGTCGCTCTTGATATGCTTAAAACGTTGGGGCCCAAAATAGACAGACATTTCAATACGGTTATTCATCCGGCTGGTGCACAACACTATCTGGACAGTGGGGATGCCTTGCCGGCGTCGACCTTGGATGCCTGTAAAAAAGCGGACGCGATTTTGTTTGGCGCCATGGGTTTGCCCCACGTTCGCGGTGCCGATGGCACGGAAATCATTCCCCAGTTGGATCTGCGTTTTGCACTTGATCTATACGCTGGTGTGAGACCGATCCGCACTTGGCCTGGCTTGCCGGTTCCGTTAAGCAGTCCGCGTGCTGCAGAGATTGACATGGTGTTGGTTCGTGAAAACACTGAGGGTTTGTTTTACTCGCGTGGGCGAGGGTATGTTGAGGGCACGGGTAGCGAGGCGGCTGCGTTTGATCAAATGAAAATCACGCATGCAGGTACTTCGCGTATTTGTGACTTTGCTCTCAAACTAGCCCGCAGCCGAAAATCACTTGGAAAAAAGGGCCATGTCACCAGTGTTGATAAGGCGAACGTTTTTGCTTCCATGGCATTTTGGCGCCAAGTCTTTGAAGAGCGAGCAGAAGCCTTCAAAGACATCACGATTGAGCACGCCTACGTTGACGCGATGGCGTTAAATCTGGTCATGAAACCCTGGCAGTACGATGTGTTAGTGACCGAAAATATGTTTGGCGACATTTTGTCTGACTTGATTGCCGCGCTCGTTGGCGGCATGGGGATGGCGCCATCAGCAGATATTGGTGACCAGTATGCTGTATTTCAGCCTTCGCACGGGACAGCACCTGATATCGCCGGTCAGGGCATTGCCAACCCAAGTGCCATGTTTTTGTCGGCTGCCATGATGCTCGAGTGGCTGTCTTTGCGTCATCAAGACCCTATTCTACTCAAGGGTGCCAGGATGATTGAACAGGCATTAGAGAAGGCCTTTCAAGAAGGTGATGTTCTGCCTTATGACTTCGGCGGGCGCAGCGATACAGCAGCAGTTGCTCGGGCTGTCATGGCGAGGCTCTAAACAAAGGGGTGGGATGACTTTCTAACGCTTGGCTGGTGCTGTGGCACGGGTGCTTGCGTC
>JAFMCG010000095.1 GCA_017857895.1 Burkholderiaceae bacterium | reverse complement strand
GTTTTGCGAATATTGCGTGTCATCACAATTGTTCCCTCAATGCGCCGTGTGGTGAGCGCACTGCTTGGCGCATTACCCGGGCTTGGTGCCATCGGCTTATTGCTGATGCTGATCTATTACGTTTTTTCGATCATTGCGACAGACCTTTTTGGTGACCAATTTCCAGCTTGGTTTGGCAGCATTGGATTGTCTTTCTACACACTGTTTCAAGCCATGACACTAGAAAGCTGGTCGATGGGTATTTCGCGCCCCGTCATGGCGCAGTACCCCTTTGCGTGGTTGTTCTTTGTGCCGTTTATCTTGGTGGCCACCTTCACGATGTTGAACCTGTTTATCGCCATTATTGTGAATGCCATGCAAACCTTTACTGAGCAAGATCACGCCGCTGAGGTGGCGCTCAAAGATCAAGCCACCGCAAACAAAGAGCAAGCGTTGCGTGAACAATTGCAAGCCATCCACCAAGAGCTTCGTTTGCTTCGCGAGCAGGTTGGATCAAAGTGAGGTTCTTTTTAATGGAATGCGTTGCACACAACACAAACACGATGTGCTCAGAGATGCCCGGTAGCCATGTGCGACCATGTTGGCTACACTGACTCATTAACAAACGCGAAACCTAGGTATAAAAGTGCTTGATGACATGGAACAAATAACCGCCACGTTTAAAAATTTTTGGACGGTCGTCCAAAGCGTCTGGAATCAAGGTGTACTTGGCCAATCCCTATCGCAAGCCGTGATTGGATTGCTTATTTTTTTGGTGTTTTTTGTCTTTCGAGGTTTGTTTCGGCGCTTTGTCATTACCGTCATCGAACGCTGGACCAAAGAGACCACCAACGCCTTTGATGACGAATTAAGCCAGGCTTTGGCGGGCCCACTGCAAGTCTTTTTCATAGCCCTTGGTCTATTTTTCGCCTTCCAATACTTTGGTTTTCATGGCGAGATGGAGACATTGACGGACAACATTGTGCGCACCGTCATCACTGTGGCGATCTTCTGGGCGCTCTACAACATGATCAAGCCATTAAGCGGCCTTCTGCGTCGCTTGGAAGGCGTGTTGACGGCTGAAATGTTGACTTGGTTACTCACCGGCATTCGATGGGGGGTGGTGTTCCTTGGCGCAGCGACTATTTTGCAGTTGTGGGGTATTCAGGTGGGGCCCATTCTTGCCGGTTTGGGCCTCTTTGGTGTCGCGGTGGCGTTGGGCGCACAAGACCTGTTCCGTAACTTGATTGGTGGTTTGTGCGTCTTGATTGAAAAGCGCTTCAAGGTCGGTGACTGGATCATGGTGGACGGCGTGGTGCAGGGGACAGTTGAACACATCGGTTTTCGGTCAACCAAGGTTCGTCGCTTCGATCAGGCACCGGTTTTTGTGCCCAATCAAAAACTATCAGATAACGCTGTCACCAATTTTTCTCGCATGACCTATCGCCGTATCTATTGGAAGATTGGTCTGGAATACAAAATCACACTTGAGCAGTTAAAAGCCATACGAGAAAACATCGAGGTGTACTTGAAGACCAATGAGGCGTTTGTTCAGCCACCCGCAGCCTCAATGTTTGTGCGTATTGACGCCTTTAATGCGTCTTCGATTGATTTGATGCTGTACACCTTCACGCACACGACGGTGTGGGGTGATTGGCTTGCTCACAAAGAAGAGCTGGCCTATCAGGTCAAAAAAATCGTCGAAGGCGAAGGCGCTAGCTTTGCCTTTCCAAGCCAGTCTATTTACATTGAAAAGCACCCTGAGGGGACACCTGAGCCATTTGTGCCTCCCGCTGCTAAGGTCTAATCTTATGGGTTGATGGCGTCACTAGCGTTGTGCTGCCACGGCATCACCATAGGGCGTGTATGTCTCGGTGCAACCCATGTTTAGACCGTTGTGACGGCTAACACCCGCAGGGCATGCGTAAGCGTATGGGTAAACATGGCGTCTGGCCAAGGTTGTTGGTAACACCGCAGCAAGCGCTTGCTGGATCTCAACAGACAGCAAGGGATCAGCAATCACTTTGCCATTGCCACTGACGTCAATTCGGGGTTGGTGGAATGCCTCTTCTAAACTCATGCCGTGATTGAGCATATATGAGGCGATTTGCATTACTGCGCCCAGAATTTTGCGACCACCTGAAGCACCCAAGGCAATCAACTGTCCATCGGCGCCGCGCCCAATGATTGGGCTGTAATTGGTCAAGCAGCGCTTACCTGGAGCCAAAGCGTTGGGTTTGCCAGGCTCGGGATCAAACCACATGATGCCGTTGTTAAGGACTAAGCCGGTTGACGGCGAAACCACTTTAGACCCAAATACCGACAATAGTGTCTGGGTCACCGCACAAAGATTACCTTCAGCATCGACAACGCTGAAATGTGTGGTGCTGCCAGGGCTTGTCGGTGACTCATGATCGCCCATGCTGTTTAAACGCGCTTTGAAGGCGCTGTCTAAGGCGAGTGCCATGGCTTGGTAGGTCTTTGCGCCCGGCAGGCCTGGGTCGATCTGAGCTTGGCACAGCGCTTGTAAGGCAGACAGTAAGGTTGGACCACCCGTTAACGCGGGTGAGGCAAAGATCGTGCCTTTATGCCAAGTGTATGTCAGCGGTTCAACATGATCAGCCTCATAGCTGGCCAAATCCTCAAGACTTAAGCATCCGCCTTTGGCTCTGACATCTCGAACCAGGTCTTGACCGATTGAACCGCGATAAAAAGCTTCAGGACCTTCTTCGGCCAAGATTTGTAGTGTTTTGGCGAGCGTGCTTTGATCAAGACGTTTTTGTTCAACGGCCGTCCAGCCCCCAACAATGGGCCATTTTCCATCGTCTAAAAAGTAAGCGGCCGTGTCAGGGTCTTCTGACAATGCGCGCGCATTGGCTCCTGTCATCAAGGCCGAGTACCAATCCGTCAATAGGCCTTCTTGAGCCAACTTAACCGATGGTTGTACCAAGTCAGCCCAACGCATCCGACCAAACTTTTGGTGCGCCAAACCCAGGCCAGCGACCATGCCTGGAACGGCAACAGCGGTTGCGCCTTTGACGTTACGATCATCGACAACATTGGGCCAAGGGAATAAGTCTGACGCCGTGCCTTGCCCGCTCAATGGGTAGTCAGTTGGATTGATTGCCAGCGGCGCACGCATTCCAAAATTGATCACCTCTGCGCGCTGTGCCTTGGCGCGCCACAACACCATGCAGCCGCCAGCGGCCAAACCACTCATCCAAGGCTCAAGCACACCCAAGGCCAGTGAGGTGGCAATGGCGGCATCCACCGCATCGCCGCCCTCGGCTAATACGCGGGCACCGACGTTCGCTGCACCCGCGTGCTGTGCGGCAACAACACCTGTTGTTGATATCACAGCGGGTTTATGAACTTGCTGTGAGTTAGAAAAGTTATCTGGCACAGATGGCTCCAGTGATCGGAATGGGTGCTTTACTCATACCAAGTGACGAACTCTTCAATGGGCATGCGGGCACTGCGATAAGCATTAAGTGGCGCCTCTAAATTAGGCACGCCCATTGACAACCCCACCAAAAGTTTCTTGCTAGCAGGCAGGTCAAGGCACTCGCGAATGGCGTCTGGGTAGTTGGCTAGAGAGGCTTGCAAACAGGTGCCTAAGCCATGGCCCATGGCCGTCAAACTCAAACCGTGTAAAAAACCACCCACGTCCATGTTGGACCAAGGTCCAAGGGCCTCATCCATCCAGACAAACATCACGCAGGGTGCGCCAAAAAACCGAAAATTTTCTAGCCTCAAATGATTACGTTGTGCGGTGTCTTCGCGCGCCACGCCAAGGGCAGCAAAGCGATTGATGTTGTGCGTTTTTGAGCGCAGCGCAGTGGCTTCGCTCCAAACCGTCGGAACCGGCACGTCAGCCTTCCCGGGCTCACCGGCTTGGGCCAGCTTGTAAAGCACATCACTGAGCGCCTGGCGGCGCTCACCGGTCACCACGGTGACTTCCCATGGCTGGGTGTTCGTGTATGAGGGGCTGCGCCCAGCGGTCTGCAAAATATCAGCCAACGTCTCTTTGGCGATAGGGTCGGGTTTGAACCCTCGAATACTGCGTCTTTCGTTCATGGCCTGCAATAACTGCACAATTTGCTCCTGACTGATGTTGTTGTCATATTTTGCCCTAAAGAACGTCAAAACAGCGGTTCGTTCATTGAAAACTGCTACGCTTTCAAAGTCGCAATGGAGCTGAATACATGCTTAAAACCAAACCAATTGTTGCTTTAGCCTTGGGCGGCGGTGCGGCCAGAGGTTGGGCGCACATCGGCGTTATTCGTGCCTTAGAAGAGGCCGATGTGTCAGTTGACATGGTTTGTGGCACTTCAATCGGAGCGCTCGTGGGGGCTGCCTATGCCTGCGGGGAACTTGACCGATTCGAGGATTGGGTCAAAAAACTGAGCTTGATGGATGTTTTGGGTTTTATGGACGTGAGCTTAGGTGGGGGTTTGATCAAGGGTGAAAAACTGATGTCGTTCTTTGAAAGGACCTTCACAGATCGTCCGATCGAATCGCTAGCCATGCCATTTGCCAGTGTTGCCACGGACTTAATCACGGGTGCCGAAGTGTGGTGCCGTGATGGGTCGACGGCCAAAGCGGTGCGAGCGTCGATGGCTTTGCCGGGGGTGCTCACACCAGTGCGATCTGAAGGTCGACTACTCGTGGATGGTGGGTTGGTCAACCCCGTGCCGGTGTCCTTGGCCCGAGCCATGGGTGCTGACGTGGTGATTGCTGTTGATTTGAATGCCAACATTGTGGGCCGGCATTTAGAGGTTGGAAAAGCCACTGATGGTCTTTCAGAGATCAACAATCCCATCTCGGCATGGCTCAGACGCATGCAGGGTCGCGTTGCTGATCAATGGCCGGCGCTAGCGGACAAAGAGTCCCCGCCTTTGCCATCATTATTTGATGTCGTGGCATCGAGCGTGAACATCATGCAAGTCCGAATCACCCGCAGCCGAATGGCCGGTGAGCCACCCGATGCGTTAGTCACCCCACGCTTGTCTGCACTGGGTCTGATGGATTTTCATCGGGGGCAGGAATCGATAAATGAAGGCCGTCTTGCCCTTGAACGGGCCCTGTCAGCGGTCAGAGCAGCGATTGATGAGGCCTAGGAAAATGGTCTGGCAATCAAAACGCCTCACCACGGATGCGGACACTGCGTCGCCTTAAGAACTCTAGGGTAACGAGCAGAGCCACTGAAATCAAAATGAGAAGTGTGGCCACGGCCAAAATGGTGGGGTTAATCTGTTCGCGCAATCCAGAAAACATTTGACGCGGGATGGTGCGTTGCTCTGGCCCAGCCAAAAAAAGCACCACCACAACTTCATCAAACGAAGTCACAAACGCAAACAGGCCACCTGAGATGACACCAGGCCGAATCAGGGGCATGGTGACATCCCCAAAAGCCCGCGTTGGTGAAGAACCCATGCCAACAGCAGCGTGGTAGAGCGAACGGTCAAATCCGGCCAGTGTTGCTGTCACTGGGTTGTCGCCAATCGTGCGTAATGCACTGTCGCGGGTATGCTTTTTTGTGCACGCTGATTTCTTTCTAATTGTTACCAATTGTTTGTTGAAGCGCTTTCAGTTGATGGCGTGAGCGTTTTGCAAACAGGTTTTAAATAGCACGGTGGCACGATTGGGTTCAGGTGAGCGACGCACAATAGAGAAGAAATTGACGCGGTAATTGAAACGGCTCGGATTGATGGCGCGTAAGCTGCCTTCACTGACAAATGAGGCGGCATAGTGTGTGGGTAAAAAGCCCACATAACCGCCTGAAAGAAGAAATGTGGTGACACCTTCTTGATCGTAGGCATTGGCTCGGCGTATCAATCGTGCGCGATGGCTGACTGCCATATTCGGTGAGTGATAGGCCAAACCGGCCAATGGGTACTGGGCCAAACTTTTCCAACTTAGGCGGTTGTTCTTTGTTTCAAATAAGGGGTGTTCATGCCCACAGTAAAGCTGCATGTCTTCATGAAACAAGGGGTCATAGGAAAAAACAGTTGAAGGACGGTGCTCTGGGATAATGCCCAAGTGGTAGTGGCCATCCATCACGCCGCGTTCGATTTCGTTGATGGGTCGGATGTGCAGGTTAATCAGTACGTTAGGCGCTTGCTTGGAAAAGTCAGCAATTGCTTTGTGCAGTTGGGATTGAGGATTGCCGGCATTCTTTTCAAATACCGCGATTTGGAGTTGACCTCCCACCCGAGCGTGGATGTCGTCGATACTCGACCTGAAGTCGTTGAAGGCACCAATCAGTCTGAGCGTCTCTTCATAGACTTGTCGCCCTTGCTCTGTTAAAGAAAATCCACTTCGGCCTCGCTTGCAAAGCGTCAGGCCCAGTCTGGTTTCAAGATCTTTAATGTGCCTGCTGATGGTCGAGATACCAATATTCAGTTCCAGCTCAGCAGCGGCAAAGCCACCACAATTCACCACAGTCTTAAAAACTTGTAAGAGGCGAATATCGATATCGCTAATTTGTCCAAGGATTGCACGGGCAGTATGTTTCATAGACTGGCAAGTGTACAAAGAAATGTAATCATGTGAAGATGACTGATACCGTGGCAATATCCTTCGCGATCATCAAAGGAGATTTTCATGCGTATCGGTATCCCAAAAGAAATTAAAAATCACGAGTATCGTGTGGGGCTCACGCCAGCAAGCATCAAGGAGTTTGTGCGCGCAGGACATGACGTCATTGTTCAGACACTGGCTGGCATTGCGGCAGGTATGCCCGATGAGCAATATCGCCAAGCTGGCGCCACGATTGCGCCAAGTGCCGAAGCGGTGTTCGCAGGCGCGGACATGATTGTTAAGGTGAAAGAACCCCAGCCTAGCGAATGCGCTCTGCTGCGGCCTGATCAAATTCTTTATACCTATCTTCATTTGGCTCCCGATCCTGAACAAACCAAGGCGTTGATGGCTTCAGGAGCCATCTGCATTGCTTACGAGACAATCACAGGAAATGGCGGTGGTTTACCGCTATTGGCACCCATGAGTGAAGTGGCGGGTCGCATGGCCATCCAAGCGGCGGCAGCTCACTTGGAAAAATCAAAGGGTGGCCAAGGCATTTTGCTAGGTGGCGTGCCTGGTGTGCCGGCGGGACATGTGGTGATTTTGGGTGCGGGTGTGGTTGGAACCAACGCCTTGCAAATGGCCGTTGGGCTTGGCGCACGTGTAACGGTCATTGACAAGAGCCTCGATCGACTGCGCCAACTCGACCTTTTGTTTGGCAATCGCATCAGTACCACTTATTCCACCCAATCAGCCATTGAGCAACTCATGCCAGATGCCGACGTGGTGATCGGTGGTGTTTTATTGCCAGGTGCTGCCGCCCCTAAACTGGTGACGCGAGCCATGGTTAAAACCATGAAAGCGGGTAGTGTGCTCGTTGATGTGGCCATTGATCAGGGCGGTTGCTTTGAGACGTCGCGTCCCACCACGCATGACGATCCGACCTTTGAAGTCGATGGCGTGATTCATTATTGTGTGGCCAACATGCCAGGCGCTGTGGCTCGGACGTCAACCTTTGCGTTGAATAATGCCACCTTGCCTCACGGTTTGGCACTTGCCAACCTTGGTTGGCACCAAGCGTTGAAAAATGACCCACACTTGCGTCACGGTCTAAATGTGTGCCAAGGCCAAGTCACTTGTCAAGCGGTCGCTCTGGCCCTTGACCTGCCTTACACTAATTCCGAAATGCTTCTGGCCTGAAGGCCTGCAAGGTTCTGAGTAAAAACGCCAATGGCCGATCCATTGGCGTTTTTCTTGGGCAATGGCTTTAAGCGCCCCGATTACAGTAGGGTCATTGACCCGTAACGGTCGCGAGTTGTTAGCATGAACACACGACAACAACACTTGGAAACCAATCGATGGTCATGGGCGATTTGAATTGGCGCTTAGAGAACACTTACAGCCAATTACCTGAAACCTTCTACACGCGGTGTCAACCGACGCCTGTGCGTGACCCCAAGCTGGTGATTTTTAATCATCCACTGGCCCACTCTTTAGGTTTGTCTGACGACAGCGTGGATGAAGCTCGCCGTTTTGCCGCACTGAATCCCGCTTTTTTCACCGGTAACGACTTGCCCGCTCAATCGGCGCCATTGGCACAAGCCTATGCGGGTCATCAGTTTGGTGGATTCACGATATTGGGCGATGGTCGGGCAGTGTTAGTTGGTGAGCAAGTGACTGAATCGGGTGCGCGGTTTGATATTCAATTCAAAGGATCTGGGCCCACGCCTTACTCACGTCGCGGTGACGGTCGAGCAGCACTTGGCCCCATGTTGCGTGAATACCTGATCAGCGAAGCCATGCATGCGCTTGGTATTCCTACCACGCGAGGTTTGGCCGTGGCCAGTACGGGTGAGCCGGTGTTTCGCAAGACCACAGAGCGAGGTGCGGTTTTGACGCGCGTGGCCGCAAGTCATATCAGGGTGGGTACCTATCAATATGCTGCTGCGCGGCAAGATAAAAATGCACTGCAAGCGCTGGTCGACTACGTCATCACGCGCCATTATCCAGACTTGGCTGGCGCAGACAAGCCCGCGCTCGCATTGTTGAACCGAGTGGTGCAGGTGCAAGCAGAGCTTTTGGTGAATTGGATGCGTGTGGGTTTCATCCATGGTGTCATGAACACCGACAACATGAGTATCTGTGGCGAAACAATCGACTACGGCCCATGTGCCTTTATGGATCACTATGATCCCGCGACGGTATTCAGCTCCATTGATCACCAAGGCCGCTATGCGTTTGGTAACCAACCCGGTATGGCACAGTGGAATCTTTTGCGTTTGGCCGAAGCTTTGCTGCAATTGCTCGATGATGACGAAGACATCGCCATTGAGCGCGCGAAAGAAGCGGTGGGTACCTTTGCCAAACATTATGATCAAGATTGGTTTGAAATGATGCGCGGCAAGCTTGGATTGGTGCCTTTGATCCAAGACGATACGCAGCAAGACCGTGCGTTAATTGACAGTCTATTGGCATGGATGCAGGCCAACCGAGCCGATTACACCAATACCTTTAGGGACTTAAGTTTGGGCACACTGACCTTGTCCGGTCTTTACAGCGACAAGGGGTTTAGCCACTGGCGTCAACAATGGCAAGCGCGCTTGACTCAGCAATACCAGCAACCCCAACACTCGCCTCAAAGCAGTCAGGCACTCATGCAATCCCTCAATCCTGTCTACATCCCACGCAACCACTTGGTTGAAGCGGCTTTAAAAGCGGGTGCCACTGGAGAAATGGGCCCCTTTAATGCTTTGCTAACGGTATTGATGCAGCCCTATCAAGAGCAGCCTGATTGCGAACGTTATCAGCAACCCGATCCGTCTAATGTTCCCCATCAAACGTTCTGTGGCACATAGCATTGCGAGAAATTTTTAATGGCCAGTCGATTCGCTTGACCTCTAGGAAACGGATAGTCCATGACACAGTC
>JAFMCG010000094.1 GCA_017857895.1 Burkholderiaceae bacterium | reverse complement strand
CGGTCGTCAGCGTGGTGCTGGCCTTGGCGGTGGAAATGATGAGCGCGAGCAGACGTTGAACCAAATGTTGGTTGAAATGGACGGTTTTGAAGCTGGCCAAGGCGTCATTGTGATTGCGGCGACCAACCGGCCTGACGTGCTCGATCCCGCTTTACTGCGTCCTGGTCGTTTTGACCGTCAAGTGGTTGTACCATTGCCTGACGTGCGTGGTCGTGAGCAGATTCTTGCCGTTCACATGCGTAAAGTGCCAATCGCGCAAAACGTTGAAGGTCGCATTTTGGCTCGTGGCACCCCTGGCTTTTCGGGCGCTGACTTGGCGAACTTGGTCAACGAGGCGGCGCTGTTTGCTGCAAGACGCAGCGCTCGTTTGGTCGATATGTCGGACTTCGAGAAGGCCAAAGATAAGATCATGATGGGCGCTGAGCGACGGTCGATCGTGATGCCAGAAGAAGAGCGTCGCAACACGGCCTATCACGAGTCTGGTCACGCGGTGGTCGCACGCATGATGCCCAAGACTGATCCAGTTCACAAAGTCACGATTATTCCTCGTGGCCGTGCGTTGGGTGTGACGATGCAGTTGCCTGAGGGTGACCGCTACAGCATGGACAAAGAGCGCTTGCTGTCGACCATCACGGTTTTGTTTGGCGGACGGATTGCTGAGGAGCTCTTCATGAACCAGATGACCACGGGTGCTTCGAATGACTTCGAGCGTGCCACAGCCATCGCCCGCGACATCGTGACGCGTTATGGCATGACGACTGAACTCGGCCCCATGGTTTATGCTGAAAACGAAGGCGAAGTGTTTTTGGGTCGTAGTGTCACCAAAACCACCCACATGTCTGAGGCGACGATGCAGAAAGTGGATAACGAAATCCGCAAGATCATCGACGAGCAGTACAACGTGGCACGTGCGATTCTCGAAGGCAATCGTGACAAGGTCGAGGCGATGACCAAAGCGTTGCTTGAGTGGGAAACCATTGATGCGGATCAAATCAAGGACATCATGGAGGGCAAGCCCCCACGTCCACCAGCGACACCGTCACCGATTGTCGACACCCCTGCTCCGCCATCAAACCCAACGGCCGACGCAAGCAATCCTGCTGAGGCTGTTTAAAAAGAACGACAAATGATGGTCAAAACTTGGCAATGCGGACGATTCGAGTTTCCCCTGGATCGTCCGGTTTTGATGGGGGTGATCAACGTCACCCCCGATTCTTTTTCTGATGGCGGTCAGCACGTGGCCGCTGAGGCTGCGATCAAGCATGCCCGTCAGCTCATCAAGCAAGGTGCTCGCATTATTGACATTGGCGGCGAGTCGAGTCGCCCGGGTGCTGAGCCCGTCTTGGCCAAACGAGAGCTTGATCGCATCATGCCAGTGCTTGAGTCTTTGCGCCATGCTGATGTGGCTTTGTCGGTCGACACCAGCAAGCCTGAAGTCATGAAGGCGACGTTAGACGCCGGCGCTGACATCATCAATGACATCACCGGCTTCAAAGACCCAGAGGCGCAGGCGCTGGTGGCTGAGCACGGGCGCTGCGGTGTGTGTGTGATGCACATGCAAGGCGAGCCTCGATCCATGCAGCAAGCCCCCGTGTACGATGATGTATCCACTGAGGTTTTTGGATGGCTAGAGCAGCAAGCCCAGCATTTGGTCGGGCTTGGTGTGTCAGCATCGCGATTGTCGCTAGACCCTGGGTTTGGCTTTGGCAAAACCATCGAACACAATTACCAGCTGTTGCGTGATCTTGAGCGGTTGGTGGCGCTAGGTTATCCGGTTTTAATCGGCGTGTCTCGCAAGTCAATGATTGGTGCCGTCACGGGGCGTCCCGTTGATCAGCGATTGGCGGGTAGTTTGGCTGGTGCCATCGTTGGTGTTTATCGCGGTGCACGGATTGTTAGGGTGCACGATGTGGGTGCAACCAAAGAAGCGCTTGATGTTTGGCAGGCTGTTGAGTTCGGTCCCAAGGAATCCTCTTGAATCGTAAATATTTTGGCACCGACGGCGTGCGTGGTGAAGTGGGCGGCCGGGTCATGAACCCTCAGTTTGCGATGCGTTTGGGGTACGCAGCAGGCCGTGTATTGGTTAAAAACCACGAGGGTAAGGGGCGTCCTGCTGTTTTGATTGGCAAAGACACTCGCATCAGTGGCTACATGCTTGAGTCAGCGATGGAGGCTGGGTTTGCCTCTGCGGGTGTTGATGTGCTGTTGGCTGGGCCAGTGCCAACCCCAGCGGTGGCATACCTGACCCGCGCTTGGCGTTTGGCAGCTGGGGTCGTGATCAGTGCCTCACACAACCCTTATTTTGACAATGGGATTAAGTTTTTTTCTGCCAATGGCAACAAGCTCCCCGATGAGGTTGAGCTGATGATTGAGGCGGCAATGGATGAGCCTTTGGACTGTGTGTCCTCAGACAACCTAGGCCGGGCTCGTCGCATTGATGATGCGGCTGGTCGCTATATCGAGTTTTGTAAGGGCACATTTGGCTCTGACTTGGATCTAAGCGGCCTGACGTTGGTGGTGGATGCTGCTAACGGTGCGGCTTATCACATTGCCCCGCACGTTTTTCGTGAGCTGGGGGCTTTGGTGCATCCCATCGGCGTGAGTCCGAATGGTTTCAATATCAATGACGGTGTTGGGGCTTTGCACCCTGAGAATTTGGCCCAAGCGGTTCGTGAAAAGGGTGCTGATTTTGGGATTGCACTGGATGGCGATGCCGATCGGGTCTTTATCATTGACCACGAGGGGCGGCTTTACAACGGCGATGAGCTGCTGTTTGCTGTCGTTCGAGAACGCATGATGCGTGGACCTGTTGCGGGTGTTGTTGGCACACTGATGACCAACTTCGGTTTGGAGCGTGCCCTCTCGACGCTACAAATCCCGTTTGAACGAGCCAAAGTGGGTGACCGTTATGTGCTTGAGCTTCTGAAAGCGCGCGGGTGGGTACTCGGTGGCGAAAGCTCTGGGCATTTGTTGTGTTTGGACTGCCATTCAACTGGTGACGGCATTGTGGCTGCGCTTCAGGTGCTCGCGGCATTGAGGCGTCATCGCTCGTCGATGGCCGAATGGGTCAAAGACCTGACGATGTTGCCCCAAGTCATGATCAATGTGCCGATTGCCGCCGGTGTTGACTGGCAGTCCCACGCCGGTTTGCAGCAGGCTAAGGCACAAGTGCAAGCGCAGTTGGGGCAGTTTGGCCGGGTGCTTATCCGGGCATCGGGCACAGAGCCTAAGCTGCGCCTCATGGTTGAAGCCGAAAGTGAAGCAGTTGCCCTGGCTTGCACACAAAAATTAGCTGACTCTTTGGGCTAGTTCTGTCATAGTTCTGTCATGATTTGGTCAAATCGTTGACATAAGCGGCAGGCAAACTATCCAAAATGTTTAGTGAGGCCTATATGTTGGAACTTGTTCGTAGCCGTTCTAGTTTGTTTACCTTGCCAGCCAAGGGCGCCATACCCAGTGACCTTTCCGTGGGTTTGGCGCAGTCTGACGATGAGCTCGAGGCGATTCAGCGCTTGCGCTTTGATGTTTTCTCTTCTGAATATTCTGCCAAAGTGGCCGCACCAGGCCAAACCATCGACAAAGACGCGTTTGACCAATGGTGCGAGCACCTGATGGTCAAAGACATGACCAGCGATCAGGTGGTGGGTACTTACCGTGTGTTAACCCCCCATCAAGCCAAACGCGCTGGTGGCTATTACAGCGAATCAGAGTTCGATTTGTCTGCCTTAGGCACGACCAAGGATTCTTTGGTTGAGTTTGGGCGCGCCTGTATTCGCGAGGATTTTCGTAATGGCGCTGTGCTGATGATGCTGTGGTCCGGTTTGGCTGAGATTCTCAAACAAGGCCGCTACGAGCACGTGTTTGGTTGCGCGAGCGTCAGTTTGCGCGACGATGGTGTGACCGCCGCGACCGTCTGGCGTGAAGTTCGCGATAGCGTGGGTCAAAATGGCATGCCAGTGGTGCGACCGCTGCACCGCTACCCTGTGGATCAGCTAGACAGCGATCTGCCTGCTGAGATGCCGGCCTTGTTGAAGGGCTACTTGAAGCTCGGCACGCGCGTTTGCGGTGAACCCGCTTGGGATCCTGATTTCAACACGGCTGACTTTCCGATGTTGCTATCAGTTAGCCAAATGGGTAGCCGTTATCGCCGTCACTTTGGTTTTGAGTCGTGAAAAGATGTTGGGTTCAGACGGGCACCAACTCAAACTGAAAATCAACCCGTTGCCACTCGTCTTCTTCGTTGTGTAAGGAGTAGTCGGTCAGCGGATGCTCTTGCAGCCAAGCTTTCTCGACTCGTGTCACGATAGAAGACCCTTTGACGCTCACCGACAATGCAAGGCGCTCAACCTCTTCGCGCCGACGGCACAGTAAGACTGCCAAGCGCAATGCCAAGATGGCCATCCATTGCTGGCGCGACTTCACCAAGTCTTCCACTTTGCCCAATTTGCCGGTATGCGCCAAAACCAACATGGCAAGCGTGGTTTGATCGGGTTTGGAAAAGCCAGGCATGTCAGCGTTGCTCAGGATGTAGGCGCTGTGTTTGTGATAGCCGTTTTGTGAGATAGACATGCCCACTTCGTGTAAGGCCGCAGCCCAGTCAATGGCATGACGTAATTCATCGTTTGGTGGCAATCCTGGGAACAGGCTGTCATAAAGGCTCAGGGCGGTGCGTCTGACCCGTGAGGCTTGGCGAGAGTCGACATGGTAGCGTTTCATGAAGGTTTTAACGGTTTCGTCGCGCCTGTCATGGGACTGCTCTCGCCCAGCCATGTCAACAAGCACACCAAGTCGCAGCGCGCCTTCACCGGTGCGCATGATGTCAATACCCATCTCATCGAAAAAAGCACTCATGATGGCCAAGCCACCAGGCAAAACATCTGCCCGCTCGCGTTTGATGCCTGGCAATTCAGCGGCGATGACGCGATTGTCTCTGATGAGTTTGCTTTTGAGTTTTTGTAGTCCGTCTCGGGTAATGCCTTCTTTTGAGAAGCCACCTTCTGTCAGTATGGCCAATAGGGCTTTGGCGGTCCCTGAGGAGCCGTAGGCCTCTTTCCAGCCGAGATGCTTATAAGGCTTGGTCAGGACTTCGATTTCGCGCTGTGCGGCCATTTCAGCATTTTTCATGGTGTGGCCATCGATCATGCCCCCCGGGAAGAATCGTCGGCTGTAGCTGACGCATCCCATGTAGAGTGATGACATCATGAGAGCTTCATCGTTTTTGCCGATGATGACCTCCGTGGAGCCACCACCGATGTCAATCACAATTCGCTTGTTATCGCTCGTGGGTAGGGTATGACTGACCCCGGCATAGATCAAGCGAGCCTCCTCACGCCCTGCGATGACTTCAATCGGAAACCCCAGCGCAGCTTCGGCTCGGGGTAAAAACTCAGGGGCGTTTCGGGCAACCCTAAACGTGTTGGTTGCCACGGCCCTGACTCGGCTCGGATGAAAATGGCGCAGCCGCTCACCGAATCGCTCAAGCACATCAACCGCCCGATCGATGGCATCCTCACTGAGTATTTTTTGATTGTCTAAGCCAGCCGCAAGCCGAACGGTCTCTTTGAGGCGATCTATCTGATAAATCTGGCGTATGCCGTTTTCGTCATGAATGCGACCAATCGAAAGTCTAAAGCTGTTGGAGCCGAGATCAACGGCCGCCAGTAAATGTTCCATGCCTATCATCCGAAGAAATCTCGATTGATTATAGGGGGTCAGCATGACAGTGCACTGCCATACTATCGCTATGTGGAACGTTTCTGGGATTTGCGGTACAAACGAAAGAACAAACATTGAGTGAAATTATGCCAAGACCTGCTCTTAAACCAGTCCCAAAGCCATCGCCCACGCCAGCAAAGCCGTCCGCGGCTAAAGCTGTTCGCCGACCGGTTGCAAGCACGGTGACAAAAACGATTGCTCAGACAGCCGCTCCGTTGGCGCCGAAGCCAGCGCGCAAAATGCGCCTTCCACCCTCGGGCCCTTCTTTTGTGAATCGGGAGCTCTCGTTGCTTCAGTTTAATGAAAGGGTCTTAGCCATGGCTGAAGCGACCTCCACTCCACTGTTGGAGCGTTTGCGATACGTCTGTATTGTTGGATCGAATTTGGATGAGTTTTTTGAAATCCGTGTCTCTAGCTTAAAAGAGCAACATCGCCTGCATCCCACTTTACGAGGCCCCGATGGCCTGACGGCGGCGCAAGCATTAAGCCAAGTGCAGCAGCAAGTGCATGACTTGGTTAAACGACTCTATGCTTTGCTCAATGAGCAGTTGCTGCCAAGCTTGCGTGCCGAGGGCATTTATGTCCACCACGCCTCTGAGTGGGACGATCAGCAACGGGCCTGGGCGCATGAACTCTTTGTGACGGAAATGATGCCGTTACTAACCCCCATTGCGCTGGATCCAGCCCACCCTTTCCCTAGGGTATTGAACAAGAGCTTGAACTTTATTGTGCCGCTGGCCGGTGAAGATGCCTTTGGCCGTCGGGCGTCCATTGCCGTGGTGCAAGCGCCGCGAGCATTGCCGCGCATCGTGCACATGCCCCCAGAAGTCTCTGGTCTGCCCGATGGCTTTATTTTGCTGACGTCTTTGATTCGTGCGTTTGCCGGTGAGTTGTTTCCAGGCATGGAAGCGCTCGGGGTGTTTCAGTGGCGCGTGACGCGTAACAGTGATTTGTTCGTGGATGAAGAAGAAGTTACCAATCTGCGCTTGGCTTTGCAAGGCGAGTTATCGCAACGTAATTTTGGCTCGGCGGTGAGGTTGGAAATCGACCAGTTGACGCCGGTACACATCGAGCAATTGCTGCAAAAAGAATTTGATCTCACTGTCGAAGATACCTACAGAGTCAATGGCCCTGCAAACGTGGCTCGACTGATGCAGATTTGCCAGACAGTGGACCGTCCGGACTTGTTGTTCCCTGAGTTCAGGGGGCCAGTGCCCAAGGCCTTTGCCAAACTGCCACACCGTCCAGAAGCCATTTTTGAGTTAATTTCGCAGTCTGATCAGTTGTTACACCACCCGTATCAGTCGTTTCAGCCGGTGATTGACTTCTTAACCGCTGCGGCCACGGATCCTGGGGTTGTGGCCATCAAACAGACGATTTATCGCACGGGTGAAGACTCCAAACTGATGGAGCTGTTGCTTGCTGCGGCCCGTGCAGGCAAAGAAGTGACTGTTGTGGTTGAACTGATGGCGCGCTTTGATGAGCAGACCAATATCAACTGGGCCGCGCGCTTAGAGGAAGTTGGTGCGCACGTGGTTTACGGTGTTGTCGGGCATAAAACACACGCCAAGATGCTGTTGGCATTACGCCGTGAAAAAGGCGGTATTCGTCGTTATGGCCATTTGGGTACGGGCAACTACCACCCACGAACCGCCATGCTTTACACCGATTTTGGTGTGATGACTGCCCATCCTGAAGTCTGTGAAGACATGGATAAAGTGTTTTCTCAGCTCACGGGCTTAGGGGCGCGTCGTCAATTGAAATGGCTCTTGCAGTCACCGTTTAGTCTGCATGATTCGATGATTGAACTGATCCGAGCCGAGACGGCTGCGGCCAAAGCTGGGCAAAAAGCCATCATCATGGCCAAGATGAATTCGCTGCTCGAACCCAAAATTATTGCTGAACTGTATGCCGCAAGCCAAGCGGGCGTTAAGATCGATTTGGTGATTCGTGGCGTTTGTGCCTTGCGAGCGGGCGTGCCAGGTCAGTCAGAAAACATCCGTGTGCGCTCCATTATTGGACGATTTTTAGAACACTCGAGGGTGTTTTATTTCTACGCCCAAGGTCAAGAAAAGGTCTATTTGTCTTCGGCTGACTGGATGGACCGAAATTTCTTCCGGCGCGTTGAGTTGGCCTTCCCAGTACTGGATTCAGCGCTAAAACGCCGTGTCATCAAGGAGGCCTTCACGCTGGCCTTTAAAGACAACACACGGGCTTGGGCTCAGCAACCTGACGGTCAATTTGCCCGAATTGTGAGCCGCGGCAAACCTTTTTCGATGCATGAAGCGCTCGTTGAGTTGTTGGCTTCGAAGTAATGGTCAGGAATCTGCTATAGTTCTGCTCTTCGGGGCGTAGCGCAGCCTGGTAGCGCATCTGCTTTGGGAGCAGAGGGTCGTAGGTTCGAATCCTACCGTCCCGACCACTTTATGCAAGAGCCACCGCCAAAAGCGGTGGCTTTTTTGCATTTTGCGTCAATTCAATGTGGTAACGCGTTAAGCATCACCCTTTGGTATGCTTAGGTTCTGTGACGACTCTGGATGGTTATATGCCCCATGACATCGACCTGATCGCCATTTTGGTGGCGGGTTTTGGGTTAGCGCTGGTATTTGGTTACCTCGCAACCTTATTTAAAGCGCCCCCTTTGGTTGGCTATTTACTGGCTGGTATATTGATTGGCCCCACCACGCCTGGTTTTGTGGGCGATCCCGCCTTGGCCGCGCAGCTGGCTGAAATTGGCGTCATGTTGCTGATGTTCGGTGTTGGTTTGCACTTTTCCGTTAAGGACTTGATGGTAGTCAAGCGTGTGGCGATCCCTGGGGCCATCTTGCAAATTATCATTGCGACGGCTGTGGGGATGGCTGTGGCCTTGGTTTGGGGCAAACCATTGATAGGCGCTTTGGTTTATGGCGTGTGTTTATCGGTGGCCAGCACCGTGGTTTTGCTACGCACACTGGAGGCGCGCGGACTGTTGCTGTCTGATGATGGCAAGCTCGCGGTGGGTTGGTTGGTGGTGGAAGATTTGGTGATGGTGTTGGTATTGGTGTTGTTGCCAGTGGCGGCCACGGTGTTGCCGGCGCTGGACACCGATGGTGAGGCCACGATTGGCCCACAGGTTTGGTTGTCTCTCAGTGTCACGCTTCTGAAGGTGTTGGCTTTTATCGCTTTGATGTTAGTGGTTGGTAAACGTCTTTTACCGTGGGTGCTCCAACGGGTGGCGCAGACACAGTCTCGAGAACTATTCAACCTCGCGGTGATTGCCGTGGCACTTGGGGCTGCTTTCGTGGCAGCTGAGGTGTTTGATGTGTCCTTTGCACTGGGTGCTTTTTTTGCGGGCATGATGTTGCGAGAGTCGAGCCTAAGTCACCGGGCAGCAGAGGAGTCTTTGCCTTTGCGTGATGCCTTCGCCGTGTTGTTCTTTGTGTCTGTTGGTATGTTGTTTGATCCGATGATTGTCGTCAAAGAACCTTTTGCATTGTTGATCACAGTGGCGATTGTGATGTTGGTTAAGACGATCGTGGCAGCGGCTTTTGTTTTGTTGATGCGCGGCTCTTTGCAGTCTGCCCTCACGGTGTCGGTTAGCTTGGCTCAAATTGGTGAGTTCTCGTTTATTTTGGCGGGTATGGGTTTGAGCATGGCGTTAATTACACCTGAAGCGTATAGCGTGATCTTGGCAGCGGCTTTTGTGTCGATCGCCTTGAACACGGCTTTGTTTGGTTTAATTCCCAAGCTTGCCGAGCGACTGATATTGAAGTTTCCATCGCTGTCATGAAGCGGATTTTGGTGGTTCGAAACGATAAGTTAGGCGATTTCATGTTGGCGTGGCCAGCGCTGGCGTTACTGAAACAAGCGGGCTGTGAAGTGACCGTGTTGGTGCCTGAATACACCGCGCCGTTGGCTCGCTTATGT
>JAFMCG010000007.1 GCA_017857895.1 Burkholderiaceae bacterium | reverse complement strand
TAATGGCCAGTCGATTCGCTTGACCTCTAGGAAACGGATAGTCCATGACACAGTCTGACCCAGCCATCGCCTCGAGTGTGAGTAGTCTGTTGACACTAAACGCAGGCTCATCGTCAATTAAATTTGCCTTGTTCGAGCGGCCTGAACTGGCGTTACGGTTGACCGGTGAACTTGACGGGGTCGGTCAACAGACCCGTTTTATCGCCAGCGCGCCAAATTCAGGCGAGCAGTTTACGTATGAGTGGCCGCATGGGACGGCGCCACCGGATCACGCTGGTGCCTTGGCATGGTTGATGCAATGGATCAAAACGTGGCTTGACGGCTTAGAAGTGAGCGCCATTGGTCACCGTGTTGTGCACGGCGGGGCGGATTTTGATCAAGCGGTGCTTGTTAATGACGCTGTTATGGCCAAGCTAAGGTTGCTCGAGCCGCTGGCACCTTTACATCAGCCCCACAACTTGGCAGGCATTGAAGCCGCGCAGTGGGCGTTTGGTTTGTTGCCGCAAGTGGCGTGTTTTGACACGGCTTTTCATTGTCATCAACCGTTTGTCAAAGATTGTTTTGCATTGCCTCGTGCTTTGTACGATGAGGGCGTGCGTCGCTATGGTTTTCATGGGCTGTCTTACGAGTTCATTGCTGATCACTTAAAAGAGGCATTCCCTTTGCACGCACGTGGTCGGGTGATTGTGGCGCACTTGGGCAACGGCGCCTCCATGTGCGGCATGCTTGATGGTCATTCTGTTGCCTCAACCATGGGATTTTCCGCACTCGATGGTTTGCCCATGGGTACGCGCTGTGGGCAGTTGGATCCCGGCGTCTTGTTGTATTTGATGCAAGACAGGGGCATGAGTGCCAAAGAGATTTCAGACCTGCTCTACAAAGAGTCTGGGCTCAAAGGCTTATCTGGCATTTCTAACGACATGCGCACCTTGGAGGCCTCAAAAGAGCTGCACGCGCAGCAAGCGATTGATTACTTCGTGTATCGCGTCAAGCGCGAAATCGGTGCCATGGCGGCTGCACTGGAGGGTCTTGATGCGATTGTATTGACCGGTGGCATTGGCGAGCACTCTGTGGGCGTTCGCCGTCAGATATTGCAATCCATGTCTTGGCTTGGCATTGAGTTAGATGAGCATGCCAATCAGGCGGGTCAAACCATTATTTCCACAGCGCGTTCTCGCGTCTTGTGCTTGCGAATACCAACCAATGAAGAAAAGATGATCGCTAGACACACGCAAGCCCTTGCGACATGATTAACGCTATTAAACCCTGAGCTCTTTCAGCGCGCCCTCAATCAGTTGTCTTGCGATGCTGACATGGTCGGGCAGCTTTGGTAGGTCGTCAATATCAAACCAGTCGGCGGCTTCAATCTCAGACGGCTCAGGGACGATATCGCCCGACACATAATCAGCGAAAAAAGCAATCATCAGTGAATTAGGGAATGGCCATGATTGGCTACAGAAGTAGCGCAGGTTATCAATCGCCACGCCAACCTCTTCCATGACCTCGCGCGCAGCACATTGTTCAAGCGTTTCACCCGCTTCGACAAAGCCAGCCAGGGCGCTGAACACACCGGGCTTAAAATGCGGGCTACGCGCCAGTAAGAATTGTGTGCCATGGCGCACTAGCACCATGACAGCCGGTGAGATGCGGGGGTACGCGTTTAATTTGCACTGAGGGCAATGCATCGCAAAATCGCTCTCATGCAATTGAGTGGCGTGACCACAACGCCCACAATAACGATGCGTCATTTGCCAGTCGATCAACTGAGTTGCGCGACCCGCCATGGCAAAGGCCTCTGGGCCCACCACGCCAAAGACTTGACGCATAGGGACCAACTCGGCGTTACCCAAAAAGCTTAGGTGTTCAGGCAAGTCATCGCTCTCAATGGCCATACACGGCAGTCCCTGCCAGTGCCCCACCTGAATGGGTTCGCTGTGCGCACCTTTCAGAAACTCAGCTTGGTAAAAAAAATTAGGTCCAGCAGGGTGCGCCATGTCAATTAGGATGTGCTGCTTATGGCGAATGATCCAGTAGTGTTCGTGCTGCATGAGTGTCTTCTAAGTTTTGATTTAAGTTAGTGTAAGACAGCGGCGCACCAAATGGGTCTTTGATTCAATGGGTGCTGATTGTGGATTTTGACCAGACATTCATGATGACGACACCGGCGATGATGAGGCTGATCCCAACAAGCGCCGGCAGGTCTAGGTGTTGCTTAAAAATCAGCCAACCCACCAAAGTCACCAAAACCACACCCAAGCCAGACCAAATCGCGTAGATCACGCCGATTGGCATTGATCGCATGGTCACCGACAGGAAATAGAACGAAATCCCGTACCCCAAGACCACAACCACAGAAGGCCAAAGGCGGGTAAACCCATCACTCAGTTTGAGTGATGATGTGGCAATCACCTCGGCCACAATGGCCACGGTCAGCAGCACCCATGGGGTGTTAGGCATCAGTTAGGTCTCGCTTATGCGCTTGTGGAGTCTTTCTTTTGTCGTTTGTTGAACATTTTGGCCTGTTGGCTGATGATGAAATCAAAGATGATTTTCATCCAAATGGTTGAGCCAGCCACGGCCACCCAACTTTGGAAATCGGGGTTCAACCACACAATACCAAAGATGCCAAACATCACCACTGAAAGGATCACAAAGGTAAGCGATAGGCCGGCGATTATGTTCACAACAGCAGTGAATGGTGCGTAGCGTTCGGCGTTAGGTGGTGAGACGCCGCGTGACAAGGCCACCTCGCTGTAATCCTTGTTGTGAATGATCCGATAAGCACGCCTGAACCAGGTAAACGAAATGGGGAATAAGGCTAAAAACAAAAGCCAAAACATCACCGTGCTGACATCAAGCATCATCTTGATTTCTCCAATAAAAAAGCCCTGTGGCTTGATACCCCAGGGCTTTGAGTCTCCCGGTTGGCTGATGCAGAGAATTACCAAGGCTCTGGATCAGCCAGCCAAGACATCTTACTGCTTAGTGATAGTGATCACCGGTTACAGCCTTAGAGCCGCGGGGAATGCGAACATTCTCCACCATTTGTTGAATGTAAGCCGGCGGCTCTTTGGTCACTTTATCCACCGCGAAGGCCACGAGGAAGTTAACCCCCGCACCAATGGCACCAAAGGCTTCAGGCGTGATACCAAAGAAGCTGTTGGCACCACCGATCAGCTCGAGATAACCCGTGCCTTTGATGAAGAAGATCCCTTTGTGAGCAAACACATAAAACAGGGTCACGACAAGTCCGGAAACCATACCAGCCATCGCACCAGCACTGTTCATCTTCTTAGAAAAGATGCCCATCATGATGGCAGGGAACAGTGTCGAGGCCGCAATACCGAAAGCCAATGCCACCGTTCCCGCGGCAAAGCCAGGCGGATTAAGCCCCAGATAGCCAGCCAACACCACAGAAGCACCCATGGCAATCTTACCGGTCAATAACTCACCTTTCTCAGAAATGTCCGGTTTGAACACGTTCTTGACCAAGTCGTGTGAGACAGCCGATGAAATGGCCATGAGAAGACCCGCAGCTGTTGATAACGCCGCAGCCAAACCACCCGCAGCCACCAGCGCAATCACCCAGTTTGGCAACATGGCAATTTCAGGGTTGGCCATCACGATAATGTCTCGATTGACGGACAACTCGTTGCCTTTCCAGCCAGCATCCTTTGCCTTTTGATTGAAGGCTTCATTTTTGGATGCGTCGTTGTAGTACTGGATGCGACCGTCACCGTTTTTGTCTTGCCATTTGAGCAAGCCCGTGACTTCCCAGCGCTTCATCCAGTCCGGCCGCTCTGAGTTCAAAATTGAACCATCAGCGGTAAAGACCTTTGCAGGTTCAGAAACAATGGTTGGGTTAATGGTGGTGTGTAAGTTCATGCGAGCCATGGCAGCAACAGCGGGGGCTGTCGTGTAGAGCAATGCAATAAACACCAAAGACCAACCAGCCGAAGAGCGCGCATCAGCGACGGTTTTAACCGTGAAGAAACGGATAATCACGTGTGGCAGACCAGCTGTACCAATCATGAGCGACAGGGTGTAGACAAACATGTTTAGTTTGCTGCCTGGCAACTGCGTCGTGTACTCGTTAAAGCCGAGCTCTTGGATCACCTCGTTTAAGGTCACCAAAAGAGGCTTGCCACTCTCAGTCATGTTGGAGCCCAAGCCCAACTGGGGCAGTGGATTGCCCGTGAGCGACAACGAGATGAAGATGGCGGGAATGATGTATGCCATGATCAAAACGATGTATTGCGCGACTTGAGTGTAGGTAATGCCCTTCATGCCACCGAACACAGCATAAGAGAACACAATCGCCATACCGATATAAATACCGGTATCGTTTGTTACGCCCAGGAAGCGCGAAAACGCGATACCCACACCGGTCATCTGACCGATAATGTAGGTGATTGAAGCGACCAACAAACAAACCACAGCGATGGTCGAAGCAGCCTTCGAGTAATATCGGTCACCGATGAATTGTGGCACCGTGAACTTACCAAATTTGCGCAGGTAAGGGGCTAACAAGCAAGCCAAAAGCACATAGCCACCGGTCCAACCCATCAAGAAAAGGCTGCCGCCGTATCCCATGTAGGCGATAAGGCCTGCCATGGAGATAAAAGATGCCGCCGACATCCAGTCGGCGGCAGTGGCCATCCCGTTGATAACTGGATTAACACCACTACCCGCCACATAAAATTCGCTCGTGCTTCCGGCACGGGCCCAAATGGCAATACCAATGTAAAGCGCAAAGGTAAGGCCAACAACAATGTAAATCGTGGTTTGAAGTTCCATGAGTAGCCCCTTTATTCCTCTTCAACGCCGAATTTACGGTCGATCTCATTCATCTTCTTGCCATACCAGAAGATCAAAATGATAAACACGTAAATGGCACCGTTTTGAGCAAACCAGAAGCCCAATGGATAGCCGGCTAGCATGATGCCGTTGAGCGAATCGGCAAACAGAATGCCGGCGCCATAAGAAACCAAGGCCCAAATAATCAGGACTTTGGTCAGCAGCGAAAGGGTCGCCCGCCAATATGCTTGCGAGTCATAATTCTCTGACATGTTATCTCCTCACTTTTTTGATACAACTTAATGGTTTTTTGACATACTAAAGGCAATTACAGCAGAATTCATTAGTAGCAGTATTAGGGAAACTAAGTAGGTGTTTAATATCTGACGTGAGGCTTACTAGTCAATCCTTTGGTATCTGACGCAAGCCTTACTGTTGCTTGCTTCTGGCTGACAAATTAATACTATTTTTGAGTGTCGTTTGAGTGTTTTGTAAGGGAGTAAACACACCATGGTTAATCAGTCACAACCCAGTAAAAGCACTTCTTCTAGCTTGGTCAACGGATTGGTTGAGCAACTCATGACGGTGATGCCATTCTCAGAAATGGATAAAGAAAGTGTCGAGATTTTTATAAAAAATTGTGATGAACAATATTATGAGCCAGATGAAATAATTATTGCCCCAAACACTGGCGTGCCGCATTGTTTGTATTTGATTCGCCAAGGTTCTGTGTCGGGTAAGCGGGATCAAAAGCAGGGTGAGTCGATTTATTTTGAGCTCGATGCTGGCGAAATGTTCTCAATTGGATCAGTGTTAACAAACCGGCCAGTCAGTACGGTCTATCGATCACTCGGGGATACGTTTTGTTTGCAATTCCCCGTCAAAAAATTAACTGATTTTGGTATTCAATCACCACGTTTTATCGATTATTTAAAAGGTAGCTTTCAGACGATCCTGCATAAGTCGCAAGAAGATTTGCGCCAACATTTCGCTGCCAAGGCAGCTGAAACACAACTGCACCAGAACACACTTGAATCATTGGTAACCCGTGAACCCGTATCGGTTTTACCGCAGACAACGTTACGCGAAGCCTTGATTATCATGGATGAAATGCGAATCGGATCAATTCTAGTGATCGATGAGTCCAAGCGATTACAAGGGATCTTAACGCGGCATGACTTGTTAAAAAGAGTGGTGCTTGCAGAAAAAGATTTGTCTGTTGCTATTTCAGAGGTGATGACAAGCGATATCAAAACGCTTGAGGCAAGTGATACCGTTGAAATGGCTGGCCATTTAATGATGCAGGCTAGCATTCGCCACCTGCCTATTGTTAAAAATGCGCAAGTTATTGGCTTGATTTCAGAACGAGACCTTTTCTCATTTCAGCGATTTTCGGTAAGCAATATCAGTGCTGCTATTCACGGTGCTAAAAATATACAAGCACTTGTGCGTGCGGCTGAGCATATTCGACAATATTCAAAAAACTTACTCAGTCAAGGCGTGACAGGTAATCGGCTGACAAGCCTCGTGAGTTACTTAAATGACTTGCTGACGTCTCGATTAATTACGATCACTGCCGCTGAGTTTAATATTGAAGCAGATCAATTTTGTTGGTTAGCCTTGGGCTCTGAAGGGCGCGAAGAGCAAACCATTGCGACCGACCAAGACAATGCGTTGATTTTGGCAGACGGGGTTTCGGATGCTGCGATGCAGCAATATTTACGCTTTGCCCGTCAGGTTAATGAAGGGTTGGATCAATGCGGCTTTCCGTTGTGCAAAGGCAACGTCATGGCCAGCAACCCCAAATATTGCCGCCGGCAAAGTGACTGGATCAAACGCTGTGCTGGCTGGATTGAAGCAGGCTCACCCCAAGACTTACTGGATGCCAGTATTTTTTTCGACTTTAGGGCATTGAGCGGTAACGCCAGTCTGGCCCAAGGGGTGTCTGATTATGTCAGCATGGCAGCCGCCGCCACGCCGCGGTTTGTGGCCTTATTAGCCACAAACGCCATGAATTGGAAAGTGCCGCTGACAATGTTTGGCGGTCTTGACACGGCTACCGTTGACGGCAAAGAGGTATTGGATTTCAAGCTAAATGGCACGGCGCTGGTGGTTGATTTTGCCCGCATATACGCTTTGGCCAATAACATTACTGTCAGAAATACTCGAGAACGCTTGGAAGCAATCAGTCGCTTGCCACGGTTTGGTCAAACCAAGGTAGAGGATTGGGTGTCGACCTTTGAGTTTTTGCAGACCATGCGCTTAAAAGCTCAGATAGACAGTGAAGGGCAAAACATTAACCCAAACGCATTAGACACGGCCAAGCTAAGCAGCGTGGATAAAGTGATTCTCAAAGCTGCTTTCAATATCAGTAAAACGATGCAACAACGTTTGAAGCTCGACTATGTTCGATAATTTTTTTCATAAAACCAAAGCCAAAACAGACGCTTCAGTGATGACGTCAATGGCTACCCAAGCCGAGCGTTGGATTGTGCTCGACACTGAAACCACGGGCTTGAGTCTGTGGCGCGATCGATTGATCTCTATTGCTGCTGTCGCTATTCATCTAGAGTCCGACCTAAAGGTTGCGCGTATCCGTGTTCAAGACAGTTTCGAGGCGGTTATCCGTCCTGCAAAAATAAAGCGTGCCAAGGACAACATTCTAATTCATCATATTGGTGTTGGTGCGCAAACGGCGGGTGATGAGCAAAGGCAAGTACTACAAGATTTTACCGATTGGATAGGTGATGCACCATTATTCGCTTTTCATGCGCCATTCGATAGATCAATGGTTTTGAACGCGTATAAAAAGGCGACGCTCGCCGCGCCAGGAAATCAGTGGATTGATGTGGCGCCATTGGCCAATTGGGTTGCGCGCGATTTGCGTCGCGTTTCCCTTGACGATCGTATGACCCAATTTGGTCTGCAGTGTATTGCTCGGCATCAGGCCGCTGGTGATACGTTTGTGACGGCTGAGCTGTTGCTAAAAATGTTGCCGGCGTTGCGCCAACAAGCCAGAGACCTTAAAGGGATTACCCGTTTGGCGCGTGAGATGGTCCCTGTTGCATGAAAGCATTTAAAGATGTGGCGCGGCCTCAACGCGTGTGCTTGTCCTCGGTCTTATACTGATGATATTGGTTAAGGCGTTGCCGAAGCGGTTTTGTTTCTGGATTGAATGTGTCTGAGTCTCCTCCCGCTGCACCATCAGCCCCTGCGGCAAGTCATCGTGAGTTGCTATTGTCGATGGCAGGTGTTGCAGTCACCGTCTCGATTGTGGCTTTTGATGCCACGATCATCAGTACTATCTTGCCGCAAGTCGCTGAGGCGTTGGGTGGCATGGCGCTCTATGCTTGGGCAGGAACGGGTTATTTCTTGGCTTGTGCCGTGACCATCATGATTTTTGGGCGGCTAGGTGATCTCTACGGCCGCAAGCCCCTGATATTGTTGTCACTGGTTCTGGTGACGTTGGGCTCGGTCTTGTCTGGCTTGTCTCAAACCATGTCGCAGCTGGTTGCCTTTCGAGTCCTGCAGGGATTGGGTGGCGGCATGATGATTGCCACTGCTTTTGCCGCGCCAGCCGATATTTTTCCAGATCCCAAGCAGCGGGTGCGTTGGATGGTGTTGCTCTCATCGACTTTTGCAGTGGCCAGTGGTGTTGGGCCTGTCCTTGGTGGTTTGGTGACACAAGCCCTGGGTTGGCGGGCTGCTTTTTTTGTGATTCCTGTCACAGCCGTCATTGCTTTTGTCATGATATGGCGTTTCTTTCCTCGATTGCAGCCCGTTAGTAGCGACGAGCACCGGATGGACTGGGTCGGTGCTTTGCTCATGGCTCTGACAGTCGGGGCACCATTGGTCGGGATTGAATTGCTGACGGGGCAAGATTCAACCGTACCCCCGTGGGTGGCACTTGCTGTGATTGTCAGTACCGTGGTTTCAGGCTATCTTTTACTCAAAGTTGAGCGTCGGGTGCCAACGCCCATCTTCCCATTGCGAGTCCTTCAAACGCGCCAAGCCCAATTTATAAATTTGGCTTCGATACTCAGCGGTGCGGTGATGTTCATTTTGATTTTTTACATCCCACTTCAATTCCAAGATGTTTTCGGTTTCAGCCCCATTGTGGCTGGCGCCCTGATTACACCACTGGTGGCGGGTATGCCGATTGGCAGCATCATCAACGGTCGTTTGTTTCCTCGCGAGAGCAATCCGCAGCGATTGATGCTGTTGGGAAGTATCTTGCTGGGCTTGGGTTGTGCATTCGCCCTGACATTCACCGCGCAAAGCGCGGTTTGGTGGGTGCTCTTGAGCATGACGTTCTGTGGGTTAGGGTTGGGATTTCTACTGCCCAACTTCACCCTATTTATGCAGATCGTGGCGAATCGGCAAGATGTCGGCGTTGCCTCGGCCTTGGTTCAAACCACCCGGGCGCTAGGTAGCGCCGTGGGTACGGCACTCGTGGGTGTGGCGATTGCTGAGTTGTCGATTCGATCGGGCCTGCGTTTGGGCCTGATCGCTTCGGTATGCGCATGCGCGGTGATTGGTTGGCTCGCCGTCAACATCAAGATGAACAGCTACACCACTCGATCCTAGATCGACGGTTAACGGCAACAGGGCCACGCGACGGCGTCAGTGGTTTTCTTTGATCCATTGACCCATGAAATGCGCAGGCTCGCCTGTTTCAAATGCTGCACCAAACTCGCCGACAGTGTCGTTAATCGCATCGGTGAGAGGCAATTTTTCCCAACGACGCATAAGGCGTTTTTGTTGCTTAACGGCTTCGGGTGCGAGCGCCACAAAAGCGGTCGTGATGGCGTCGATACGAGCGTCTAATTTGGCCAGATTGACGCACTCATTCACGAGCCCCCAACTGAGGGCTTGCTCGCTACCCACTAATTCGCCGCTAAGCAACATCCAACTGGCATGGGTTGGGCTAATCAAGCGTGGCAAGAGGGTGGCGTGAATGACTGAAGGAATCCCCACTTTGACCTCAGGCATACCGAATTGCGTGCCCTCAGCGGCCACTCGCAAATCGCAAGCCATGGCCAATTCAAGCCCAGCACCCAAGCACCAGCCTGGAATCCGTGCGACGACTGGGGCGGGAAAATGTCTGACCAACTCGCAGAGGTCGCGCAAACCAGAAATAAAGGTTTCAGCACCAAGGCGATCAAGTCCCGCCATTTCTTTGATGTTGGCGCCGGCCACAAAGGCTTTGTCTCCTGTGCCACGAAGCACCAAAACTCGGATTTCTGACCTTTGAGCGATTTGCGCCAATGCCGTGCGCAAATCAGCCACCACTGGCGTACCCAAAATATTCAAGTGATTGCCCGTCTGTATGGTTAAGCAGGCCACGCCTTGGGCATCGAGGGTTACTTTGGCGTGGGGTAGATCAGTAATGGTCGTCATGAGGGTTCCAATCGTATGATGTCTGCGGCAGTTATTGCCATCGTACAATGTGGCAGCTTTGTCTGAGGCTACTTTTATTGGTGGCTTAACGATCGTCGATCGACCCCTTGGTCTTTTTTAATCCGTTTGACATGAATCCTTCAAAACGATCGAGCGCAACAGCGGCGCTCTTCTGGTGTGGCTTATTGCTCGGTTCTGTGCTTGCCGTTTGGTATGCCAGTCAACAGGTCGTCCAAGGCGACCAACTCCAGATGATTGATAACGGTTACATGGGGGCCTATCACGGCGTTTGGCAAACGGTTGGCAACTCAGCCAGCGTGGTCGGTAACGTGCCTGGGTCATTGCTGGCATGGCTCGTTGGCGGACCGTTGCTTATTTGGGATTCACCCTATGCGCCGATGGCTTTTTTGTTGCTGGTGCGCTTGGTTGGTTTTTTATTGCTCGACAACGTGATTCGGCAGGTGTTCGATGATCGTACCGAAGTCAGACTGATTTTTTTGGCCCTTTGCTGGCTAAACCCTTGGTTTTTGTTTGACAGCCTGCTTTACAACCCCTCCTATTTGATCTTTTGTGTTGGCTTGCACCTTTGGTCAGCATGGCGCTTGCGCGAATCGCCAGCATTTATACCGAGTTTTCTGCATGTCTTGTCGATCGGGCTGGCCATGCAGCTGCATTTCTCGTGGCCGGTGCTGGTGATTTTGTCAGGGTACCTTTTATATCGTGGTGCCTTACGGCTCAATGCCTGGGGGGTGTTGTTGGCGATCGCACTCGTTGGACTGTCACTGTTTCCCTACCTTCAGCAAGTGCTGGCCAATCCCGATATCACGCGTAACGCAGATCCTGCTGCACGCGAGCGATACATCGGCTGGGGCGGCGTGCACGTCTATCCGGTCTTAAAAGCGGTCATCTATTGGTTGCGTTACGGTTCTTGGGCGTTTCCGAGTCAATTGGTCAATCACACGGAATTTTCCTGGTTGCCCTTCGCGACGCTTCAATGGGTTTCGGTCATGTCGTGGCGGGTGCTACTGGGTCTTTTGGCACTGCTCACAATGGTCATCAGCTTGGTGGCAAATGTTTATGCCTTCAAGCTCATCAAATCGCACCTGCGTCGTCGCGCCGGTCCCGTACAAAGCGCTCAGCATTGGCTATTGTTGTACACCTTTGGTGCTTGGATGGCCGCCATGATAAGTGCCGCTCTGGCCCCGATTGTCTTTAATTATTGGCACTTAACGGTGATTTTCCCCATTGCATTGATTCCAGTATTGTTTTGGTTGGTCAAGGTGTATTGGCGCGGGGCTGAGAAAACCACTTGGCCGCTTTGGGTAGCGGTGGCTTTAATGGTAATCATTAACGTGGTGGCATTAAATGACAGTCGCAAGTTCTCTTGGCGGGCCAACTATGCTGAGCAAGTGATCATTTACGTTGACCAGAACATCCGCCAAGCTCCGCCGATACGGTAAACAGGTGTTTCAGTGGATTTCAAAGCGCCTAAAGGGGTCTCAAGGCACTTGCGCTGGTGGGCCGTCCGACGCACACTTGAGTCATGGCAAATTCCCAAAAAATTCTTGTTGTCGATGATGATCCTGAACTTCGGCAATTACTGGCCAGTTATTTGAATAAGCACGGCTTTGACACCTTGCTCGCGGCTGATGCCAATACCTTGGAGGAGGTCATTGCTCGATTTGCACCCGATTTGGTCGTGCTAGATCGCATGATGCCTGGTCGAGATGGATTACAAGCCTGTCGCGATCTACGCGCGCAGGGTGAAGATGTGCCAGTGATTCTGTTGACAGCCAAAGACGAACATGTTGACCGTATCATGGGCCTAGAGGCGGGCGCTGACGACTATGTGGGCAAGCCTTTTGATCCACGTGAACTTTTGGCGCGAATCGAAGCGGTTTTAAGGCGCAAGTCTGGGCCATCGGCAATAAAGCCCAACCGACCATTCCCGTTTGGACCGTTCCTTTTTGATCCCATTTCCAGGCAACTCACCCGTGATGGGGCTGTTATCAAACTCACCGGTGGCGAACTCAACCTGCTAGAAGCACTGATTGAACACGCTGGCAAGCCGCTGTCGCGTGACCGATTGTTGACGCTTGCTCGTGATGATGACGCCGGGGACAGGCATGACAGAGCGATCGATATTGCCATCTTGAGGCTGCGGCGCGCCATCGAAGACGACCCCAAGTCACCCCGATGGATTCAAACGGTTTGGGGCACAGGCTACCGGTTTTCGCCATGAGCAACTCAAAACAGGCTCAAGCGCCACGATGGCTGGCTTGGCTTTTGCCTCGCACGCTACGGGCGCGGCTGATTGGTTTGATTCTGGTGGCGGTGTTGTTGACCCAGGCGTTGACGTTGTATGCGGTAACCGTTTATCGGCAGCATCAGTTACAGGCTGTCGCCACCAATCTCTTGGTTACCAGCATCACCACCTTGCAGTCTGCCATTGCCATGATTGCAACACCCAAGCGGGCCATGTTTGTGCACCGCGCCTCAAGCGGCCAGTGGCAGTTATTGCAAACCAGGCCACCTGCGCGTGCGCGCTTTCTTTCCGCTGATGGCCTGCGACCATCTGCGGACGGGCACACGCATGCCATTCGACACAGTCTAAGACGCTTGTCGCGTGATATCAATCGCGTTTTGGGCAGTACCAATCAAGTGGCTGTCACGGCGGGCCCGCAACCCTACTTGTATGTTTCTATTGATCAATCGGGACCGACACAATGGCTGCGAATTCCGCTCGATCGGGTTGATCCACCCGTCACCACGCCAATGATAGTGTGGTGGCTGGTGGCCCTGGCTTTGCTGTTGCTCGTGGCCGCTGGGTTTTCTTGGCACATCACACGGCCCATCACCCGGCTTGTCAAAGCCACCGATCAACTGGCCTTGGGTCAGCCCGAGCCGGTAGTGCCTTCGGGGCCCGTTGAAACGCAACGACTCGGCGAACGGTTTAACGCCATGCTCCAATCCTTACAACAGTCAAGGCAAGCCCAGCAAACCTTATTGACGGGTTTGCCGCATGACCTTAAGGGCCCTCTGTCACGCATGGCGTTGCGTATTGAAATGACCGACGATGAGATGCTAAAGCTTGGTCTAAAGCGAGACTTAAATGACATGCAGCGCATGGTCGAGCAGTTTCTGGATTTCATGCGTGGGCAAGATGCCGCGCGCCTAACGATGGTGCCGCTTCGCATGGATGAATGGTTAGTCACCCAAGTTGCCGAAGAACAGCGCTTGGGTAAGCCGGTGACGCTCTCGATTCCGCCAGTCAAGAGTCCCGTTGTGATTCGTGCCGATGCTCAGGCGCTGCGTCGATTGTTGCTCAATCTGGTCGATAACGCCTTAACGCACGGAAAACCACCCGTAGAAGTGAGTTTGCAAGCATTGACAACAGAGGTGGTGTTGCAAGTCAGTGATCACGGCCTGGGCATCGACGCGGCTGATTATCAGCGGGCATTTGAACCATTCGAGCGCCTTGATCAAGCGCGTACCCACACGGGCAGCGTTGGTTTGGGCTTGAGTTTGGTTAAAGGGTTGGCCATTGCGCATGGTGGGCGGGTTGAACTTGGGTCGGCCGCGCAAGGTGGGCTTCAGGTTTCGGTGTTTTTTCCGCTGGCCGCGCAGACAGACGATTGAGTCAGTTTTTTTTATGTCGATGCGGGTAATATCTGGCATTGCTAATTTCTGATGTTCATTTGGTGTGGGAATTTAGAATGCTTCACGGTTTGAAACAGCGCTGGCCCTTACTCTTTCTTATTTTCGCATGGGGAATGCTAGAAGGGATCAGTCTTTTTGGGCTTGGCGGCACGTTCATGGGTTTGATTCCCGGAAACCTTATCCTGAGTATTGCTGACTTGGGGCAACACCCCCTGACACCAGCATCAGCGGCGCGAGCGTTGCTACCCGTGGTCACCATGCTGTCAGGAATGGCGGCAGCCGGTGTCTGCGCAAGCGGGCAAAGTGTTCGTCAGCAGTCCGATGACGGATTTTGGTTGGCTTCAATGATGTTTTTTGTGTTGGCGCTTTTGCTGGCGACATTGCCAGCAAACCCTGTGGCCTCCATGCAAGTGTTTGTGGTAGGTCTAAGTGCCTTGGTACTGGGTTTTCAGGTTGGCCTTTTGTATTCACACAAATACGCCAATAGCACTGTTCGAGTGTCAAAGCTGGCCCGTCTGCTTGGCGCTTCGTTAAGCTACCCCATCAATTTGGTGTCTGCTGTTAGCTCAGTTCAGGTTGGCTTGGCTTTTTTGGCGTTTGTGGCCGGTCTTTGGTTCAGTCACGGTTTGGTTGTTCACACAAAGGGTGGTGTTTATTGGATAGCGGCGTTGCTGATGGCGCCCGCGACCATCTATTTTTTCAAACGCCAACGCGCCAAATGATCACGGAAAAATGACGCCCGGCCGATGGCCGAGCGCTGTCAGTAAAATCAGAGGTCAGAAACCTAGCGTTGACGTGTTAACTGCGTTGGTGGTGACCATTGCCTTTTTGGGCATGGTTTTTTAGGTAGTCTTGCAAGGTTGACTTTTGTTCGGTGTCCAAGCTGTCCCAAAATGTTAACCATTGGGCTTGGATGGCTTGGCGTGCCTTTTGGCGTGCGACCATTCGTTGCTCTTGTTGTTCAAACATGACGCGTGGATCGAAATTGCCATCGCCCATCTGTGCTTTCGACCCTTGACGGGCTTCACGCATACCTTGCATCATGCTCGCACGCATGCCGTTAGCAGCTGTTTGGGCAGAGGACAGTGCGTTGGCTTGTGTCTCTGAAAGCTTTAGTGACGCGACCAACTCAGCGGGTAATTGCATCATGCCCTTAGACTGGTTTTGCATGTGGTGCTGCTTGTTGTCGTCCGATTTTTGGCAGCCTTCACCAGCATCATGCTGTTTTCCAGAGGCGAGGACACCGGCGCTGATAACAGCCAGAGAGAGACCAAAAATTAGGGGGCGGACGTAGGATTTTTGCTTCATGGTGATAACTCCTTGTGATTGACAGCCCCAGTGTGCGGCTCGGGTAGTGTCAAAAGTGTTTCGGTATTTGGTTAAGATGTTTCAAACCATGTCACAAAATGTTTAAGTGCATTTGCTGTAGGCCGGCTAAGCTCGCCAGATTATTTTTACGGCGTATGCCGCTATTGCAGTCGCATTGTGGTTCAATCATTGGCTGTATATAAGTGAGGTTAGGCATGCTAGCAACGGTATTGTTTTTTATCGGTGGATTGATTCTTTTGCTCTTCGGTGCAAATGCCTTGGTTAATGGCGCCTCAAAGCTGTCCATGTCATTGGGTATCTCCCCTTTGGTGGTGGGTCTGACGGTGGTGGCGTTTGGCACGAGCGCACCTGAAATGGCGGTAACAGTCGACGCGGTGCTTGGTGGCACGGGCGATGTGGCCTTGGGTAATGTGATCGGTAGCAACGTTTTTAATATTTTGGTGGTGCTAGGATTGGGCGCGTTGGCCATCCCCCTGACCGTCCATGCCCAAGTCATTCGGCAGGAAATGCCGATCATGTTGGGTTCGGGCATTTTGTTACTGGTCATGGGGCTTGATGGCACGATTTCGCTTGTAGAGGGTGTTGTCCTGCTGGTTCTGTTGGTCCTGTACACGACGTTTCTGATTATGCAGGCTCGTCGCGCACCGCCTGAAGAAACCCAAGATTTTGTCGATGAAATTCAGCCCGCCAAACCTGGTGGTTTTGATTCACGTTGGTATGGGCAGGCCACCTTCATCATTGCCGGTCTGGTCATGTTGGTGTTGGGTTCGAATTGGTTGGTTGACAGCGCCGTAACGTTTGCGCGCGCTTTCGGCATCAGTGAATTGGTGATTGGGTTAACGATCGTGGCAGCGGGCACCTCATTGCCTGAAGTCGCCACATCCGTGGCGGCTGCGCTCAAAGGTGAACGAGACATGGCGGTGGGCAACGTGGTGGGTAGCTGCATCTTCAATACTTTGGGTTGTATCGGACTCGCTGGCGTTGTGTCAGGCGCTGGCGGTTTGGCGTTTGCCCCTTCTGCGTTGAGTTTCGATATCTGGATTATGTTGGCGGCCTTTCTGGCTTGCTTACCGGTATTTTTGTCTGGACGTGAGATTGCGCGGTGGGAAGGGGCTGTCTTTATTGCGTATTACGCCGCCTACGTGGCCTTTCTGATCATGCGTTCTCAAGAGCATGCGGCCTTACCCCTGATCTCATCGGCAATGTTGAGTTTTGTGGTGCCACTGACCGTTGTCACGTTTGTGGTGGTCATGATCAAACAACCCAGTAAATGACCGGTTACTGCAAATAAAAAATAGCAGCCTGTTGGCTGCTATTTTTTATTCAACGACACGACTTCAATCCATTAGAAAGGTTCAAATCCCAAGGCTGCGCGGAAGCGGTTCTTAACAAACACGCCGTCCCTAGATGGCAGTGCACGGGGCACGTCATCGGCTTTGATTTTGACTTGGAAGAGGGCTGGTCCTTTTTTTGTTGCCACGGCTTTAGTGACTTTTTCAACATCACCGATGGCATGTAGGTGTTCGGCTTGAGCAATTGAGCAACCCTTGGCCACGCTCACCAAATCCGTGCCTAAACTGGTGTGGCTGCGTTGCATGCCGGTTTCACCGAAATGACCATTGTCGAGCACCACGATGGTCAAATTTTTAGGTTGTTTGGCACCAATGGTGGCCAATGAACCCAATCCCATCAAGAGCTCGCCATCACCAGTCAACACAATCACATCACGCTCGGGCTGAGCAAGGGCCAAACCCAAGCCGATGCTGGCCGCACCACCCATGGCGCCCCACATGTAAAAATTTTCTGGGCGATCACCTGCTGCAAAAAGATCGTAATTAGAGGATCCCAGTCCGGGGATCACAAGCGCATTAGGACATTTTTTCATCAGATGAGCCACGAACTCGCGTCGATCAATGGTGGCTGGTGTTAGAGCGGTTTGAGTCATTTCAAAATCCTTGTGCATATCTGGAAAGGCCATCTTGGCCTGCAGTAGACCTATCTCGGTATCTGAAGCTTGGTCCTGTTCTTAATCTTTGATCCATTTTTTACGACCGATCAGACGCTGCGAAATCAATACCGCCACCTGTTCGCCAGCCACAAAAGCCGAGTCAAGCGCGGCATCGACCACTTCGCCCACTTCGGCGGGGTCTGTGACGCGCAACACCCTAAAACCCATGGCTGTTAAGACCCCTTCAGTGGCCTTGCTCATGGGCGTTTGCCAGGCATTGAACTCAGCGTATTCGCCTCTCATGGTGATAAGCGTTAAAAAGGGAATTTGGCAGCTTTGCAGCAAAGAAAACATGTTCACGCAGTTGCCAACACCACTGCTTTGCATCAAAAGCACGCTGCGCTGGCCACCTAACCAAGCGCCACAGCCTAGGGCAACACCTTCTTCTTCGGTGGTCAGCACCACTGTGTTCATATCGGGATCGTCATGCGCGCGATTGATCACGTGGGCATGTCCAGCGTCAGGCACGTAAGCGACTTGCTTGATTTGGCCTTGCTTCAGTACCTGAAAAATAGATTCTTTCCAGCCAGCGACGGCGGTATCAGATTCGGACATGGTCAATACTTTCCAAAATTTAAGGTTAATTCGAATGGGTTCATCTGTAAGCTTTTACTTTTAACGCACAAGCGTCCTAAGTGCCAGATGTTGCCATGCTTGCGTTGGTGCTGCCCGGTGGTATAGGTCGTTTGGCCAACCAAAAGACATAGGCCCCAAACAAAGCCAAGATGGACAAGACATTAAAGCCAAGTATGTAGTTACCGGTCGCATCACCCAAAATACCGGCCAAGAGTGGACCAATCGATTGACCAAAGGCTGTGATCATGGCTGATAGCCCCAAGATCATCCCAATGGCCTTACGTCCAAAATAATCAGCACGAATCGCTTGCATGAATGGCCCTCGAAGGCCCCAAGCCAAGCCATGCGCAGCAGCAAAAAATACCAACTCAAGAGCCCCTTGAGCATAGGTCAGAATAAATAGCCCAGTGGCATGAAGCACCATGCAACCGGCAGCCACCAGTCGTTTTTCAAACTTATCACCCAAGTAGCCACCAAGCAACACGCCGGCGACTTGGAACATGGTCATGAGCATGATGAAAAACGAGGCTTGTGCAATCGTGTAATCCAAGGAGATACGCATGTGATTGATGGCATGGGTATTGACTGCCATCACCACAATTAATGCAATGCCGTGGCCCGCGGCGAGTAACCAAAAGGCCTTGGTGCGAATCGCTTGTGCGGCTGTAAAATCAGGTTCTGGTGTTGTTTGTGCAGACTCGGTTTTTTTTACATCGTCTGTATTTGACGCAATGCCGTCCACCACTTCACCAAAGTCTTCTGGTCGTCGCCGAAAAATGCACGCCAAGGGATACCCCACCAAAATAGCGACAATGCCACTGCCCATGGCTGTTTCACGCCATCCAAAATACTCAATAGAGGCGGCAATGATGGGCACAAAGACCCCACCCAAGGCAAATCCCAGACCCACAAAAGACAAGGCCCGCGCGCGTTTTTTCTCGAACCACTGAATCACCGCCACGTTAAGCGGAAAGTAACCTGCCATCGAAGCGCCGATTGCGATAACGGCTACGGCAACGTAGAAGCCAGTTAGCGTTTCGATTTGACTCATAAACATGAATCCCACGCCAAACATCAGCACACCGATCTTGATGACCCCCTGTGCACCAAAACGGTCAAGAAACCAGCCAATCAGTGGGCCGAGTATGGCAGCCTCGACTGACAGCATGGCCGAGGCGCCAGATAATGCGGTTTTGCTCCACCCCTGTTCGACTGCCAACACGGCCACGTAGGCCCCGAAGGCCTGATGCAACATCATGGCTTGGATGATCTGCAGGCCGCTGGCGGCCATGACCATTTTCCAGCCATAAAACATCTTCATGCGAGTGCTCTTGGACAGATACTGATTGAGATATCAGCATTTAGGCAGTGGTTGGTATTCGTGGGTGGGGTTAGGCGGGTAAAAAGTGTGCCCCGACTCAATTCAATACATGACTTTTGGTGGCGTGCCAGCGTCAGTTCACCTCGAAATGAGTCCAGGCGTTTGAGCAGGCTGCGCATCGTCATTGGGCAGAAAGGGTGTCAGATGAATAAAAGTGCGTGAATCTTAATACACGGCGAAGGGCAATAACACCGATCTGATGCGCACTTTTAACAATTCGCTCAAAATAATGGCAATCAGTGGACTAAAGTGAAGTGAACTGGCGATTGGCAGCTGGCAAACCGAAAGCCCCAAGTATGGTCTAAGTGACCACACTTAGGGTGTGTTGCTTAAACGGCTGCTAGCGCCTGATCAAGGTCGGCTTCCAGATCGCTGATGTGCTCAATGCCAATCGACAAGCGCACCATACCTTGGCTGACCCCAGCTTGTGCCAACTCCTCAGGGTTTAACTGGCGGTGGGTGGTCGAGGCGGGGTGGGTCGCGAGCGACTTGGCATCGCCAATGTTGACCAAGCGTCTAAAGAGTTGCAAAGCATCTAAAAAGCGCGCACCAGCCTCACGGCCTTGTTCACCAGATGCTTTGAGTCCAAACGACAAGATACCCGAAGCGCGGCCGCCCATTTGACGTTTCACGATGGCATGGTCAGGGTGGTCAGGCAGGCCAGCGTAGTTGACCCATTCGACCTTGGGGTGCTTTTTCAGGTAATGAGCCACAGCCATGGTGTTTTCGCAGATTCGGTCCATGCGTAGGGCCAATGTCTCGATGCCCTGCAAAATTAAAAACGAGTTAAAGGGTGATAACGCTGAGCCGGTGTTACGAAGGGGCACCACTCGGGCGCGACCAATGAAGGCCGCCGGACCCAATGCCTCGGTGTAGACCACGCCGTGATAGCTGACGTCGGGTTCGTTTAATCGCTTAAAGCGGGCTTTGTGCTCAGCCCAAGGGAACTTGCCGCTGTCAACGATGGCGCCAGCCACGGTTGTGCCATGGCCGCCCATGTATTTGGTCAAGGAGTGCACCACGATATCTGCACCATGCTCGATCGGGCGCAACAGATAGGGGCTTGGGACCGTGTTATCAACGATCAATGGGATGCCGTGGTCATGGGCCACTTTGGCAAGGGCCGCAATGTCCGTGACATTGCCCAGGGGGTTGCCAATTGACTCGCAGTAAATGGCCTTGGTTTTGTCATCAATGTGCTTGGCAAAGCTGGCTGGATCGCGCGAGTCAGCAAAGCGCACTTCAATGCCTTGTTGCGGAAAGGTGTGCGCAAACAGGTTGTAAGTGCCGCCGTAAAGCGTGCTGGCCGAAATGATGTTGTCCCCGGCTTCGGTGATGGTTTGAATGGCGTAGGTGATGGCCGACATGCCTGAGGACACGGCCAAGGCAGCAATACCCCCTTCCAAGGCCGCAACGCGCTGCTCAAGCACGTCGTTGGTCGGGTTCATGATTCGGCTGTAGATATTACCCTGAACTTTTAGGTCAAAAAGGTCCGCACCATGCTGGGCACTGTCAAACGCATAGGCAACCGTTTGATAGATTGGAACAGCAACTGCTTTGGTGGTTGGATCAGCGGTGAAGCCGCCGTGGACCGCAATGGTTTCTAGTTTCATGGTTTTTGTCTCTTTGGTTTTGTTATCGAGTGGCAGAAATAATGCCACCGTCGACCACAATGGTCTGGGCGGTCACGTAACGGCTTTCGTCAGCGGCCAAAAAAAGAACGGCGTTGGCCACATCCCAAGCATCGCCCATGCGACCCATGGGCACTTGTTGATGTCGATGGGCTACAAATCCCTCGTAATCGCCCTTAGCGTACTTATTTGCCAGTCTTTCCACAAGCGGTGTAAACATCAAGCCAGGCGCGACACAGTTCAAGCGAACCCCGCGATCGGCGTAGATCACTGCTGTGGTTTTGGTGAATTGCATCAAAGCCGCTTTGGCCGCAGCATAACCGACCTGTGGTTTGCCAATGTATCGGTAGCCGGCAACCGATGAAATATTAACCACGGAGCCCGAGCCTTGTTTTTCCATCAGAGGCAACACGTGTTTGCAAGTAAGAAAGGCAGAGGTAACGTTGACATCAAGCTGGTCGCCCCAAGTCTGCTCACTCATTTCAACTGGGCCACCGGGCTCGGAGCGCCCCACGTTGTTAATCAGGATGTCGATACGTCCATATTTTTCTAGGCAAGCATCGACCATCTGTTTGACTTCAACAGTATCGGTGACATTGGTAGGCATCACGGTGGCATCGCCACCTTCTTTTTCGATGATGTTTTGCGTTGCCTGCGCGGCCTCAAGGCTCAAATCAACACCGAAGATCTTAGCGCCTTGGCGGGCTAGCAATACAGAGATGGCTTTGCCATTGCCCCAGCCTTCTTCCATCGTTCCGCAACCAGTTACCAGTGCCACTTTGCCGTCTAACTTAAACATCTTGCTGCCTCCCAAAATCGTCTCACATTGAGCTTTTGAATCAAACCCCAACTGTAAACGAGTAGCGCCCCCAGTGGGGCGCAGGCAGCGCAATGGTCACGTTTCGTTGGTAAATACCTCGGCTTGGATTTCGGCTGTTGTTGGACGTCGAATCCCACGGATCAAGTCTTCGACCGTTAAGCGACCAACTTTCAGGCCTTTTCGGTCGGTGATGATGAGCTTGTCACCGGCCGTTTCCGCAAAAATCTGCAGCGCTTCTTCGATGGTGGTACTGCCTTTAATAATGGGTCCTTCGTCGCCTGGTTCAAGCGTGTTCATGATGGCGCGCACCCTTAAAACGCGGGCGCGGTTGATATCTTTCATGAAATCAGCCACGTATGCATCAGCCGGTTTCATCAAAATATTTTGTGGGTCATCGGTCTGGATGATTTCACCATCGCGCAAGATGGCAATACTGTCGCCAATCCGAAGCGCTTCATCAAGGTCGTGGGTGATAAAGACGATGGTTTTTTGCAGCTCATTTTGAAGGTCCAACAAGATGTCTTGCATCTCTGTTCGGATCAGGGGATCCAAGGCGGAGAACGCCTCGTCCATCAAGAGAATATCGGCGTCAGTGGCCAACGCTCGGGCAAGCCCCACGCGTTGCTGCATACCGCCAGACAATTGGCCGGGGTAGTGGGTTTCGAAGCCAGATAACCCCACACGACCAATCCAGCGAGCCGCCGTCTCTTCAATGATTTTTTTGGTTTTGCCCTGGTTTTCCAGACCATAACCAACGTTCTCCATGATGTTGCGGTGCGGAAATAAGGCAAAGCGCTGAAAGACCATTGAAATCTTAAAGCGACGCAGCTCTCTGAGCTTTTCGGTATTTAAGGTCAACACATCTTGCCCATCGACCAAAATCTCGCCTTCTGTGGGCGCAATGAGGCGATTGATGTGACGGATTAGCGTTGACTTACCAGAACCCGAAAGCCCCATGACGACTTGAATGCGATGGCGTTCCATGTCCAAGTTGACGTTGTTTAAGCCAATCACATGGCCGGTGCGCTCGAGTAACTCGTCTTTGCCCATGCCTTGATGGACCAGCGCCATGGCTTTTTGAGGATCGTTGCCGAACACTTTATACAGATTGCGAATAGAAATGATGGTGTCAGTACTCATTGAGGCGCGCCTTCACGGTGTTTTTGTAGTCTCAGCCCGAAGCCTTGTGTGACACGATCAAAAATGATGGCCAAAATTACCACGGCCGTGCCGTTGAATAAGCCTAAGGCGAAATACTGATTGGTCACCGCTTGCAAGACCGGTTGCCCCAGACCGCGTACGCCGATCATGGATGCAATCACGACCATGGCCAACGCCATCATGATGGTTTGGTTGATACCAGCCATGATATTGGGTAGTGCCAATGGTAGTTGCACTTTAAGCAGCTTTTGCAGGCGACTGGCGCCAAAAGCGTCAGCCGCTTCAAGTGCTTCTTTTTCAACCAAACGAATGCCGAGGTTGGTCAGTCGAATAACCGGCGCAATGGCATAGATAACCACGGCAATCAAACCAGGGACTCGTCCAATCCCTAGCAACATCACCACTGGGATGAGATAGACAAAGCTGGGCATGGTTTGCATCACGTCAAGCACTGGCAGAATTGACTTTTGCCCTCGATTGGATCGCGCCATAAAAATACCGATGGGGATCCCAATCAGAATAGACAGTAATGTGCAAACCAAAATCATCGCCATGGTTCGCATCGTGTTTTCCCACATCCCGAAAACACCAATCAAACACAAGGCAATCACAATGCCTGCAAAAAGCTTCCAGCTTCTGGCGGCGAGGTAGCCGATAGCGGCGGTGACTAACACCACAGACCACCAAGGCGCACCCAATAATATTCGCTCGAACCAAATGAGGAAGTGCAGCAGGGGATCAAAAAACGCTTCGATGGAAGCGCCGTACTCACGAGAAAACGTCAGGTAGCCGCGATCGATTGTGCGTGACAACTGGCGCAATGTGGTGTCGGCGATTTGGGGGAAGTCACTGGACCAAAGCATATTGCTCGCCTCTGTTTTTCAAAAAAATGTTGTGGCGGCGGGCGCGCCCGACACTTTGCCGGGCGACCCATTTCAATCACCAAAGGCTTAGAGGGCAGCCTTTACTTTTGCAGCCACATCGGCAGGAACCCACTTAGACCAAGCATCAGGACGGTTTTGCAAGAACCACTCGGCAGCCACTTGTCCATTGGCTTGCTCTTTTTCCATAAACTCAAGCACTGATCCAAAATCTTTGGCACTCCAGACACGGGCTTTCAAATAGGCCATGGCAGCGGGGCTTCTTTTTGCAAAATCAGTCGCCACAACGGTTTTGATTTCAGGCACTGGGAAGCTGTTGGGCTTGGGATTTGGGCAATTGGCGATAGCCGTGCAGTCAGTAAATTCCTTAGCATCAAAGTTGCCCAAGTCAACGCGAACCATGTCGAGTTTTGACAGTAGGGCGGTTGGTGCCCAGTAGTATGCCAAGACGCCTTCACCGCGGTTGTAGGCTTTAAAGATGGCACCGGCTAGCGCCGCGCCAGAACCTGGGTCGACCAAGTTAAAGCCAGCGCTTTCCATGTCGTAGGCTTTGAAAAGATTTTGAGTGGTGATTTGGCAAGCCCAACCCGAAGGGCATCCGACGACACGACCCTTGCTGGGGTCTTCAGGGTCTTTGAACAAACCGACATTTTTCTTGATGCCGGCAATGGTGCTTAACGCTGGATTTTTTTCGACCATGTAGCGCGGCACCCACCAACCTTCACCAGCGTTCTTGGCGGGATCTTCAAGCACATTACCCGCGATCTCCAAACGTTTCTGAGCCACGGCACGCTCAATGGGTTCGGTCACAGCATTCATCCAAAGCTCAGGCGCGATGTCGGGACTGGCTTTTTCACTCATGGATGTGGCTGTTGGCATGGTGTCGCCAGGGACGGTTTCAGCGTTACAGCCGTAACCGTGTTTGAGGATGAAGGCGTCTACTCGCGCAGCCGCTTGGGCACTGGCCCAGTTCATTTCTGCGATGGTGACGTTGCCACATTCGGCATGGGCCACGCCCGTGCCGATCGCACTGATGGCTAATGTCATGGCCGCTAAAGAAGATTTTTTAAATAAAGTCATGCGTGTGTTCTCCGCTATTTTCAAACCAAATGGTTTGATGACTTCGTTAGACCTTGTCGATCCACTTAGTCGATGGCACCCATTAACTCGAAAGTTTGGGCGATGATGATCCGAGATTGCGCAAAAAAATTTACGCAGGCAAGCCCCACATGTTGGGGACTTCGGTTGCTCGAAGAGCAATTGACACCTTGCCCAAAGATGGGCAAAGCCTATTGACGTTTCGATTTGGGACTAACCGAATCGAAACAAACTTCACCCGCGCACAGGTGCGAACACTTGTTAATAACAATGCTAGTCTAACCAACTTTGGCTAAATATGCCAAATCAACCCGAATGAGACGATTTCGCGATTGCTCATAACGCGGCTTTGATTTTGGCAGCGACCTCTTTAGGCACCCACTTTGACCAAGACTCTGGACGCATTTGCAAGAACCATTCGGCAGCCACTTGTCCGTCGGCTTGCTCGGCTTCCATGAACTCCAACACCGCACCAAAATCTTCAGGGCTCCAAACGCGGGCTTTCAAATAAGCCATCGCCTGTGGATTTCTCTTCGCGAAAGCTGCTGCCACGACTGTTTTGATCTCTGATGTTGCAAAGCTGTTGGGTTTGGGATCTGGGCAGCCGACAACACCGATACAGTCGATAAATTCCTTGGCGTTGTGGGGACCCAAATCAACACGTACCATGTCAAGCTTAGAAAGCAGGGACGTCGGTGCCCAGTAGTAGCTGATGACACCTTCACCACGGTTGTAGGCCTTTGTAATGGCGCCAGCCAAAGCCGCACCTGAACCTGGGTCGACCAAATTAAAGCCCGCTTGTTTCATTTCAAATGCTTTGAACAGATTATCGATGACGATTTGACAAGCCCAGCCCGACGGACAGCCGATGATTCGGCCCTTAGTGGGATCTTCTGGATCTTTAAACAGCTGAGGGTTTTCCTTGATGCCTTCAATGGTGGCCAGTTCTGGCTTGGCTTGCAGCATATATCGAGGGATCCATAAGCCTTCGCCAGCGTTTGTGGCGGGGTCTTCAAGTACGTCGCCGGCGATGACCAAGCGGCCTTCTGCCACGGCCTTTTCAATGGGCTCTTTGACGTTATTGAGCCAAAGTTCTGGTGCAATATCGGGTCGCGCTTTTTCACTCATTGAGGTTGCTGTTGGTACGGTGTCGCCGGGCACTGTTTCGGCATTACAACCGAAGCCTTGCTTGAGGATGAACTGATCAACACGGGCCGCGGCTTGGGTGCTGGCCCACGTCATTTCCGCAATCGACACATCACCGCATTCGGCTTGCGAAATGCCTGGTGCCATCGCGCCAAGCGTCAGGGCCAATGCGGCTAAAGATAATTTTTTAAAAATTTTCATGAGATTATTTTTCGCTTTAAGTGTCGAACGCAGCGCTAGGCTCTAATTTCAATGCAGGACGCTGTTGTGATTTGTACAAATCCAGCATGAATGTAGGCTAACTAATTTTTTATAATTTGCGTCAAATAAACCTTTTCGAAGCCGGTGTTTTACTGGCACCCTGAGTCAAATAGCGCTTGAATAACTGACATGCCTACTCAATTGCCTGTTTTATATTCCTATCGCCGCTGCCCATATGCCATGCGAGCGCGCATGGCATTGCGAGTGGCCCAAGTGACTGTAAGCGCCGTTGAAATAGATCTGCGCGATAAACCCGCCGCCTTGGTTGCCGCCTCGCCCAAGGCCACAGTGCCCGTGCTTTGTTTGGGTGATGGCAAGATCATCGATGAAAGTCTGGATATCGTTCGCTGGGCGTTGGCCATCCGAGACCCCGATGATTGGGCTCGTGGCTGGGAGGATAGTGCGGCGATGGATCTGCTGGCACGCACAGACGGCGACTTTAAGCGGTGGTTAGACCGTTATAAGTACGCCACTCGTTTTCCTGAAGATGATGCGCCCTCAGCCCGAGCGGCCGCTTTTGAGGTTTTGATCGAACCGTTGTCTTTGCAATTACAAAACAAGCCCTTTATAGGGGGCGAAATACCAATGGTTCAAGATGTGTTGATTTTTCCTTTTGTCCGGCAGTTTGCTGGCGTTGATCCCGTTTGGTTCAAAAGAAACGCCAGTCAGTCTGTCCAGAATTGGCTTGCGTTTTGGGTTGATAGCACGCTGTTTAAGCAAATCATGCTGAAAAGTGAGCCGCCAACCGCTTGTTAAAAACACCAAAACGGCTAAGAATTGCTGGGCGGTTTTTGAGGCCTTCAAAAGATCGTTCATTACCCAAAGGTTGCCTTGCCACGGGAATACCCCACTAAAAACCATTCGTTCAGAGTGCTAGCATTCGCCTGTCCTTGAATCACTTGGTCTATGAATATAGACGCTGGGTTTGGATTAGGGGTTTCATCATTTGATAGCTCACGCGATTGTTTGTTTAAACAACAATTCGATGGGCATAGCCGGAGACACGATATGAATATGACTAAAAAATTGCTTGCGTCAGCATTGGCGATTAGCTTTGCTGCCGCAGGTGCTGCGGTTCAGGCCGCTGAGGTTGAAGGACCCAAGGTTGAGTGGCGTTATTCCATGTGGGGCAACCCACGTGCGTTCACCGCTGGTTTGGAGTTCTTGGCCGCACAAGTTAAAGAAAAAACGGGTGGCAACTTTACCATCAACATCGGTTACGGTGAGCAGTTTTCAAAAGCCCGCGAAAACCTCGATAGCATCAAATTGGGTGCGGTTGACGGCGCGTCGTTTTGTAACTTCTACTCGCCTGGCAAGAACCCCGCTTTCATGGTGTTCTCACTACCGTTCTTGCCTTTGGGCGATTGGAACGTGAACAAGGCCGCACGAATTGCGCTATTTAGCCACCCTGCGTTGGTTAAAGATATGGATCAGTGGAATGCCATGGTTTACGCGGGTGCCCTGATGCCTCAATATGAGTTCCTCGGTAAAGGCAAGCCACCCACTGCCTTGGCAGACTGGAAAGGTCTTCGCGTTCGTGCGGGTGGCGGTATCGGTGATGCCATGGTCAAGCTTGGCGCTATCAAGACCACCACAGCTGCTACTGAGGTTTATACCGGTATGCAACGTGGCACCATGGATGCGGCATCGTTTCCATACACTTACGCGCAAGCGGCTTACAAAATCCCTGAGGTTTCAGATTGGTTTACCGCCAACATGTCACCAGGAACATCCGCTTGCCCAACGACATTTAACAAAACTTCCTATGAAAAGCTGCCTCCACAGTACAAGAAGCTTTTACAAGACTTAAAGCCTGAGTACTACAATGTTCAAGCCAAGGCGTACCAAGACATCGATAAAGTCAACTTGCCTAAGTTTAAGGCAAAGCTCATCGAGATCGTCTATACACCAGAGCAGTTGGCACAGTTCAAGAAAGTGGCTGCTGAGCCCGTGTGGAATGAGTGGGTTGCCGCTAACAAAGACAAATTTAACGGCCAAGAGTTGATCGACATGATCTTGAAGATCGCTGCTGAAACGCCTAAACAACAATAATAGGGCGCCAGTAGTCGAGCGATTTGAGCGCTTAAAACGCTCAAATCGCTCCATTGTTTAAGTTTTGAATATAAAAAAGCAGCAGCCAATCTATGCAAATGCACAATCAAGCCCCCCCAACCAGTGGTCCGCCAGGACTGTTCTGGGCCAACAAATGGTTAACGAAGGTCGAAGATCTTTTCGCCTTAGCGGCCGCCTTTTGTATCTTTTTTTTGATGTTTCTGGGCATCGGCCAAGTGCTGGGGCGTCAGCTTTTTAACACGCCGTTCATGGGTTATATCGACTTGGTTGAGCTGTCAATGGCCACGTTTGCGTTCCTTGCGGTGTCTTATTGCCAAAGACTGGGTGGGCACGTGCGTATGGATCTTTTTGTGCGCATGGTCAATGGCCGAGCACGTTGGGTACTGGAATTCGTCACGACAATCGCGCCCTTGATTCTGGTCGGGTTGTTGATTTATTTCAGCTGGGGTCACTTCATGAGGGCTTACGAGAGTGGCGACAGCACCATTGACTTGCAGTACCCCGTTTGGCCTTCCAAGATTTTGGTGCCCATCGCCTTTGTGGTGTTGTTCTTGCGTTTGCTGATAGAGACAATTGGTTATTGGCGTTTGGTTTTGAATCCTGATAGCGAACCGTTTGCAGTGCCTTTAATACTAACTGAAGAGGATCTCGCCAAGAAAGAAATCGAAGATTCCAAGGGGAGCACGGATCGTGGATAGTTTTACCATTGGAATTATTGGTGTTGTTGGGCTGGTCGCTATGGTTTTTATGGGGATGCGGGTTTATTTGGCCGCCGCCTTGGTCGGAACGCTGGGATTGATTGCCATTATTGGCTGGGAATCGGGGCTCGGCTTGGTTGGTACCATACCGCACTCAAAAGCGGTGACCTATACCTTGTCAGTGTTGCCGATGTTTATTCTTATCGGGTTTCTGGCTTTTCACGCGGGGATCACCGAGTCCTTATTTGATGCGGGCCGTAAATGGTTGGGGTGGTTGCCTGGTGGCTTGGCCGTGGCCACAGTGGCTGCTGCGACCGGTTTTGCAGCGGTCTCAGGTGCCAGTACGGCAACAGCTGCTGTGTTTGCACGAACAGCCATTCCAGATATGCTCAAGTACGGTTACTCACCGATATTGGCCGCTGGGGTGGTGGCTGCTGGCGGTACGCTGGCAACGCTGATCCCGCCAAGTGCGATTTTGGTGATCTACGCCATTATTGTGGAAGAGTCTGTTGGCGCACTGCTGGTGGCGGGCTTTTTGCCTGGTATCGTTTCGGCCTTGATTTACGTGTTGCTGATTATTGGCATGGCCAAGTTCAATCCCAGTCTCGGTCGACCTTTGACTGGATTTACTTGGGGCGAGCGGATGAAGTCGTTGCCCGGTACATTCCCCATCTTTCTGGTTGTGGTTATTATTTTTACGGCCATGTATGAAGGTTGGGCCACGCCGACAGAAGCGGGTGCCTTGGGTGCATCAGTGGTGTTTGTGATGGCCATGATGAAAGGCATGAAAGTTGCCAATCTTCGCGATGCGTTGATGGAGACGGCCAAACTCACAGTGATGATCTTTTCAATCATCTGGGGTGTTTTGGTTTTTGTGCGGTTCTTGGGCTTTGCCGGTTTGCCAGATGCGTTTGCCAAGTGGGTTGTGGCCTTGCCTTTTGAGCCCATTTATATCTTGATCGGTATTTTGTTGTTCTATGCCGTGCTCGGTATGTTCATGGATGCCATCGGCATGTTGCTCTTGACCTTGCCAGTGGTCTATCCCGCTGTGATTGCTTTGGGTTACGACCCCATTTGGTTTGGCATCATTGTGGTGAAGATGGCTGAGATTTGCTTGATCACGCCACCCATTGGGTTGAACTGTTTCGTTGTCAACGGGGTTAGGCCAGACATACCGCTTAATAAGGTCTTCAGGGGGGTTGGTCCGTTCTTTCTTGCCGATGTGGCCACAATTGCCGTGCTGATTGCCTTCCCGCAGATCGTGACTTGGTTGCCCCAAATGATGAATATGGGTTAATCGATCGATTTGGTCATGTTGGGGTCAGTGGTTTGAGCTCAGCAACAAAAAGCCGGCTGATTTCAAGCCGGCTTTTTGTTTGATCTTTCAGCATGGCATTTCTAGTTGGTCGACTCTTGCTGTGCTTTGGCTTGGGCAACGGCCATGGTTTGGGGTAATTCGACGCCATTTTTGACCGCCAACACTTCAGCCATGGCGCTGACAGCGATCTCTGCCGGTGTTTTGCTGCCAATGTACAAACCGATCGGGCCTTTTAGTCGGCTAAGGGATGCCTCGGTTTGATCAAAGTGCTCAATCATGCGTTTACGGCGTGCGGCATTGTTGGCTCGTGAGCCGATGGCGCCGATGTAAAACGCCTCGGTTTCTAGGGCCTCTAGCAGCGCTAAGTCGTCAAGTTTGGGATCATGCGTCAGCGCTAGAACACACGTGCGTCTGTCGGGCTTAAAAAGACGCACTGCGTCGTCAGGCCATTCGGTCATTTTGTTGACGTTGGTGGTGGTCCAGCCACTGGCATACTCTTCTCGAGGGTCACAGATGGTCACGGTAAAGCCACTAAAAATAGCCATGGTGGCGATGTATTCGCCGAGCTGTCCGGCACCGATGAGCAACATCCGATAGGCCGGTCCAAAGGTGTTGGTTAGTGTCGAATCGTTGATCTTTAAGCTCGAGACAGTGTCTGTTGGTGTTAACGTCACCTCACCTGTGGCGATGTCGGTGTGTCGTTGCATCAGCTGACCACTCTCTAGCGAAGTGACTAATTCACTGAGTCGCCCAGCGTCTGGGTTGAACTCGAGTAGAAGCTCTAGGGTGCCGCCACAGGGCAAACCAAATCGGTGCGCCTCGTCAGCTGTAATCCCGTACTTCATGCGCTTGGGTGGGCCTTCGATAGCCATGGCAGGCAAGGAATTGATTTGGTCTGGGTTGGCAGGCTGTGTGAACTCACGAATCAAGTCGTCTTCGATGCAGCCGCCCGAGACCGACCCGACCACCGCGCCACTTTCGCACATGGCCATGATCGAACCCACAGGGCGGGGCGAAGAGCCCCAAGTGCGCGTGACGGTCACCAGTACCGCTTTTAAGCCTTGCGCACGCCAATCGCGTAGCCGTTGTAAAACGATGAAATCTTGATTTTGCATGGCGACATCCTCTGGCAGATAAAACGCAGTCAACTCATTTAATCACACCCGCGCATAGACCCTTAGTTGCCAGAGGCGCTGGCAAAGATAACCACCGCAACGGCCGCTGCAATTGCAATCCAGAGCCAACGGGGCACACCGCTTGAGGCTGTCGGTTTGTTCGTCGATTGCGTTGTTGTGGCGGGCTCAGCCGCAACACCAGATGCGCCTTGCACATCGGCAGGCGTCGTTTGTTGATCAAGCGCTTTCTCGAAACGCTTGAAGAAATCATCGGCCATTGATTTGGCTGCGCCGTCGATAAGGCGTTGGCCAAGCTGAGCCAATTTACCGCCGATCTGAGATTCGACGGTGTACTTCAACTCAACGCCTTGTTCGTTTTCAGTTAGTGCCACATGTGAAACGCCTTTGCCGTGGCCGGCCACGCCGCCTTGCGCCTCAAAGTTCAGGGTGTAGCGTTCGGGGGGCTCAATATCAGAGAGGGTAACTTTACCCGTGAATTGGGCCGAAACCGGTCCGATTTTGATTTGAGCAGCAACCTTATAGACGTTGTCCGACTCCAATTCAAACGACTGGCACCCAGGAATGCATTGTTTGAGGATTTCTGGGTCGTTTAAGGCCGCCCATGCTTGTTGTGCAGTGGCTGAAAGTTGTCGACTACCTTGCATTTGCATGATCGTGTTCCTTTGAGGTGTTGTGCTTAACGAACCCGCTCAAGCAATTTTTTTAATGCCCGTGCGAGTGCGGCTAGGTGCGAAAGATTGTGTATGGCCAGCATCTGATCCACATGCCGATGTAGCACTTGGGCGCCTGCGGCCAGCGGTTGATAGCCATCGTAACGCAACAGTGGGTTTAACCAAACCGTTGCACGCGCTTGCCGACTAATCCAACCAAGGTGCTCAGAAAGGACTAACGGGTCGCCAGTGTCCAGACCATCAGTAATCAGCAGCACGACGGTGCGATGACCAATGATGTGTTGTGCGTGTTGATCACGAATGGTTTGGAGTGCTTGATCCATACGGGTGCCACCGCCGTAGTCGGTAATCAGTGTATTGGTTAGTGCCAGCATCTGATCCGTATCGTTGTATCGGAAAGCGCGGTTAAGGTCAGTTAATTCAGTCCCAAAAGCATAGACTGATCGCACGGTGTGTCGGGTCGCTTGATGCAAGAAAGCCAGCATCAAGCGGGCGTAACGCTGCATCGAGCCCGAGACATCAACCAAGACCAAAAGTGGCAAAGGGTTTGGCCGACGTTTTAAAAATGGCAATGAAAGCACATCGCCGTCGTGGCAAGTGGCCTCTCGCATCAGCCGGGACCAATCCAATTGATCGCCATGAGTGGCGTGACGCCGCCGCCTAGCGGCAACCTTGGGCAAAGTCATCGGGATTTCGCGAATCAGTTGTTCGACTAATTTGTATTCGCTGGCATTCAGACTTTCAAAATCGGCATGCTGCAGTCGGTTGATGGCACTGGCCGACATGGCTGCGTCGAGTTCAATTTTTTCTTCACGGTCATTTTGTTTGTGATTTTTGTTGATTCTTGGAACTTGCAGTGCTTCTTGTGCGCGGGCGCTGCGCGAAGGGCCCGGTTTTGGGGCTTTGGCCTGGGGCAATAGTTGAGCCAACAATTGCTTGGCAACGTCAGGATTTTTGAAATAAGCCTCAAACAAGTCTAAAAAAACCTGACGATCTTGTTCTTTGCTCACAAAAACGGTTTCTAGCGCCAAGCGTACGTCCTCTCGGCGACCAATGTCTATCAAGCGTAGGGCTTGTTGTGCCAAGCTGATGCGCGCGCTGTCAACGGCGAGTCCTGCTCGGCGCAACATGCGACCAAACCCCACCACGTTATCGGCTAGTTTGCCCGCGCGAGCATCACCTAACATCACGCCCATTTCTAACCTGTCGCCAATAGGTCCGTCAGAAGCGGTGTGAGTGCCGCGACGTCATCGCGCTGTTTAAAAAGCACACCAGCAGTCCCTTCGATGACTTCTGGATCAAGCGAGAGCGTGTTCAATGCCACCAACGCTTTGGCCCACTCAACACTTTCAGCGATGCCAGGCGCTCGGCTAAAAGCGTCTTGAAAAGGTGGGTGACGCAATCGTTGGATAAATTCGGTGATTTGCTCACTCAGTTTCTCGGAAATGTTGGGTACTTGTTGCCGAACGATAGCAAGTTCTCGGTCTCGGTCTGGGTATTGCACCCAGTGGTACAGACATCTGCGTTTGACCGCGTCGTTCAAATCACGGGTGCGGTTACTGGTGAGAATCGTCAAGGGTGGGGTTTCTGCCTTGATGGTGCCCAACTCAGGAATAGTGACCTGATATTCGCCCAAATATTCCAACAGGAATGCCTCAAACGGTTCGTCAGCGCGGTCAACCTCATCAATCAGTAATACGGCACCAGGCACAGGTGTGTGCAGCGCTTGCAGCAGGGGTCGTTTGATGAGGTAGTGGGGTTGGTAGACCTCGCGTTCGATTTCTTCGGGCGTTCGCAGCGCTTGTGCTGCACGCAGGTGTATCAATTGGGCGGCATGGTTCCATTCATAGAGGGCATCACGCTGCTCTAGGCCGTCATAGCATTGCAGGCGGATAAGATGGCGTCCAGTCATCAGTGCCAATGCTTTAGCCAACTCGGTTTTACCGACACCAGGATCGCCCTCAAGCAACAGAGGACGCCCGAGGCAAATGGCCAGGTGCACCGAGGTGGCCAAGGCGCGGTCAGGCAGATACCCGACCGCCTCTAAAGAGGAAATAACGTCACTGACCGTCTGAGTTACGCCTTGCTGCGACAATCAGCCCCCCTGACCCAAAGCGGTGGTGACCGCTTTTTGGGTTTGAATTTTGATCAAGTGAGCACGGTAGGCCGCACTCGCATGAAGATCGCCGCTGAGCTCACTGTCATCGACCACCACAGACTTGATGGCCGCAGGGCTGAAATCAGCATTTAGGGCAGATTCGAGCCCTTCATGACGGAACACGCCATTGCCAGCGCCGGTGATGGCAACTCGAACGCCTGATGACGTTTGGGCCACAAACACCCCTACCAAGGCATAACGCGAGGCGGGTTGTTTGAACTTGGCATAGGCAGACCGTTTGGTCATCGGAAAGCGAATGGCCGTGATGATTTCATCGGGCTCCAGTGCGGTGGCATACAGCCCTTGAAAAAAGTCGTCAGCAGCGATTTCACGGCGATTGGTTTTGATGGTCGCATTCAAGGCCAAAACCCCACTTGGATAGCAAGCGGCTGGGTCATTGTTGGCCACAGAACCACCGATCGTACCCATGGCACGCACCTGCTTGTCTCCAATGCCACCAGCCAAATGGGCCAGACCGGGAAGTTTTTGAGTCACCAGTGCGTTGGTAGCCACTTCCTGATGGCGGGTCATGGCGCCGATGATCAATCCATCACCATCTTCACATATCCCAGCCAGGCTCGAAAGCGCACCGAGATCAATCAGGGTTTCCGGTTGGGTCAAGCGTTGCTTCATTGAAGCCAGCAAGGTTTGGCCACCCGCAAGCAATTGTGCACCGTCTGCGACTCTAGCGGCCGCTTGATCGACCGACTCAGCGCGAGCATATTCAAATTGATACATGTGTTGTTCTCCTGTTATGCCTTAGCCGACTGAATGGCCTGCCAAACGCGCAGTGGTGTCGCTGGCATGTCAATGTCTTTAACGCCCAAAGGCGCGAGGGCATCGAGCACGGCATTGATCACCGCTGGTGGCGAGCCAATGGCACCGGCTTCACCGCAGCCTTTGGTGCCCAATGGGTTAGTGGTGCAGGGGGTGCAGACATGCCCGATTTTGAATTCAGGAAAATCATCGGCACGCGGCATGGTGTAGTCCATGAAAGAACCGGTTATCAATTGCGCCGTCTCACGATCGTAGACGCAGTTCTCCAATAATGCCTGACCAATACCCTGGGCCAAGCCGCCGTGCACCTGGCCTTCGACAATCATGGGATTGATGATAGTGCCAAAGTCGTCCACCGCACAGAACCGGTCGACCCGGGTCTCACCGGTTTCAGGGTTGATCTCCACTTCACAGATGTGAGTGCCCGCTGGAAATGTAAAGTTGGTCGGGTCATAAAAAGCGGTTTCATTCAAACCCGGTTCAAGGGTCTCGAGCGGGTAGTTGTGTGGCACATAAGCGGTGAGTGCGATTTGCGCAAAAGGGATGCTCTTGTCGGTGCCCTTGACAGTAAATTCACCATTGGCAAAGTCAATGTCAGTGTCGCTGGCTTCAAGTAAATGGGCCGCAATCTTTTTGGCTTTCGCCTCAATCTTGTCGATCGCACGCATGATGGCCGAGCCCCCCACTGAGATTGAGCGCGATCCGTACGTGCCCATTCCAAATGGCACCCGGCCGGTGTCACCATGAACAATATCGACGTTCTCAACAGGAATGCCTAAGCGTGCCGCAACCACTTGTGCAAACGTGGTTTCGTGTCCTTGACCGTGGCTGTGTGAGCCAGTAAAGACGGTGACGCTGCCTGTGGGGTGAACCCGCACCTCACCGCACTCAAACAGTCCAGCACGTGCGCCAAGCGCACCGGCAATATTGCTCGGTGCCAAGCCACAGGCTTCGATATAGCTCGAGTATCCCATGCCGCGCAACATGCCTTTCGCTTCGCTGGCTTTGCGCCTAGCGGCGAAACCGGCGACATCAGCCAAGGCCATGGACTTGTCCAAGCACTGGGGAAAGTCACCCGTGTCGTATTGCAAAGCCACAGGCGTCTGGTAAGGGAACTCAGTGATGAAGTTACGGCGACGAATCTCGTCTTGGCTTAGCCCAAGCTCCCAACCGCAGCGACTAACGATGCGTTCGAGCAGGTAGGTGGCCTCAGGACGACCCGCGCCTCGGTAGGCATCAACCGGTGCGGTGTTGGTGAACCAAGCGTCAACCTCAACATAAACCTGGGGTGTTGTGTACTGCCCAGCCAAAAGCGTGGCGTAAAGAATCGTTGGGATGGCTGTTGAAAACGTAGATAGGTACGCCCCAAGATTGGCGTCAGTGTGAACCCGAAACGCCAAAAACTTGCCGTTCTGATCCATGGCCATTTCGGCATGTGTGACGTGGTCGCGACCATGGGCGTCTGACAAGAAGGCTTCAGATCGGTCGGCCGTCCATTTGATGGTGCGATTCAGTTTTTTGGCGGCCCAAGTGACACAAACGTCTTCAGCGTAGAGGTAGATTTTGGAGCCAAAACCACCGCCCACATCGGGTGCAATCACACGCACCTTGTGTTCAGGCAAACCCATCACAAAGGCCGTTAAAAGCAGGCGTTCAACGTGCGGGTTTTGATTGGCCACGTAGAGCGTGTATTCATCGCTTGCGCGGTTGTAGCAACCAATGGCTGCCCGTGGTTCCATGGCGTTGGGCACCAAGCGGTTATTCACCAGATCGATTTTGGTGATGTGTGCGGCTTTCTCAAAAGCGGCATCCACTTGTGCTTTATCGCCGATAGACCAGTTGTAGCAATGATTGTCAGGCGCTTCGTCATGGATGGTTGGCGCGCCGCTGACTTTGGCATCACGAACATCGGCCGTGGCCGATAGCACGTCGTAATCGACGGCCACCAATTCAGCGGCATCGCGCGCCTGCTCAAGCGTTTCAGCAATGACCATGGCGACATGATCGCCGACATAGCGCACTTTGCCATTGGCCAAAATCGGGTGCGGTGGCTCTTTCATGGGCTCACCGTCGGTGCCCGTGATTAACCAACCGCAGGGCAAACCGCCGATCTTGTCTTCAGCCACATCATGACCGTCATAGATCTTGATGACGCCCGGTGCGGCGAGTGCCGCGGTTTTATCAATCGACTTGATGATGGCGTGAGCGTGTGGTGAACGCACAAAAAACGCGTGCACCAAATTGTTCAGCTGTATGTCGTCGGTATATTGTCCGGCACCGGTTAAAAAGCGAACGTCTTCCTTGCGTAAAACCGATTCGCCGATGTGTGGCAGATTTGCAAAATCATTTGATCCCATGACTGACTCCTTGTTTGGTTCAGGCTTTCATTTGGGCGGCGCCCTGTTGGACGGCCTTGATGATGTTTTGGTAGCCGGTGCAGCGGCACAGATTACCTTCAAGAAGCTCACGAATTTCTTGTTCGCTCGCCTCTGGATGCTTGTTACAGAGATCAACCGCACTCATCACCATGCCTGTGGTACAAAACCCGCACTGCAAGCCGTGGCAGTTTTTGAAGGCCTCTTGCATGGGGTGCATGGTGCCGTCCTCGGTTTGCAAACCTTCGATGGTGGTGATGGTAGCGCCAGCTACTTGGGCCAACAGCACATTGCAGGACTTGATCGCATCACCATTGACCAGCACAGTGCAAGCGCCACACTGAGCCGTGTCGCAACCCACATGGGTGCCGGTTAAATGCAGATGCTCTCTGATGGCCTGAACGAGTAAGGTATTGGGTGCCGCTTCAATGGTTCGCGTTTTACCGTTGACCGTGACTTCGGTTTTCATGCTTGTCTCCTCTTGAACTGCCTGACTTAGAATTCTTTTAGGTCATGCTAGAGGAGAACGATGGAATCTTCAATCCATAACAGCGTGTTTATGCCTAGGGATTACACCCACCAAGGTGATCTGACAGCGAACTAGGGTGTTAATTTAACGAGCTGCTTGCCAAAGTTTTCACCCTTGAGCATACCGACAAAGGCGGCAGGCGCATTTTCGAGTCCGTGTGCGATTGATTCGCGAAACTGTAACTGACCACCCAAGACCCTAGCACGCAGTTGTTCGCGTATGGCGGGCCACGTTTGGGGTTTGTCAGAGACGATAAAGCCCTGCAGTTTGATTCGATTAATCAGTATCGAGCGGATGGTGTGGTGACCATAGGGTGCGCGATTGAATTCTGAAACCATCCCACAAAGCGCGATGCGAGAAAACGGATTCATGTGCGTCAGCAGCGCTTCAAAAATCTCGCCACCGACGTTCTCAAAGAGGCAGTCAATGCCTTGCGGCACGGCTTGGGCCAGTTGTTGTTTGAAGTTTTCGGCGCGGTGATCAATGCAAGCATCAAAGCCCAGGGTGTTGACGACGTAGTCGCACTTGGCGGCACCGCCCGCAATACCGACCACGCGGCAACCTTCACCCTTGGCCAGTTGCCCGACCACGGATCCAACGGCTCCTGAAGCGGCGTCGACCACAACAGTTTCGCCAGCTTTTGGTTCGCAAATGGTCATTAAACCTGTCCATGCGGTGATGCCAGGCATGCCGATGACACCAAGATAAGCACTCGCAGGCACACCATCGGTGTCAAGCTTCAAGACTTGCTTGGCTGGCATGGTGGCGTGGGTCTGCCAGCCGCCTGCTGACAAGACCCAATCGCCGACCGCTAGCGTGTCGCTATGGCTCTCGAGTACTTCACCCACAGTTGCCCCGACCATTAACTGGCCTGGTTCAACGCCTTGAGCGTAGGATTTTTCTGGGGCAATGCGGCTACGCATGTAAGGGTCCAGCGATAGCCAGTGGTTGCGGATGAGAACTTCACCGTCTTGCGCTGAGGGTATGACTGATTCGCGCAACTCGAAGTGCTCTGGCCCAACCCAGCCTTCGGGTCGGGTTTTTAGCAATATTTGCTGGCGGGTCGTCATGTTTAGCTCGCTTGTGCGCTTAGGATTCGGCCAGCACGAAAGGCATCGGCCATCGCACGAGGCACTTCTGCTTCGGCCTCGACCACTCGGGCACGCATTTCTTGCTCAAGCGCCACCGCCATTGCGCGTCGTTCTTCAGCCTTCGCTTGGGCAATTTGTTTGTCAGCGTTGGCTTGCTCGATTTGCAAGGCAGCACCAATGTTTTTACCCACATCGATATCAGCAATATCAATCGACAGGATTTCATAGGCGGTGCCAGCATCGAGGCCGTTGGACAAAATTTTCTTTGAAATACTGTCTGGACGCTCAAGCACATCTTTGTGATTGGTTGCTGAACCAATGGCACTCACCATGCCTTCGCCCACACGAGCCAAGATCGTTTCTTCACCGGCACCGCCCACGAGGCGATCCAAGTTGGTACGAACCGTGATGCGTGCCACGCTGATCAGTTGAATACCGTCTTGAGCCACAGCGGCATTACGAGGCGTTTGGATGACCTTGGGCAATACCGACATTTGAACGGCATCCAACACATTACGGCCGGCCAAATCGATGGCGGCCGCACGTTTGAAGGTGAGTTCTATGTTGGCTTTGTCAGCTGAAATGATGGCGTTAACCACATCGACCACATTGCCACCGGCCAAAAAGTGGCTTTCAAGCTCATCGAGTGGAATGCTCAAGCCGGCTTTTACGGCGCTGATGCGTGCTTTGACGATGCTATGTGGGGGCACTCGACGCAGTCGCATGGCGATCAGGGTCAGTAGACCAACGTAAGCGCCAGATGCCCATGCTGTGATCCACAAGCGAAATGGCACGAAGTAACCGATTAAGGAAATTAAGAACAGCAGAACGACGACTAGCCCAAGAAAACCGCTGCCAGCGATCAGGTCTAAGATTTCCATAAGTACTCCATCATTGTTGTCATCTCATCGGTCATGACACTGTGATATTGGTGCTTAAGCGTGACTTAAAAACATAGTGAAAGCCGCGCAACAGCAGACTCTTGAATGGTACCTGACATTGCGGCTTTGAGGGTGGTTTCGCCGTGTGTCAGGGTGACCTTTGGCATTGAATTTCAGAACAGCGCTTGATCAGTCATGTTCTGTTGGCGACAATAGGCTTGGATTCAACTTGGAGCACCATCGAAATGTCTCAAATCAGCGAACTCAAACAACTGTCTGTGGGTAATGGCACGGTCCTTTGTGCCATGGATAACCGTGGGGTAGGGCTTGTAACCCTGAACCGGCCGCAGGTCAATAACGCCTATAACGGTGACATGATTGCCGGACTGCACGAGGCCATGGATCAACTCGGTCAACAGACTGGATTACGAGTGGTGGTTTTAAAGGGCAATGGGGCGCATTTTCAGGCCGGCGCTGATTTGGCCTGGATCAATGAGCAAGGCAAGCTTGGGCCGGAGCAAAACGTGGCCGCTTCGCGGGCCACTGGGCATGCTGTGCGCCGTTTGAATGAATTGCCCGTGCCAACGGTTGCCATGATTCAAGGCGGCTGCTTTGGGGGTGGCACCGGTATTGCAGCGGCTTGCGATGTTGTGGTCGCTGCCGATAACGCCATGTTTGCCATCACCGAGGCGCGCTGGGGCTTGGTGGCTGGGATTGTGTTTCCACAATTGATCCAAGCCATTGGATTGCGTAACGTGCGTCGCTATGCCTTAACGTGCGAACGCATCAATGCTGAGCGTGCGCAGCAGATCGGTTTTGTGCATGAAGTCTGCGCATTAGAGGCGCTTGAGGAAACGACTTTTGCTATCGTTGAATCGTTATTGAAGAGTGCTCCTCATGCCACGGCAGACACAAAACGATTAACACTGTCGTTGGCCGATGCGCTGCTTGAAGACGTGTTGTTTGAAGATTTGGTTGGTCGGCATGCCCGTACCAGACAGTCGGCCGAGGCCGCTGAGGGCACGCAATCTTTCATGCAAAAGCGTGCGCCAGCTTGGTATACACCCAAGGCTTAGTTGCTGGGTTTGACGCTTTTCGGTGTCGCATCGAGCGTGGCACCTTGCATGGGATCAGCAACGTAAGCATTTAAAGCCCGTGGTGGGCCTAGAACAGCCATCGCAACAATGGCTTGACGAAGGCCTTGCTTATTTCTTAGCAGCAATGCCAAGTTCCGCGGGTTCGATGTGTTTAGACGATATGGCGAGGGATTGGCATTGGTCGCGCTCTGACGCGTTGGCTCAGGTTGTAGGGCTGGCTCGTGAGCCCGCGGCGTTGGCGCCTGTTCGAATTCTGAGGGTGCGTGTTGCTTTAACCAGTCTTGAATGTCTTGTGAAGATTGGCGCCCAAAGTCAGTCGACAGATCGCTGTCTTGGTTCTCGGCCGACGATTCATTGGCTGGCGGTGGGATTGGCAAGTCTTTTAGCGATTTGCCATCTCTTTGCGCGCGAAACAGGATGAAGGCGATAAAGCCCAAAAAAACCGTGACGGGAAAGGGCAGGCCAACAAAATAAGTGACCACCGCTAGTATTAAAAAAATTGAAGCGGGGTTAAACCCTTTGCGCTTCACGCCACGTTTATTCTGTGCCATATCGCTCGCCAATTAAAGTTTTTGCGAACGGATCGAACCATCAGAGGGCTCGCCGGCAATGTCCTGACGCATCTCGGTATCGGCTTGCAGGTTCTGCATGCGGTAGTAATCCATGATACCGAGTTGACCGCTGCGGAAAGCCTCAGCCATGGCCAGAGGCACTTCTGCCTCTGCCTCGACCACTTTGGCGCGCATCTCCTGCTCTTTGGCAACAGCCATGGCGCGTCTTTCTTCTGCCTTGGCTTGCGCAATTTGCTTATCAGCGTTGGCTTGATCGATTTGCAGCTTC
>JAFMCG010000093.1 GCA_017857895.1 Burkholderiaceae bacterium | reverse complement strand
TGAATGGAGGGCATCGAAGGCATGCCTGAGCAGCAGGCTTATGCGTTGATTGAATACTTGTACAACCATGCCACCAACCCGCGATATGAGTATCGACATCGTTGGCAAACGGGTGACGTGGTGATTTGGGATAACCAAGCCGTGATGCATCAAGCCAATGCGGATTATGATCCCACTGAGTACCGTTACCTACTGCGACTCATGATCAAAGGGGTGGCGCTCACCCCTCACCGCACACCGGTTTGAGCATAATCACCACAGCCTAATCGCTCGATTTTTCTCAATCGCCTTTGGCCAAGGCATCACGCACGCCACTGACCCATTGTTGGCCGGCCGCCATGATGAAACTGATGTCACTTTGGGTGGTGACAAACTGTGCACCGCTCTTGATGGCTCGGGCTTGCCTAGCCACATCGCGATTGCCACCACAACCCGCAAACTTGCCGTGTTTTTTAGCGACTCCAATGACCCGCGCCTGAGCGGCAACGACTTCAGGATCGTCAAACTGTCCTGGTTTTCCTATGTTGGCCGCAAAATCATTGGTGCCCATGTGAATCACGTCGATGCCAGGTGTCGCACAAATGGCCTCAATGTTCTCTAAGCCTTGCGCCGTTTCAATCATGCACACCAAAAGGCACGCCTCGTTCAATGCCGTGATGGCATCCGTAAGTGGTACTGACTTGTAGTCAAAGTGCGGATAACCCCCGACGACTGAACGCTTACCGATAGGCGCGAAGCGACAACTCTCAACGGCTTGTTGCGCCTGCTCGGCCGTATTGATGTCAGGATAGACAATGCCAGCAACCCCGTTATCCAACAAGACCGGTACATCTGGGTCTTGAATACTTTTGACCCGAACCAAGGGAGCAATTCCAATGGCCATGGCCACTTGAGCCATGTGACAGATTGTCTCCAAAGTGAATATTGAGTGCTGACAATCTATGAAGATAAAGTCGTGACCTGTTGCTTTGGCAATCCGTGCAATGTCACCTGAGCGCCCTAAGCGAACGTTCATACCCAACACCGGCTCTCCAGCTCTCAGGCGTTGCTTCAAAGGGTTAGCGATGTGTATGCTCATCAGGGTGGTCCGATTGATTGATATCGTCAGTTGCCATTAAGGCTTGCTGTCCATGTTTATGCCAGCAAGTACGGTACTTTGACTTGTTCGCAGAGTTGTCGAATCTGTTCGGCAAGCGCTGGTGGCATGGGAATGCCATTGGCTTGCCGGTCTTGACGCGACTGCTCTTCGAGTTCGCCGTGCACCAGCACCTTTTGCGATGGGTCTGCGGCTGGTGTGCCGTGCAGCACATCAATCACGGCATCAAGGTCGTCTTTGAAATCGTCCGGGTCGCGAAACACCGCTGGATCAATGACACAAAAAAAGTGACCCAGATTGTCAGGGTCTTGAGGGCGTTGTGTCTTGACCCGTATCGGTGAAAACGACGAACCTGACAAGGTGCCTCCCAGAATGTGTACCATCATGGCCAAACCGTAGCCTTTGTGACCGCCCGTTTCTTGCGTTCCACCGAGCGGTGCGAGCCCGCCGCCCTGAGACTTGGTTGCGTCGAAAATAATGGTCATGGCTTGGCTAGAGTCAGTGACCGGCTGACCTTTTTCATCAGTCACCCAACCCGAGGGTATGGGATCACCACGCAGCTCATAGACGCGCACTTTGTTGGCAGCGACACTACTGGTAGCCATGTCGAGCACAAACGGCGGGTGGCGCTTGGCGGGCGCCGCAAAGGCAATGGGGTTGGTACCCAATAACGCTTGTTGTCCTCGAGTGGGCACCGTGTTCATGGAGCGTGTGGAACTGGTACACAGGCCCACGAAACCCGCCTCAGCGGCCATCCGAACGTAATAACCTGCTGCGCCAAAGTGATGTGAGTTTCGCACGCACACCATCCCCACCCCAAACGACCGCGCCCGCTCTATGGCCATTCTCATGCCCATAACGGCGGCGGCATGCCCCAAGCCAGCGTCAGCGTCGACTAATGCGGTCACACCACGATCGTTGATCACCTTAGGCTCAGCATTGAGATTCAATCGGCCACTGATTCGAAACTCGTTATACGTTTTAAGCATCGACACGCCATGCGAGTCGACCCCCGAGAGGTCAGTATCGACCATCACATCGGCGCTCAAGGTCGATTGCGATTCGCTCATCCCCCAGGCGCGCAATAATGAGTAAATTTGCGCCCTAACGTTTTCTGCTGAAGGCGAGATCCAGTTTTGCTTGTCTGATTTCATATGAAGTAGGTATCCCATGGCTAAGCTTGAGCCATCTTATGGGACGTGTCGGGGTCATTTCAAAGCTTTTTCTCAACCCAAGGATTCAAACAAGGGAAATCACTAGGGTTCTAACGGCTAGCCCAGGTGATCGGCGCCAAACAGCGGATAAACGTGCCGGGTCAAAGTGCCTTAACGTATGGCAAAAAAAGAGACGGTTGTGGTTCAATATAGGTATGCGATTAACCCAAGCCCAAATCGAAAACATTTTGAGGGTCACACAAGAGACCTTGGGACATGACGCACGTGTCACTTTGTTTGGCTCGCGCGCGCGTGATGACGCCAAAGGTGGGGATGTGGATTTGATGGTTGAGGTTCATCGAAGTATTTTGGATCCGGCTCTGGTGAGCGCCCGCATTGCCAGCCGTGTTTCACGCTCAATGCATGGACGTCGGGTTGATGTCTTGCTTAAAGCACCCAATCTCATGAATCATCCCATTCACGATGTTGCGACTCAAACGGGAATTGTTCTGTGAAACTAGACCCTGAATTAACAGCGAGACTGCATTTCTTGTGCCGGGTTACCCGTAAGGAATCCAAGTACTTACAAGAGACCGATGCTAGGCTTTTTTCTACACCTTTGGATATCGAGGCACTTGGACATTTGACCAAAGACTCAGCACTTGCTGAACGGCTAGATGCGTTTGTCAGCCGATTTTGGCGCCTACAAGACACCCTGGCAGACAAGCTACTGCCCACGCTGCTTGATGCCATGGCTGAGCGTCGAGCGTCAGCAATTGAAAACCTTGATCGAGCAGAAAAACTGGGTTGGCTGACATCCACTGAAGACTGGCTGGTTATGCGTAAGTTACGCAACCAAATGGTGCATGAATACATCGAGGACTTGGTTGTCCTTCACAATGCACTGACGGCTGGTCATGACTTTGTCAGCACGTTGATCGACACCACTGAGCGCTTAATCGATCAAGCGCAACAACGCATTGGTCAACAGTCATAAATCGTTATAAACCAGCTAAGTTAGCGCTTGCAAATTTGGGTCGGTTTTGTGGTGCTTGATGAAATAGGCGAAGTCAGGGGTTTGATGTACATGGCTGTACCTTTGGGTGGGCGCTCAGTGTAAGCGACTGCATCGTGCCAGCCATTACTGGCCGAAGGTCAACTATCTCAAGAGACATAACTGTTGACCCGACTTAGCACAGCGCTCATACGACACCACCCAAAACACACGGCGAGCGCCTTAAACGGCGCTGCCATCAAGGCGTAATACTGCCGGATAACGCCATGGCCAGCTGCCGCTGGCTCGACCTAAACCGCTCACCATCCCAGTTATGCGCCTACAATCAAATGCATAGAATAAGTGAGTGTTTCGCAACAGAACATTCGATCAGCACATTGGTGATACCAGACAATCAGTAGGAGACAATTTTTGGCTCAAATTCGGTCCCAACTCAACCCCAAAAGCGCTGCCTTTGAGGCCAACGCCAAAGCCATGAAGGCTTTGGTCGATGACCTCCGGGTTCAAGTCAGTCAGGTCGCTCTGGGCGGTGGCCAAGCGGCGCGTGACAAACACAGTGCACGCGGCAAATTATTGCCCCGCGATCGGATTCAAATGTTGATTGATCCAGGCACGCCCTTTTTAGAGCTGTCACCGCTGGCTGCCTTAAACATCTATAACAACGACGCGCCGTGCGCGAGCCTGATCACCGGTATTGGTCGAATCAACGGCCAAGAATGCATGATTGTTTGCAATGACGCGACCGTCAAGGGTGGCACCTACTACCCGATGACCGTCAAAAAACACCTGCGCGCGCAAGAGATCGCCCAACAAAACCGGCTCCCTTGTGTCTATCTGGTGGATTCGGGTGGCGCTAACCTTCCCAATCAAGATGAAGTGTTTGCAGATCGAGACCACTTTGGCCGTATTTTTTACAATCAAGCCTCCATGAGCGCCCAAGGTATCGCCCAAGTGGCGGTGGTCATGGGCTCATGCACAGCGGGTGGCGCATATGTACCCGCCATGAGTGACGAAGCCATCATCGTCAAAAATCAAGGCACCATCTTTTTGGGGGGGCCACCGCTCGTTAAAGCCGCCACCGGAGAGGTGGTCAGCGCTGAGGACTTGGGCGGCGGCGACGTTCACACCCGCTTGTCAGGCGTCGCTGACCATTTGGCGCAAGACGATCTGCACGCGCTTGACCTCGCCCGCCGAGCCATCAAAAATCTGAACCGCCACAAAGAACCCATACCCACAAACACAGAACCTGTAGAGCCGGCTTATTCCACAAAAGAGCTTTATGGAATAATTCCCACAGACACTCGTCAACCCTTCGATGTGCGAGAGATCATTGCACGCATTGTCGATGGGGCTGAGTTTGATGAATTCAAAGCGCGCTTTGGTGCCACTTTGGTTTGTGGCTTTGCCAGAATCCATGGCCGGTTGGTTGGCATCCTTGCCAACAACGGCATTTTGTTTTCTGAATCAGCACTCAAGGGCACCCACTTTATTGAATTGTGCTGCCAGCGCAAGATACCGCTGGTTTTTCTACAAAACATCACCGGCTTCATGGTGGGGCGCAAATACGAAAACGAGGGGATAGCTCGCCATGGCGCCAAACTGGTGACCGCTGTGGCCACGGCTCAGGTGCCCAAATTCACCGTCATCATTGGCGGCAGTTTTGGGGCGGGTAACTATGGCATGTGCGGGCGCGCCTTTGGACCCCGATTTCTTTGGATGTGGCCCAACGCCCGCATTTCAGTTATGGGCGGTGAACAAGCGGCACGCGTCTTAGCAACCATCAAACGTGACCGCATCGAGGCACAAGCTGGCACTTGGAGCGAAGAAGAACAAGAAGCGTTTATGGCCCCCATCCGCCAGCAATACGCCGACCAAGGCCACCCGTACTACGCGACCGCAAGACTGTGGGACGATGGGATTATTGACCCTGCCGATACCAGACGTCTTTTGGCGCTTGGCTTAAGCGCATCAGAAAACGCACCCATTTCAGACACCCAATTTGGTATCTTCCGCATGTGAGGGCTAGAACAGCAACGCGACCCCATGAGTCAAACCCAGCGACGGACCGCTTTTCTAAGGGCCTCTTTCATGTTTAGCAAAATCCTGATTGCCAATCGCGGAGAAATCGCCTGCCGCATCGCGGCGACAGCCCGCCAAATGGGCATCCGTACCGTGGCGGTGTATTCCGACGCGGATGCACAGTCCAAACACGTGGCCAGCTGCGACCAAGCCGTGCCTATCGGCGGTGATTCACCCAAAGAAAGCTACCTGCAATGGCAAAGCATCATTGATGCGGCCATCGCAACAGGTGCTCAAGCGATTCACCCCGGCTATGGGTTTTTAAGCGAAAACCATTCATTTGCAGAAGCCTGTGGCGAGCGCGGCATCGTATTCATTGGTCCGTCCGCACACAGCATCCAAGCCATGGGCTTAAAAGCTGAAAGCAAACGCCTGATGGCACAAGCCGGCGTGCCCTTGGTGCCGGGCTACCACGGCAGTGACCAATCACCCGATCTGTTGATAGCAAAGGCTGGCGAGATCGGGTTTCCCGTCATCATCAAAGCCAGCGCAGGCGGTGGCGGCCGAGGCATGCGGGTGGTTGTGAGTGCTGAGGACTTCGCCCCAGCGCTACTTTCTTGCCAACGCGAAGCTGCCAGCAGTTTTGATAACGATGCGGTCCTGATCGAAAAGTATGTGCAACAACCCCGCCACATTGAAATACAGGTTTTTGCCGACAACCATGGCCAATGCGTTTACCTGTTTGAACGGGATTGTTCGGTCCAGCGCCGACATCAAAAACTGATTGAGGAGTCCCCCGCCCCAGGCCTGACCGAAGACATGCGGCAACAAATGGGACAAGCCGCGGTCGCCGCTGCACAAGCTGTGGGCTATGTGGGAGCAGGTACGGTAGAGTTTATTGTCGAGCAACCCAACGGCCATGACGACCCCGAGAACATGCGCTTTTATTTCATGGAAATGAACACGCGCTTGCAAGTGGAACACCCAGTAACTGAAGCGGTCACCGGGATTGACTTGGTGCAGTGGCAATTGCGAATTGCAGCCGGTGAACCTCTCCCTTTGCGCCAAGATCAACTGCGTATCAACGGCCATGCGATCGAAGCTCGGATTTGCGCCGAAAACCCCAACAATCAATTCATGCCCGTCACCGGTCTGGTGTCGACTTATAACAAACCACCACACAGCGCCTTCACCGTCGCGCCATTTGATGGCCCAATGGCAGGCGTGCGTTTTGACGATGGGGTTCGAGCTGGCGATGCGATCACCCCTTTTTACGATTCAATGATTGCCAAAGTGATTGTGCATGGCGCCACCCGTGCACAAGCGCTGGCACGGCTTGGGGCGGCTCTGGCCGACACGCATATTGTCGGTTTAACCACCAATGTGCAATTTCTCCGCGATATCATCAGAACCGATTCTTTTTCCAAAGCAAGGCTAGACACGGCGCTCATTAGCCGTGAAGCTGATGCGCTATTTGATCAAGACCACATTGGGGTCAATCAAGCCGTGGCAGCCGCTGTGGCTCACGCACTGCGAAGAGAAACAGCCACTGAAACCCACGACGCATTTTCAGTGCGCGACGGTTGGCGCGCCTTTGGACAAACGCAACGCCGCCTTGACTTTGAATACCGACAAAACACCTTGAGCGCCACGCTAACTTACGGCAAAGACGGCGAGTTTACCCTGCAAGTGGGTGATCAGATCGGGCCCCTGCGCTACGTATGTTTGACTGACACTGCGTTCACGGTTCAATGGTGCCACCCGCCGTTGTTATTTTCGATTTATGCCATTGACCAATGCTACACGCTGTTTGGCGCTCAAGGCATAACCCAAATAACAGCAGTAGATCCCTTGTCACAGGCCTCACAAGCCCACGACGATGTCGGCAATTTGCAAGCCCCTATGCCAGGCAGCATGGTGAGCTTTATGGTTCAAGTTGGTGACACCGTGACAAAAGGGCAGCCGCTAGCGGTGATTGAAGCCATGAAAATGGAGCACACCATCAGCGCCCCAAATGACGGTGTGGTGCAAGCCTTGCTTTTTGCGGTTGGCGATCAAGTTCAAGAGGGTGTGCCTTTGCTCAAACTAACGGTCACTAAAGTCTAGGATTAGCCCTCTTTGACTCAGGCGCGCTTTGAAACACCTTTTGTTTTGCCGCTACCAAACCCAACAAAGACTGGCTGTCCTGTTTTTTCTAATAACGCTTCTTAAGGTCTCGACAATCAATGATCCCTGGTCGCCGTCTGGGGTCTTCGTTGGCACTGAAAATACGGTGCTTTTGTATTTTTTGTGTTGCCGTGGTCGGAATACTATCCAAAAACAAAATCCATCCTGGCGCCTTGTAATAGGCAAGTGCTTGGTAACAGTGCTCGAATAACGCCAGTGCCTTGTCTTCGTGGCCGACAGCTGTTAAATCCCCCGCTGTTTTTTGAGCCGTATCGCTCAACACCACACACGCCAGAACCTCTTGCTCACGTATCTCATCAGCAACTGGCAGCACCGCAACAGTTTGTACCCAAGGATGCGTTTGTAAAACCGCTTCGACCTGCGCCGCTGATATGTTCTCGCCTGATCGGCGGATGATATGTTTGTCCCGATCAAAAAAGTGAATCATGCCGTCTGGGTCTTGAACCACAATATCACCGGTGTGAAACCAACCATTGCGCCAAGCATGGGCAGTGGCGGCCTCATCATCGAGATAACCCAAAAAGAAATCTAGCCGCGGTGTTTGTGCTGAATGCCGAATCAGCATCTCGCCGGGTGTGCCACTGGGCACCGCGTTGTCATGACCATCCACGACCTTGACCTCTACGCCTGGACGGGGACGTCCAAACGCGCGCGTGCCGACTTGGCGGGGCGGTTCGCAATCAACCAAGGTTCGAACCATTTCCGTCATCCCCCATATCTCAAGCAAGGGGAAACCAAATCGTGCCTCAAACACAGCGTGCAATTGGGGTTCGACACCGGCCCCAAAACCGAATCGAACCCGATGATGCGCTTGGTCGTTTTTGTCTGGTGGTTGGGCCAGAAGCAACGGAATGATGATGCCAAGGTAATGAACAATGGTCGCGTTTGATTGGCGAACCTCGTCCCACCAGCGCGTTGGTTGAAACCGGTCGGATTGTATTTGGCAATTACCTGTCAACATCATGCAATAAAACGACAGGATGGATGCGTTAACGTGAAACAGTGGCAACGGGTTATAGAGTCGCTCTTGGGCGGGCCTAATCACTGCCAATCCGCCAAGTGATGCGTACCAAGCCCCTGAGGCTAACTCGTAGCGGTGTGAAAGCACGCAGCCTTTGGGACTACCCGTCGTGCCAGAGGTATACAAAATACTCGCGGGTGTTTCGCCATTGATTGCTTGCGTCAAAGCCGCTCTCGTGGGTGCGCTGAGACCCGTGCCAACATCTTGAATGGCGATCAGTGGGGGACACCACGTCGTGTGTTCGAGCGCCTCGTTAATCGCGGCGCACAACTCAGGCAACGCCACGATCAAATCGACTTTTGAGTGATCGATTAAAAAGGCAAGCTCCTGCACCCGATAGTCTGGATTAACGGGGACGCAACAGACACCCAAGGCATTCAACGCCAGTTTGTGCAGGACGTGGTCGGGTCGATTTTCTAGTGACAACGCCACTCGATGGCCGTGACCGTAACCCGCTAGAGCATAGATTTGCATCAATGGACGCACCCGGGCAGCAACCTCGGCATAGGTCAGCTCAAGGCCCTGTGGGGCATACCGACGGCTCTGGTTGGGCGGCACGACCAGCAAAGAATGATCAGCGTAGCGGGACGCCGCTTCAAAAAAAGCGGCGCCGATGGTGGGGTACTGGTTAATGTCAATCACATTTATAACCTCCTCGCTTTAAAAGGCTGTGGTGCCTTTTTTAAGCGAACGCATGTGATCTTAATCGAAGCCGACAAACACACCTTTGCCCTCATTTTGTTGATCAAAGATCTGATAGGCCTGTTCAGCATCTTTGAGCGACCAACGATGGGTAAACAACTGATCGACATCGACTTTTCGATCGGCGACAAAGCGCGCACAGTCGGCTTGACCGTGCGTAGAAAACGTCCATGAGCCAATCAAAGTCACTTGTCTGCGCAGCAAATCTGGACTGACATTCAGTGTCATGTCACCACCCTCACCAACCAAGCAGGCCTTGCCCCACGTGCGCACACACTGCACGGCTTGGCTGCGCGCTTGCGGCGATGAGGATGCATCCAATGAGGCATGTGCGCCCAAACCACGGGTCAGCGTTTTAATGGCTTGAACCGGATCATCTTCGGCCGGGTTGATGACGTGATCAACGTCTCCGGGCACCGCATGGGAACAGCGGAA
>JAFMCG010000092.1 GCA_017857895.1 Burkholderiaceae bacterium | reverse complement strand
GAGAGCGCTGTGCACTGAGAGCCGTTCTCCACTTTTAAAAATTGGCAGGGCCTGGCTAGGTAGACGGCCGCTGCGCTGGGTTGAGCCATGGCCAGTCGCAGGGCCAAGGGGTCAAGCGGGGTTGGATCTTCGCTCGGGTAACGGCCACGAACCCAAGCATATCCATCGCCCTCAAGATAGACCGTCACCAGATCGACAGATGACGTGACTGGGGGACCAAACGACATCAGGACGTAAGGCTGGGTTGCAAGTACTTGCGCTGTCCAACCCTTTTTCAAAGCCAGCCGCTGGGCCATGGCGTTGCGCTCTTCGGGCGAGATCTGGGCGCAGCCTCCCAACAAACCAAACACCCCAAGCAGAAAGAGCCACAACGAAACCTTCGTTACCAAACCATAGAATGGGTTTAGTTGGCTGCGGGTCAAATTACTTCCACCCCGAGGTCGGTGACCAGACAACCGAAAGCTCCTCTAAAAGAGGCCCAAGAAACTGCTCGTAGCGGCGCCAGCGGTCAATCGACGATTGGTAAATCGGTTGCCTGACTTGTTTAACACTAGCTGTGCGTATAGCGCGTTTATTCTTGTGGAAGTCCAAGCAACGGGCATCCCAAGGTAAGCCTGCGGCCTCTATGAGCCGACGGGACTGGCCTTCTGTGTCTGCGATGATGTCTTCGTAGCGAACCTCCAAGAATGCCCCCGCAGGCAGCACTTGACGCCAGTGCTGCATAATCCGTACATAATTGACATAGTGACGTCCCAGTTCTGCCAAGTCATAAGTGGCTTCTTGATGGCGATTGAATAAGCAAGTAAAGCACGACAGACAAGTGTCTAGCGGGTTACGTTGTACATGGATGATGCTGGCATTAGGCAAAATTAAGGCAACCATGCCGAGTGCCAAATAATTGATAGGCATTTTGTCGGTGATGCGCAATGCATCAGCACTATGCTCTCGCAAACGCGACATATAGTTTTGACCCCATTGAGTCAGCGTGTCAGCACCCACTTGCCCTAGGCTACCCGGAAACCCAACCGTTTTGCCGTGCGGTTGTTCAATAGACATGACCTCCATTAATGTCTTTAGTTCGCCGGCCCCATGCACCAGTGGATGACTCGCCAGAATTTGCTCAGTCAGCGTTGTGCCTGAGCGAGGCATGCCCAGCACAAAAATGGGTGTGGCATCGGCGAAGCCACCATTGCTTAACGAAGCAAGCCTCTCTGGGCTATACCAATCCATGATCCGCTGTGTTTGAAGCGTATCGGCATCACTGCTGTATCGCATCTGGCCGCGTTTAAGACGCGCACCTTCTAAAAAGTGAGGGAATGCCTGGTCATATTGCTTTAAATCGTCATGGGCTTTGCCCAATGCGTAGTGCAGAGAGACTTTCTTATCGGTTTCCGATGTGTTTTTCTGGGCTAGCATCGACTCCAGCGCTTCAATATTACCGTCGCCCTGAACCACGCGTTCATTTTGAATCAGATGAAATCGCGCCGCTAGGTTTTGGGGGTCAATTTCGATCGCTTTGGTTAACAATGCCTTCGCTTGGTCAAATTCGCCAGCTTCGTTAGCCAAATTGGCTAGACCAGAGAGCGCATCCAATGATGCCGAGTCAATTAACAGTGCTTGATCAAACGACTCCCGAGCAACTGACGAGTTGCCCATTTCGAATTGATTGGTACCCAATTGACACCAAGCCTCTACCTTTGTGGGGTCACGGGCAATCACTTGCTCTAGTAGGTCGATGGCCTCTTGGCAACGCTCTTGCTTCTGTAGCACCTGACTCAAGCCAAGCGTTGCCTCTGGATAATTGGGTCTATGCTGAAGTGAGCGCTGAAACAACGAGCAGGCCTGTTCAGGTTTGTCTAACGTCAGGTAGCAGAGGCCTAAATTACATAGTGCCTCGGGTGAGTTAGGATAAGACTCAAGCACCTCTAGCAAAAGAGGTATCGCCTCCTCAGCCAACGCTTGTTCCACCATCACAGCACCCAAGTTGGTCTTTGCCTCCAAATAATTGCCATTGACCACTAATGCTTTTCGGTACCAATGCGTTGCACGCTCTTTATCTCCCTTGGCGCGTTCAATACTACCCATATTGTTTAATGAATGAAACAGATCGGGATCGATGGCTAGTGCTTTTTCATGCATCTGGGTTGCCTGCTCGAAGGACTTTGCGTCATAGAGTGCAATGCCCAGATTGCTGTATGCGGACGCCATGCTGGGGTCTATCTCGATTGCCCGCTGCCCATGCAAGACAGCCTCGTCAATCAATCCTTGTTGACGACACATTTCAGCCAAATTGCTTTCAAATAAAGCCTGTTGAGGGTTGCATACAATCGCCTGCCTAATCAATTCGAACGCATCATTCGCTCGCCCTGCTTGATAAGCGACAACGCCAAGCAAATGTAACGCATGCGCATTGCGGGGCTCCGCTTTTAGAACTTGCCCCAAGACCGCTTGTGCTTGATTCAATTGCCCAGAGACTTGGTATTGACTGGCCACCTGTAGGGCATGACTGACCGATATGGGTTGCTGGGTAATCGGGGCCGGCTGGACCAGTTCAGCATCAGTGATCGCGCGCGCGAATCGGCGTGTAGATTTGACTGGCTTTGCAATAGCATTGAGTTCTTTGGCTACCCTGTCCAAAACGTTCGACCAGTCACCAAATCGATGCTGGTTAAATATTTTGAGACTCGGATACCAAGGGCTATCGGTTCGTCTATCAAACCATCGCCATTCTGAATCAAATCGATTGAGCATCCACACTGACTGTCCAATAGCCCCTGCCAAATGCACCATTGCTGAGTCAACTGAAATCACCAGATCTAAATTCGATACCAACGCAGCCGTATCCGCAAAATCGATCAACTCTTCAGTCCAATCGATCCAATCAATATTAGATGGAATAGTAGGCCGCACATCATTTGGGGCCCATTTTTGTAGGCTCACCCAAGCAACATCTGGCGTTTGTAATAGGGGCAAAATTTGTTCGAACATTAAACTTCGGCGGCTGTCATATTGATGTGCTTTACGGCCAGCCCAAGCGATCCCCACCTTAAATTGCCCCGGCCGCGTGAGCTCAAGACGATTGGCCCAGTAGTCTTTAGCCGGTGCTGCTATCTGTAGATAGGGCGTATTCGATGGGATGTTTTCTACGCGAGTCTTCAGAGCCCTAGGCACAGACAGCAGCGGAATTTGCCAATCCCACGGACTGAAATCCAGTGGCATGTGGGTGAATATTGCGATTTGATGCGAATAGCGCCATTCCATTAACCGCAATGTGGGTGGAGGACATACGAACCCGACCGTCTTAAAGCGGTCGGCTAATAAAGGCAAATAGCGGACAAACTGGAAGGTATCACCGAACCCTTGTTCAGTAATAACCAGCAAGCGACTCGAGCCTGTGTTCGACTCACCATTCCACTGAGGCAGAGGACATCTCGGTCGATTTACCGTGTCGTTAATACTCTCAGCCGAGCCTACCCATCGGGCTTCATAGTTTGCCCAACCATCAGCAAAATTACCCAGTTTTAGTTGGGCCATCGCCAGATTAAGTCGAGCAATCGCCATGTCAGGTGCGATGGTCACGGCTCGCTCAAAAGCAGCTTGCGCCTCGAGCATTAAACCCATGTCTTGCAGTAAAAAACCTAGACTGTTGAACGCGTTCGCGAACTGTGGCTGTGCTGCCACTGCTCTTTCGTAACTGGCACGCGCTTTTTCAAAATCATTGAGTCGGTAGCATGAAATGCCATGCAAGTGCCACAGATTGGCAGCTACTGCGTCGCTGCCCATTTGGTTTAAGTGTTGCGACAACAAGCCCAAAACAGAAGCATGTTCGCCTTTGCCTTGTAAAGCAAGGCATTGCTCTACGAGTCGCTGGGTACCAATCGACGATCTTAGCACCATCGATGAGTCGCGCGTATGGGAGGGCTCTTCGTACGCATCAAATTGAGGCTCTTCATCGGAGTTGCGGAACTCTTTTACCAACGCGTACAAAGGACGTAAATGTTTGGCAAAGTGCTTCCACCGGGCAACGGATGTGTTGTAGACAGGTCTTCTAACTTGAAGGACGCTAGCGGTCTTGACTAACCGGTCGTTGTTATAGAACTCAAGGCAACAAGGATCCCAGTCGATCCCAATAAAATCCAATACTCGACGGGCTTGCTTTTCAAGGTCGCCGACCATTTCTTCGTAATGCAAGTCTAAAATGAAGCTTTGAGGCAGCACTTCACGCCAATGTTGCATGAGATGCCTGTAGCGTCGGTAATACCTACCTAACGTACCTTGATCGTAAACAAAGTCCATGGTTTCATTGAAGAACCGTGAATAGCACGAAAAGCAAGAATCCATCGGGTCACGCATGACATTGATGACTTTGGCATGCGGAAAGATCTGGTAGATCAACCCAATGTACATAAAATTAGCCAACATCTTGTCACTTATGAACCGACTATTGGGTGACAATTTCCAGACACGCTCCATATAGTTTTTGGAAATTCGCTCTAAATCATCTTTCGTAAAACGCGCCACTGATGCAGTGAAGTGCCCGCGGCCAAGCTCCCCCCCCGCTTGCTGCTGGATAGCATGATGTAAGTCCACCAACTCGCCCGCTCCGTACACGCCCGGCAAAGTAGCCAAGATTTGTTCGAGTAGGGTTGTGCCCGATCGCGGCATACCCACAATAAAGATAGGCGTTTGGGTGCTTGGTACTGCCTTAACGAGTCGTTGATCGAATTTCTTCGCGAAATACTCCTTTGTGAACGTGGCAGTGACTGAGTCAAACAGCGCTTGTGCACTTTCTTCATCCATCGGGTGAAGCGCATGGTGAGTGCAATTGGCATCCTCATAGGCTTCAAAGGACAAGTCAAAATGTCCCGCATCATCTAACGCTTTGCCTAATGCAAAACCACATTGCACCCGGACGTTTGCTGCCAGTAAATGGCGGGTGGCAAACGCTTTTTGTAAAAAAATGATCTGAGGGTCATCAGCTTGGTACGTTTTGATTAAGGAGAGGTTGTAGTGTGCCTCTATGAAATCAGGGCGGCTTAAGAGGGCTGCATCAAAAGAGGCTCGAGCCTCGGACAAGCGTCCCTGTTGATGGTAAATTGAACCCTGATTATTATGCGCTTCAGCATGGTTAGGGTTTTGGGAAGTGGCTTTTTCATAGGCAGCCAATGCCCTCACTAGATCGCCTTTTTTCTCAAGCAGCGCGCCTAAATTATTCCAAGCCTGCGTTCGATTCGGAGAAATCTTAATCGCTTTGCGATAATGCAAAGTCGCTTGGACATCATCCTCTCGATCGCCGTAAGCCAAGGCTAAATTGTATTGCGAGTCCCAGTCATTGGGCGCTAATTCACACGCAGCCTTGCCCGACAAAATGGCTTGATCGAGACGACCAAGTCGTCGACACACCTCCCCCAAATTACGATGAAATAGGAACTGATTGGGTTCGATTTTGACTGCCTGGACCATCGACTCGAAGGCGCTATTCAAATCGTCGGTAAGACATGCCAATAGGCCTAGCTGATGCCAAGCCTGGGCATCACTAATGTCCTCCTGCACAATGCGCTGCAAAATAGCTTTGGCTTCAATCGTGTTGCCTGCGGCTATAAGCTGTTTCGCCTGCACCCATCGAGATGACGTCATTTTATTAGCCATGGAGATCACTTTTAGGCAGTACGCTAAAAATGAACACAATCATAAACGCTTTGTTGCGAGCGTCCAAAACTTGTGAGCCGAAATATCGGCAGCTTTTACAGTTATGTTGAAATGGTCAAAGTGCTCAGTCGCACCACCGAAATGGCCAGGCAGATCGAACGCAAGGCTCTGTTCAAAATACGCAAGGTAATAGAGTACCCTCATTACAGACCGTTATTACACGTTAGGGCCTCACCTCGGTTTTTTACTCATGTTGGCTTTGGTGGTTTGGGGGCATTTTTTTCAGCAATGTGTCGCAATTTGTATTTTATTTATATAATTGCCTTTAAATTAATAAATTCATATTTTTATATTTTTTATTTTAAATAAATGCAAATTACGACAGAAGCAAATGAGGCTGATCTTTTCGGGCTGAGTCAGCCACTGGTTTGGGACACCGAAAAAGCTTTTCAGCAACTAAAAGCCGCTGGTAAAGCTGACACCAAGCGCACTGCGGAAAGACGCTTACACGGTCTAGGCCTTTTGCCGCCTGAGCTGGTGCCAGCGATGCTCACCGACGAGTTCGACCGGCCAGCCAACGGCCTGCTGCTCGGTTGGGCTTTGAAAAAAGCCCGTGCTCAACGAAAATTAGTGCTGTTTGCCCAGTTGTTTGATCTGCCATCAGGGCAGCCTTGCCTGCATGCCAACGATGCCCGTGGTGGTCGGTACTGGTTACCGCTTGACTTAGCTGCTGAGGCGACAGTTCAAACCACCGACATTGTGGCCGCGCTCAATAAGCTGAGAAATCATTTTTCGACAGACTTGGCGGTCTTTGCACACGCTAATTTGGTGAGCCTATTACGACCAGTCGAATCACTACATGGCGTTGAATTGACGCTGGCAATACACCCCCCCTTTTTACAACTTGAGGATCAGGAACAACCTAAAAACAGCGTTGGGGGCATGACGCCTCATCTGCGACACCTCGAAGCCGAAAGCATTCACATCATCCGTGAGGCTGTGGCTGAAGCCGAGAACCCGGTACTGCTGTACTCAATCGGTAAAGACAGTTCTGCCTTGCTGCATCTGATACGCAAAGCGTTTTATCCAGGACCACCACCGCTGCCCATGATGCATGTGGACACCCGATGGAAGTTCCAAGAAATGTATCTCTTTCGTGATCACGTGGCTAAAGTCAGTGGCATGGATTTGTTGCTGCACACCAACCCAGAAGCCATTGCTAGGGACATAAACCCGTTTGACCATGGCTCAGACATTTACATTAATGCCACTAAGGTCGAGGGTTTAAAACAAGCGATTGACCACCATAATTTTGATGTTTTGTTTGGTGGTGCCAGACGCGATGAAGAGAAGTCTCGAGCTAAGGAGCGAATTTTTTCGTTTCGCAGTGCCTCCCATCGCTGGGATCCTAAACAACAGCGCCCCGAACTCTGGAACCTCTACAACACCAAAAAGAACAAAGGCGAGAGTATTCGGGTATTTCCACTTTCAAACTGGACAGAGCTCGATATCTGGCAATACATCTATCTGGAAAATATCCCCGTGGTGCCGCTCTACTTCGCCAAAAAACGCCCGGTGGTTGAACGCAACGGAACACTGCTCATGATCGATGATGAACGATTTCGTCTCATGCCCGGCGAAGAGGTTCAGGAAAAAGTCATTCGCTTCAGAAGTTTGGGGTGCTACCCGCTGACTGGTGCCATCGAGTCGACGGCCACCAATGTGCACGAGATCATCATGGAGCTATTGAACTCGAGAAATTCAGAGCGCCAAGGCCGTGTCGTAGATCATGACTCACCCTACGCCATGGAAAAGAAAAAGCAAGAAGGGCATTTCTAATGGCACGCTCAACAACCAATAAAGCAATTGAACAACCCACACGGCGCAGAAAGTCAGTCGGTAAGACGGCCGGGTTTACACGAACATCCAAGTCGGTGGCAACCACCATCGAGGCATTTTTCGAGCAACAGCATAATCAGGACTTGTTACGGTTCATCACCTGCGGCAGTGTCGATGACGGTAAGAGCACACTGATTGGTCGGCTGCTGTGGGAAGCCCAGCACCTCTTTGATGACCAGTTGGCGACGCTACAGTCGGACTCAAAGAAGTTCGGTACGCAGGGTGAGGAGATTGATTTCGCGTTACTCGTCGACGGCCTTGCGGCCGAGCGCGAGCAGGGCATCACGATTGACGTGGCCTATCGTTTTTTTGCTACGACAAAGCGTAAGTTCATTGTGGCGGATACGCCAGGACACGAACAGTACACCCGCAACATGATAACTGGCGCGTCTACCGCCGATGTGGCTATCTTGCTCGTCGATGCCAGAGCCGGCATTTTGACGCAAACCAAGCGCCATGCCTTCCTGTCGTCTCTTACTGGTATCAAGCACGTGGCGTTGGCTGTTAATAAAATGGATCTGGTGGCTTTCAAGCAATCGGCGTTTGATCAGATTACTGAGAACTTCAAGTCCTTTGCCAAAGACTTCGGTTTTTTGACAATAACCACCATTCCGGTTAGTGCACTCAATGGTGACAATGTCACAGAACGGTCGAGCAACACGGATTGGTACCTAGGTCCGACGCTGATGGGGTATCTTGAAACAATCGATCCAAGTAAAACGCTGACTAAAACTCAGCAAGACAATCTGATATTCCCATTGCAGTGGGTCAACCGCCCTCATGCCGACTTCAGAGGATTTAGTGGCACGGTGGCACAGGGGTCAGTCAAGCCTGGCGATGAAATCCGGGTGACTGCCTCGGGGCAAACTGCAGTAGTCACGGCTTTGGTGACAATGGGTGGGGATCTGTCTCAAGCCCACACCGGCGATGCAATCACGATAACACTCGATCGCGAGATTGATGCATCGCGAGGCGATGTGATCTCGACTGCCAAATCACCGCTTGAGATGACCGACCAATTTGAGGCAACCATTGTTTGGATGCATACGGATGAAGGTTTGACCGGACGGACTTACGAATTAAAGCTGGCTAGCCAATGGGCTTCAGCAGCCATCACAAACATCAAGTACCGGATAGATGTCAATACGTTATCACATCAGGCATGCCGTAAGCTTGAACTAAACGACATTGCGGTTTGCAACATCGCCACCGCCAAACCATTGGTGTTCGACACTTTCGACAAGGCCCCTTCGCTAGGGAGCTTCATTTTGGTTGATCGGTTTACCCATGCCACGGTGGCAGCAGGTATGATTCAACACAGCCTAAGGCGCGCTCAGAATGTTCATAAACAAGCACTCACCATTACTCGAGCGGATCGTGAACGATTGAATGGCCATCCCGGCAAAGTCATCTGGTTTACCGGATTATCTGGGTCTGGCAAGTCGACACTAGCCAACGCGCTGGAAATGGAACTTCATGCCTGTGGCATACGTACCTATATTCTCGATGGCGACAATATTCGTCAGGGGCTGAATAAAGACTTAGGATTTACTGACGCTGACCGTGTCGAGAACATCCGTCGCATTGCTGAAGTAGCCAAGCTGATGATGGATGCTGGCCTCATTGTGCTCACGGCGTTTATCTCCCCTTTTCGCCAAGAACGTGAAATGGCTAGAGAACTGATTGGCATTAACCGTTTTCTTGAGGTCTACGTCAGCACAACACTCGAAGTCTGCGAGCAACGAGATGTGAAAGGACTTTACAGGCAAGCCCGTCAGGGAAAGATACCCAATATGACAGGGATTACTAGCCCTTATGAGATTCCTGAAAACCCCAATCACACCATAAACGGCGAGGACGATGCTAAAAAGGTGGTTGACGAGTTGGCCAAGTTAATCACAAAATGGTAAAAACCAATGATTGTTGACGATGCGTTCACGTACTGGTAAAGGAAGAGCGTGGACCTAGTCAATTTAATGGTCAACAGTAGCCTCTGACTTTTGGTGGTGTAAGCGTTTAAATTCGACTGGTGTGACCCAGGCGCTTGGTCAGAGCGAACGAAACACTATCACGCAATGGGAGACTGTGGCTAGTTGCGAGAAGATCTCTGAGGCTTACCTGCT
>JAFMCG010000091.1 GCA_017857895.1 Burkholderiaceae bacterium | reverse complement strand
CGGGTGATGGCGTCCTGACTCAGTTCGTGGCGGGTGTATCGGATGACGGCGGCACTGTCGCTGGTTGATTGCCATTGGCTTTCCGGATCAAGTGTGAAGCCATCAGGGGCAATGCCAGCGATCATCCAGTTGGTCATCAGACCGGCCACTGAGTGAGACAGTTGCAAAGGCTCTACCGGATAAGGGTAGAGCGCTTTGCCCAAGGCTGAAAGCACTTCTTCGACTTGCCCGCTCGAGGCGGCATCAACAACCAGCCAACGGTTGACAGGGTCAACCCAAACTTGAATGTCGCGTGCGATCCGAAACGCACGCGGCATCAGCTCATCGGTGACGGTTTGTTTGAGGTCTTTGATCTGCTTGCGTCCCGGCTTGTAGCCTTGTTCGGCCTCCATGAGCAAGGCACGGGCTTTGGTCTCTTGGTTCACAACCGTTGCGGGTAGGAGTTTTTTCTCCATGCGTAACGCCAGCAGGTACTGGCCTTGAACAGGCACGGCCAGTCTGTCGTCGTTTTCACGTGGGGCAACCCAACCGAGTGCGGTCGCAGATAAATCATCGCTGCTGGTAAAAGCATGCGATTGCAGAGACTCACCGATGGTTTCGACACGGTCGGCCCAATGGGCAGTGAGACGGAAAATTTTGAGATTTCTAAACCACATCGCGTAGAACACCTAGCCCGAAAGCAACATTGAATGGGACGCTAGTGTAGCGCGCTCGCGCTAAGGCTCAGTGTCGTTAGTCTGAGCAATGGGGTGGTTTTGTCATGCCTTCAAAACAAGTATGCACCAACAGGTCAACAATATCGGCGTCACTGAAGGCGCCGCCATTCTTCAGATAATCGGCCACAGGATCGCAAGAACGGGCATAGATCGTGTAGAGGATGACTTCGCCTGGCAAAGCAGCCGATAGGTCGCCTTTGCCTTGCGCTTGGGTGATCCAATCGCCGAGTTGCTCGGTCAGTGTCTCCAGTTGTCGCACGTAAGGTTCGTGCGACAACAACGTCTGCTGAATGCTCGATCGTGTTGAGGGCAATGAAGGCATGGTGCCATTCAAGTGAATCGTCACCGCCCATCGAACCACCGATTTGAGCTTGTGCAGGGCCGACATGTGGCTTGGCAGGGCTTGCGCCATTGCGACCGCCTCTTCTAAGAAACGCGTCATTGAGGCGGCAGCTAGACTGTCCTTTGATTCGAAGTGTTTATAAAGACTGGCTTTGGCAATACCCACTTCGGCGGCCACTTCATCCATCGTCATCAAGTCATAGCCTTTTTGCGCCAGTAAACGGTTGACGGCATCTAGGATGGCGTCCTCGCGAAATTGGTGTTGCTGCTGTTTGAATGACAGTTTATTGGGCGCTGTAATGGTCATGGGTAGAGTCCGTATTGCCACTAATTAAAATTAGTTGGCCACCAAATTCGATATTGAACTTGTCAGTTCATTTTTTATACTGCATAGTATGCACTGCTTTATCGTTAATTTAAAAGTTTCTACAAGTTTGTCAGACAAATTCTCATGTTTGACCATTCAAAAGTTAACATCACAGCCACTACCTTCGGGAATTTTGAAATTAATCAGGGTTTTTGAGCCCTACTAAGATGTACACAGCAAAAAACCAGAGACCTATTATGCCCGTATCCGGACTGTTTGACGATGCCCAGCACACGTATGCGAGCCCTGAGGAATTGCCTCAAGTTTTGAGGCAGCGCTGCCATGGCGACTGGCTCGTCCAAGGCCGGGGGCTGTTTACATGGAGTGTCTTTCGGGTTTACGAGGCATCGCTCTTGGTGCAACAGCCGTTGACGGCCAGCGCGATCGAGACGAATTTCAACACTATGGCACCCTTTGCTCTAGACCTGAACTACCTGCGTAACGTGTCGGCGGCTCAGATCGCGCAGACCTCAGTTGCAGAGATGATTCGCTTAACGGATGTCGATCCGATTCGCGCTGTCCAGTGGGGTCAGCAACTGAGCGCCGTCCTACCGGATGTCGGCTTAGGCGACCGATTGATTGGCTTGTTTGAGCCCAATCACGCGGTGACTTTTTTCTCGAATGATCAATACCTTGGTGGCGTCGTTGAGCCGGATTTTGTGCCTGCATTCGCGTCTGTTTGGCTAGATCCCAAAACCAAAGCGCCAGCGCTACGTGCGGCGCTCCTAAACTTAAGCGCGCAAATCTAGTGCAAACGGATCAACAAACAGTCACTGCAGCCCGTCGACAATCGCTGTCACCTGGGGATAAGATTGCGGTGGTTGGTTCCGGCATCTCGGGGCTCGCGTGCGCGTGGCTTTTGGCGCAGCGATACCACGTGACTTTGTTCGAGGCTGGGGCTTACTTCGGCGGGCATTCCAACACGGTGGATGTCCACTTAGAAAACATGACCCATCCGGTGGACACCGGATTTTTGGTGCATAACGAATTGACTTATCCGAACCTGATTGCCATGTTCGAACACCTTAACGTCCCCGTGTATAGCAGCGACATGTCATTTGGTGTCTCGATCCGAGACATCGATCTTGAGTGGGCCGGTACCAATCTTGGAACTGTTTTTGCCCAAAAGAAAAATCTATTCAGCCCTCGATTTTTAAAAATGTTGGCGCAAATCATGCGCTTTAACAAGTCTGCTGGCGCGTATCTGAGCGCCTCGCGTCAAACGCAAATGACGCTTGGTGAGCTGCTTGACGCTCACCACTATGACTGGCCGATGCGTCAGTGGTACCTGTTGCCGATGGCGGCAGCCATTTGGTCTTCATCCGTCAAAGACATTTTGGGGTTTCCAGCGGCAACCTTTTTGCAGTTTTGCTTAAACCATCGCTTGTTACAAGTTGAGGGTCGTCCCAAATGGCGCACCGTGGTGGGGGGCTCACGGGTCTATGTCAATGCGATGTTGCCGCAGATACAAGACACGCGCTTGAACTGCGCGGTCCACCACGTGACGCGATTGGAAAAAGGCGTTGAAATCCGTAGTGAACGCGGCATTGAGACCTTTGATGCGGTGGTGATGGCTTGCCATGCGCCGACCGCGCTGCGCGTGCTCGACGCCCGGCCCGATGAGGCTCGGGTGCTTAGCGGATTCCGTTACCAGGATAATGAGGCCTACTTGCACGTTGACAGCGCCTTGTTACCCAAACGTGAAAAAGTTTGGTCGGCCTGGAATTACTTGGCCGCTGGCGACCAAGCCCGGGGTTTGTCTCAAGAGCGGCCAGTGGCAGTGACTTACTTGATTAATTTGTTGCAGCCCTTGCCTTTTAAAACCCCCGTCATGGTGACTTTGAATCCTTACGAGCCACCGGCAGAAGACAAACTGATCCGAAGAATCGGCTACTCGCATCCTGTGATGGACCAGGCCGCGATTGACGCCCAGCGACGCTTGCCCGACATTCAAGGCCAAGACCGTGCGTGGTTTTGTGGGGCTTGGTGCGGCTATGGTTTTCACGAAGATGGCTTGAAGTCGGCGCTGGCAGTGGTTCGTGATTTTGATGTGCCCATCCCTTGGGCGGTTGGTGAACATGCATAGCCCGCCACGTGTCACCGAGCCCGTGTTACGGCTGGCTCGCGCCCATGTGATGCACAAGCGTTTCAGACCGTTTGTTCACCCCTTTGTCTATCGATTGTTTTGTTTGCAAGTCAGAATCGATAAACCTGAAGACCTGAACAGACATCACAGCTGGTTATTTGGGGTTAATCGCTCGCGGCCAGTGAGTCTGATGAATGCCGATCACGGGTATCGGGATGGCGGCGATTTGATGGATTGGCTTAAGGCAACCACCGATCGTGTCGGTGTTGCCATGCCGGGTGGCGCCGTTTGGCTGCAGTGCTTTCCTAGGCTTTTGGGCTATGTGTTTAACCCCGTGAGCTTCTGGTTCCTGTATGACAAGGCAGATACTTTGCGCGTCATCGTCGCCGAAGTGAATAACACCTTCGGTCAGCATCATCACTACGTGTTAACCGACCCCGAAGGCGGTGCGATGAGAAGTGGCGCCACTTTGAGTTGCGAAAAGGTTTTTCATGTGTCACCTTTTTGCCCGGTGGCGGGGCGCTATCAATTTGAGTATGTGGTTAACCAAAAAGTGACGCGGATGGCCATCGATTACTACGATGATGAAACCTTATCTGAGCCTCTGATTCACACAGCGATTGCCACTGAAACCCAGCCATTTAGCACCAGTGCATTACTTGCCGCTATGTTACGAATGCCCTTGATGACATTTGGTGTCATGGTTCGCATCCATTGGCAAGCGTTAAAACTTTGGCGCCGTGGCGCCAAATTTCACCCGCTCCCCGATTTGCCCACAGAAGAAGTCACGACCAATCAGAGATCTCTATGATGAACGCCAACGAATACACCACGAACCGACTGCCAGTCAGAGAGTTACCGCTGGCCGCTCGCGGTTTCGTGGCGATGCTGTCTCACTTACAAGTGGGGTCGCTGACCCTGATTGACCCTCAAGGCCGCAGCCAATTGTTCGGTCAGCAGGGGCAGTGGCCACATGCGCAGTTGCAGATTAACGACTGGCGCGTGGCCAGTCTCATCATGCGAAAGGGTGATGTCGGATTTGCCGAAGCGTATCGCCAGCAGTGGGTAGATTGCCCTGATTTGTTAAGTTTGTTTCGTTTGGCCCTTAAAAACGAAGAAGCTGTCGACACGGTCAATGGTACGTGGTGGGGCTTGTTGGTCAAGCGCCTGGTTCATTGGGTGCTGCGTGATAACAATCGGCGCGGCAGTCGACGCAACATTTTGGCGCATTACGATCTCGGTAACGACTTTTATCGTTTGTGGCTAGATCCCACCATGAGTTATTCGTCGGCAACTTTCGAGTCAGAGGCGCACGACATTTCTGCGGCTCAAAACGCCAAGTACGACCGACTACTCGACCAAGTGGGTGCCAAACCGGGTCAACATATTCTTGAAATCGGTTGTGGTTGGGGTGGTTTTGCTCAGCGCGCGGCTGAGCGAGGTTTGCAAGTCACCGGTATCACGCTCTCCGATGAGCAATTGGCTTGGGCCCGCGATCGCTTGGATAAGGCGGGCTTATCCGATAGGGTCGACCTATCGATTTGTGATTACCGTGACGTTAAAGGCCAGTTTGATCACATCGTTTCGATAGAAATGTTTGAGGCGGTTGGTTTGCGTCACTGGCGTGCTTTTTTTGACAAATTACGCCGCTGTTTAAAGCCCGGGGGGTGTGCCGCCATTCAAACCATTGACATTGCGGATGAGCGGTTCGATGCATATGTTGGTGCGACTGACTTTATTCAGCAATACATTTTTCCAGGCGGTATGTTGCCTAGCCCAAGTCGCTTCCAAGCCCTTGCTCAGACGGCTCAGTTAGAGGTTCGTCACGTTTATTCATTTGGCTTGGACTATGCCCGCACCTTAAGGCATTGGTTGGAAAAATTTGAAACCGAACTGCCATCTGTGCGATCACTAGGCTTTGATGAATCGTTTGTGCGCATTTGGCGAATGTATTTGGTTTATTGCGAGGCAGGATTCCTTGAACAACGAACGGATGTTAAACAATGGCTACTTTCAGCACGGCAATAGCATCAACCAGACTTCGGTTAAGCGAGTGTTCGCGTTTTCTTTTGATGGTCATGAGTATTTTCATGTTGAGTCTGTTGTCGTCTGCGCAAGCCAACACTGAAAATCCGACGCCAGTGAGCGCCGTATCGGCCACATCGGCGTGGGATGCTTTTTTACCGACCCCCAAACCGGTGGGTGAAGGGCAGTTTCGGCGCTGGGGTTTTTTGATTTATGACGCAACCCTTTGGTCCTCAAATGGACAATACAAGGCCAATGAGCCATTTGCGCTGAGATTGTCTTACGCCCGCAACGTGTCACGCGACCAAATCGTGGATGCCTCGATTGATCAAATGCGCGAATTGGGTGTTGATGTGGCTCAACATCCAGATTGGCCAGACAAACTGCGACGAGTGTTTGCAGACGTCAACAAAGGAGATTCGCTGACTGGCATTTACATGCCCGGAAATGGAGCGGTCTTTTTTTATAACAATCAATTGACTGGTCAGGTCGATGAGGCGCTGGCGCAGGCATTTTTTTCGATTTGGTTGGATCCGCAAACGACCGAGCCTGACTTGCGCCTGTCTTTACTTGGGCTGGCACAGTGATACGGCAGTGGTCACTTCTGGCTTACAGCGCCTTGGCTTTTCCACTGGCCATGGCGATGTTGCCGATTTATATGGTGGCGCCAAAGTTCTACAGCGCCACGCTAGGCGTCGGGCTGACGGCCATCGGTCTTACCCTTTTGTTGGTGCGTCTGGTGGACACGCTGCAGGATCCGTTGATTGGCCGCTTGGTTGATTGGCTGACACGCTATCGGCATGGTTGGACGATTTTGTTGATGGGTTCAGCCGTGGCTTTGGCCGCCGGTTTTGCGCTGCTATTTGCACCCACGGTTCAAGGGCAGAGCGCCTTGTTGTGGTGGATGGCCGGCAGCTTGATTTTGGTTTATACGGCGCATAGTTTGATGAACGTTTGTTATCTCGCCTGGGGTGCGCGATTAACCGATGATCTCGCCGGTCGCGCACGGGTCACGGCTTGGCGTGAGGCCAGTGGTGTCTTTGGCGTGGTTCTCGCCTCGGTATTGCCAGCGATTTGGGTGGCCCAGCACGGTCCTGTAATAGGCTACCGATACTTCACCGTGGCTTTTGTTTTGGCGTTGATGCTCGGTTTGGCGGTCACGCTAAAGTTTTCAGTTCGTCCGATTGTGGTTGTTTCGCGTGAGCGTCCCGACTGGCGTAGTGCCTTGGCTCAGCCTGCCGTTCGGCGTCTGTACTGGTTTTATTTGTTCAACGCGACTTCAGCGGCCATTCCTGCGACCCTGATACTTTTTTATGTCGATGACGTTTTACAGCAGCCCGGCAAAGAGGGCCTGTTTTTGGGTGTCTACTTTCTTGCTGGTCTTTTAACGTTACCGCTCTGGGTCAAATTGTCTGACCGCTGGGGCAAGGTGCGTGCCTGGCTAGCCGGTTCGGTTTTGGCCAGCCTAGCCTTGGCCACTGCTGCATTTCTAGGAAGCGGTGATGTGTTGCCTTATGTTTTGGTGTGCCTGGTTTCAGGTGCAGCACTTGGTGCAGACTTGGCACTGCCCCCAGCAATGTTGGCAGACGCAATCCCACCCGCTCAGCGAAGCAACACTGGGCTGTATTTTGGGGTTTGGGCGTTGATTGCGAAGCTTTCTTTGGCGCTTGCTGCTGGTGCAGCGCTGCCATTACTCGGTTTGTTTGGTTATGTGCCTGGAGATCCACAAACAGCGGGTCGTTTGTCCTTGCTCTATGCCGTGCTGCCGATTGGATTCAAAGTATTAGCGGCAGTGGTCATTTGGCCTCGGCCTTTGTTTCGTTCACGACTGATTGGGGGGACTCTATGAAGAAGCTTAAAGTGTTGCTGGCTTCAGCCAGCGCGGCTGTGTTGACAGCCTGTGGCGGTGTTGATGTTCAGACGTATGCCGATCAAAAGCCTGCCCTTGATTTGCCTGTTTTTTTTGATGGCACCTTGGATGCATGGGGTATTTTCCAAAAGCGCAATGGTGAACTGGTCAGACGCTTTCACGTGGAGATCATTGCCTCTTGGGAGAGCCCCACCAAGGGACAGTTGGATGAGTACTTCACTTACGCTGATGGTGAAAAACAGCGCCGGGTATGGACCTTGATTCAACAGCCCGATGGCACTTGGCGCGGCACGGCTGACGACGTCAAAGGAGAGGCCATCGGTAAGGTGGCTGGCAATGCCTTGCATTGGACCTATGTTTTGCAGTTGCCAGTCGACGGCAAAGTGTATGACGTGAACTTTGATGATTGGATGTGGCAGTTAGATGAAAACACCATGATGAATCGCTCCGTGATGTCAAAGTTTGGTTTTGATTTGGGTGAGGTGAGTTTGTTCTTTAAGAAACGGACGCAACCATGATTGGTAAGCCACTGAACCAACCCATACGCGATTGGACCGATCGTCGGGTTTGGATTGTTGGTGCTTCAAGTGGTATTGGGGCCGCTTTGGCGCTTGCGTTATTGGCCGCTGGGGCACGGGTGGCCATATCGGCGCGTGGTGCAGACAAGCTTTTGGCGTTGGCCGCTGACCATCCTAATGCGATTGTTGTGCCCTTTGATGCCTCTGATGAAATGGCTTGGGAGCCCGCTGTTGAACGCGTGGCCCAAACGCTTGGTGAGTTGGATCTCGTGGTGCTTGGCGCTGCGCGCTACGATCCTCAGCACGTGTGGGATTTGGATATGGCACAAGCAAAAGCCAGTTACGCGTTAAATGTGCTGAGCGTCTACCAAGCGGTTTCATTGCTGACCCCGCGCCTGCTGGCGCAAAGGCGAGGCGGTATCGCCGTGATTGGGAGTATTTCCAGCTATACCGGCTTGCCGCGAGCGATTGTTTATGGGGCCACCAAAGCAGCCCTTCAAAACTTTACCGAGACCTTGTATTTTGAGCTCGCACCAAAGGGTTTGTCTGTGTATTTGATTAGCCCAGGCTTTGTGAAAACGCCCATGACGGACAAAAACGATTTTGAGATGCCGGGGCTCATGACGCCTGAGGCGGCAGCGGCTGCGATCTTGAAGGGCATGGCGCGTGGTCAGTTTGAAATACGGTTTCCGTTTGGTTTTGCCAACATGTTGCGCTGGATCAGTCGCCTACCGTACCGCTGGCGCTTTGCGCTCTTGCATAGGACCACAGGCCAATGATTGCCGATGATCAACTCGAAAGGGTATCGCCTCGGGCAAAAGCGATTGCGGTTTGGTTTGAGGCCATGAGTGCCCACTCGCTTGCTTCACTCGATCAGGTTTATGCACACGATGCCCGGTTTTGTGATCCGTTTAATGAGGTCAAGGGCCTTGGTGCAATTGCGGCTATTTATGGCCACATGTTTGAGAACCTAACCGCTCCTCGATTCGTGATAACTGAAATCATCGAACAGGATCAACGCATTTTTATGGCGTGGCGGTTTCTATTTCAATGGCGTGGACAGTCTTTTGATATACCGGGGGGTACTCGATTTTGGCTTGATGGCAACGGGCTGGTGGTTGATCACCAAGATTACTGGGATGTTGCCCAGGGCCTATACGAAAAGCTGCCGGTTCTGGGGGGGTTGTTAAAGCGCTTGCGACAACGGATGGCCACGCCGATTCAATGAAATAAGAACGGAATCATTTTGAGCGAAAGCTGATGGCCATTCGGTTTGATCGGCATAGGGGGCAATCATAATTGATTGCGCCACCAGCACCTTGAGTTCGCTGCCACACGACGCGCTACTGTAGGGGTCGCGCCTAGTGAGAGCAGTTCTCGGTGCATGGTTTTGCCTCGCTTCCAGTGCTTCAGTTGTATGGCTCGCAAGCGGTGTCTCAACCATTCGTCGAGGTTTCGCAGCACCTTCGGCGTTTGCGCAAGACCAAAGTAAGCCTTCCAACCCAGCAGATACGGCCTGAGCTTTCGGACTATTTCAGTCATACTGCGCCCGCCCGAACGACGGGTCAGTTCCCTGATCCGCTGTTTGAACGTTGCCATGGGTTTATCCGCCACCCGACGTTTGATCTCGCCTCCTTTGGCTACCCAAAGACTGTAGCCAAGGAACTTACGACCAAACACACTTGCTACTGCACTCTTGGTCTCATTGACCGTTAGGCGCAGTCTGGCATACAACCGCCGCAGCAACACCATCACCCGTTCGCCTGCACGACGGCTGCGAACATAAACGTTGCAGTCATCGGCATAGCGTGCGAAGCAATGACC
>JAFMCG010000090.1 GCA_017857895.1 Burkholderiaceae bacterium | reverse complement strand
AGGCTTTGATACCACTCATGAAAATGTTGCATGCCGTTTTCCATGGGTGATTGGTAGGGGCCCACTTCGATATCGCCGCGTTCGTACAGTGCTTTGCGGCCCGCGTCCATGCGTTCAGCGATTTCATCATCTTCAACGGCCGTTTCCATATAGGCAGCTTGTTGCGCTTCTACAAACTCACGCTCAAATGACGCAATTTCCTCTGGGTAGTAAAACTCAACGACGTTAACCGTTTCTTGTGGCGAAATGGGGTGTAGCGTTGAGAGCACAAGCACGTGAGGATAAAGTTCAATCATGTGAGTCGGATAGTAGGTGACCCAAATGGCACCAAAGTCGGGTGCTTGGCCTTGTCGAAAGGACATCAGCTTGTCATGCCAGACGCGGTACGCATCAGTGCCTGGCTGAGACAAGGCCTTGTGAACGCCAACACGTTGCACGCTGTGAAATGGCGCAAACTCCCACTCAAGGTCATCGCAGGTCACAAACTGACCCAAACCAGGATGAAATGGCTCGACGTGGTAATCCTCCAAATAGACTTCGATGAAGGTTTTCCAGTTGTAGTGGCAGGGGTGCACTTCCACGTGGTCGAGCACATAGTCTGAAAAATCAAATTCTGGACGTTTGAAAAGGCTGCCAAGGTCTCGCAAAGGGTCGCGAGGGCCTTCGAACAACAGACCGTTGCAGCGCTGTAATGGATAGCGCTGCAAATTCATGCATGGTTTTTCAGGAAAATGCGGCGCGCCGAGCAGCTCGCCTTGATCAGTGTAGGTCCAGCGGTGCAAGGGACAGACAATATTGCCAACAGTCACTTGGAGGTTTCCAGACAGGTTGCCAGAACCACTGACGTTGCCTGTCTCGCCGCCCAACATGATCGATTGCCGGTGCCGGCAGACATTTGACAACAACTCTACGCCGTTATTGCCATTAACCAATACACGGCCATTTCCCTCTTGGGGCAGGGTACGCCAATCACCGCTGTTTGGAACGCCCTTCTCGTGACCCACGTACTGACAAGATTGCCCAAAGACGAGCTTCTTCTCAAGCGAAAGTACTTCTGGATCGAAATACTGTCTGGGTGAAAGTTGCGTAAAAGCGGGTGACACGTGCGCTGCTTGACCCCTGTCGGCCATGATTCCCTCCGCAGAGATAAAAAAAGCCAGCTGGGCAACCCTTCTGGCGCGAAGAAAAATCGGTCTTCCGATCATCTTTCCCTATTGTACCGCAACACATCGGCAAGCTGGTTTTTACCCCAAGTCTTTCTACTACAATGAGCGCAATAGGTTTTAACAAACAATCTTTGGAGCTCGCATTGGTGGCAAGCAAAAAAAAGTCGGATCTAGAACCGGATGACCTGCCACAGGAATTCGAAGCAGCCTTGGCGCAGCTTGAGGAAATTGTGGCGCAAATGGAACGAGGAGACATGTCTTTAGAGGCATCCTTAGGCGCCTACCAACGGGGTGTGGCACTGACCCGTATTTGCCAAGACCGTTTGGCAAGGGCAGAACAAAAAGTCAAGGTGCTGTCAGATGAGTTGCTCAAGCCCTTTGAGCTAGATGGTGACCCAGATAACGGTGACGCATCCTCATGAAGGGGTCAGAGCGCCAGTTGATTTTTGAGCGTTGGCTGGTAGACCAGGCGAGCCGGGTCGAGAACAAGCTAGCAAACCTATTGCCAACCGGTGAAGACGAGCCTGGCCGTCTTCACGAGGCCATGCGATGGGCTGCCTTGGGTGGCGGCAAGCGGGTCAGGGCTTGCTTGCTGTTTGCCTCAGCTAGGGCGTGTCACCCCGCACCTGATGTGGTTTTGGATCGGGCGTTGGATTTGGCGGCTTCAGCGGTTGAACTTATTCATGCTTATTCGTTGATTCACGATGACTTACCATGCATGGATGACGATGACATGCGGCGCGGTCGAGCGGCGACTCACATCCAATTTGGCGAAGCGATGGCCTTGTTGGCTGGTGATGCCATGCAACCGCTGGCTTTTGAATGGATGTCGGAGATGCCCATTGCACCGGCTTTGACGGTGCAGGCGACCCAAATGTTGGCCCGTGCCATTGGTAGCAAAGGCATGGCTGGTGGGCAGGCCATTGATTTATTGAGCACTGGTGTGCGGCTTAACGAAACGGACCTTGCTGCGATGCACAGTAAAAAAACAGGGGCTTTGCTGGGGGCCAGTGTTCAATTGGGTGCCATCGTTGCTGGTGCAGACTCTACACACCGTGAGGCACTAAGGCGTTATGCTGACGCGCTTGGTGTGGCATTTCAGGTTGTGGACGATGTCCTCGATGCGACAGCGTCGACTGAAAAGCTGGGTAAAACAGCAGGCAAGGATCAAGAGCAGTCCAAAGCGACCTACGTCACCTTGCTAGGACTGGAAAAAGCGCAAGCCTTGGCGTTGGAGCTAGAAAGTGTGGCTCGTGAGGCGGTTAAGTCGTTCGGCGACGGTGGTCGCCACTTGGCGGATCTGGCCAGTTACGTGGTGCAAAGAGAGCACTGAGGAATAGATAAGAATGTCTTACGGTCTTTTAGAGCAGATAAATGAACCTGCTGATTTGCGGTCAATGGAGCGGTCTCAGTTAGGGCAAGTAGCGAAAGAACTGCGCGCCTTTATTCTGAACTCCGTGTCGCAGACTGGCGGCCATTTGTCGTCAAACTTAGGAACCGTTGAGCTGACCGTGGCGCTGCATCGCATTTTTGATACGCCCCACGATCGGATCGTATGGGACGTCGGCCATCAGTCCTACCCCCACAAAATTTTGACAGGCCGTCGCGATCAAATGGGAACATTGCGACAGGCCGGTGGCTTGTCTGGATTCCCAAAACGCAGCGAGTCTGAGTATGACGCATTTGGTACTGCGCACTCATCGACCTCAATTTCGGCGGCGTTGGGTATGGCAGTGGCATCACGCAATGCTGGTGTAAAGCGCCAGCACATTGCGGTGATTGGTGATGGTGCCATGTCAGCGGGCATGGTGTTTGAGGCCATGAATAATGCCGGCGTAACCGCTGACATTAATTTATTGGTTATTTTGAACGACAACGACATGTCTATCTCCCCACCAGTGGGCGCCATGAATCACTACTTGGCTCGATTATTGTCGGGCCAGTTTTACGCGGCAGCTAAAAATGTTGGGCGTTCGGTATTGCAGCATGTGCCACCCGTTCTTGAGTTTGCACGGCGGTTTGAAGAGCATGCGAAGGGCATGATCATGCCGGCCACGCTATTTGAAGAGTTTGGGTTCAATTACGTCGGGCCGATCGATGGCCATGACCTTGACGCCTTATTGCCCACCCTTCAGAACTTGCAACAACTTGGTGGACTGCAGTTTTTACATGTGGTCACGAAAAAAGGGCAGGGCTATAAGCTTGCTGAAGTCGATCCCATTTTGTATCATGGTCCTGGCAAGTTTGATCCCGCTGTAGGCATCCAGAAAAAAGCGGGTGCCGTAAGTAAGCTGACTTTTACACAAGTTTTTAGCGACTGGCTCTGTGATATGGGTGAGCAAGACTCTCGGTTAGTCGCCATCACCCCTGCCATGCGCGAAGGCAGTGGGCTGGTGGCGTTCGAGAAGAAATTCCCCACCCGCTACTTTGATGTTGGTATTGCTGAGCAGCATGCGGTGACTTTTGCCGCTGGCCTGGCCTGTGAAGGTGAAAAACCGGTTGTGGCGATTTATTCGACGTTCTTGCAGCGTGGTTACGATCAGCTGATTCACGACGTTGCCCTGCAAAACCTCGACGTGACCTTTGCGCTAGATCGAGCGGGCTTGGTGGGTGCCGATGGTGCCACCCACGCAGGCAACTACGACACGGCTTTTTTACGCTGTGTGCCCAACATGGTGATTGCGGCGCCTTCAGATGAAAACGAGGCAAGACTTTTGCTCACGACCTGCTACCAGTACCCTGGCCCTGCGGCCGTGCGCTATCCCCGTGGTAGCGGTAAAGGCCAAGCAGTCAGTGAGACGCTGTCTGCCGTCGAGATTGGCCGCGGGGTTGTGCGGCGCGAAGGCAAAAAACTGGCCATTTTGGCCTTCGGCACCTTGTTGACGGCTGCTGAGTCTGTGGCAGAGCGGCTTGATTTGACGCTGGTTGACATGCGTTTTGTTAAGCCCATAGACCATGCATTGATCAAAATGCTGGCGCAGTCCCACCAAGGCTTTGTGACGATTGAGGAATCAAGCGTGATGGGCGGTGCTGGCAGCGCGGTGTGCGAGTCACTGAACGCGGCGGGGCTGACATTGCCGATCCTGCAGCTCGGTCTGCCCGACGTGTTTATCGATCACGGCGACCAAGTAAGCTTGCTGGCGGGTGTCGGCCTTGATGAAACGGGAATTGAACAAAGTATTCGGGCTCGGTTCAAAGATTTGCCATGAGCGCTTTGTGTAACGGCGCTCATGGCAATTGTTGCAATAAATCGGCCAACGTGCCAAAATCAATGGCTATCCTGATTCAGGACAACCCTGCTCGACGCTTTCCACCCCGAACAACGGGGTTCGGCGCGGGCTAAGTTTGTCAAATGTTGACAAACAACCATAGGAGTAATTACAGATGCGCCATTACGAAGTGGTGTTCATTGTGCACCCTGATCAAAGCGAGCAGGTTCCAGCAATGACAGAACGCTACCAAGCTCTCATCACCGGCAACGGTGGCAAGATCCACCGTCTTGAGGACTGGGGTCGTCGCCAGTTGGCCTATCCAATCCAAAAACTTGTCAAAGCTCACTATGTCTGCATGAATGTCGAGTGTGATAACACCAGCTTGGCCGAACTTGAGCACTCATTCCGTTACAACGATGCTGTGTTGCGTCACCTTGTGATCAAAACCAGTGTTGTCCCAACAGGCCCGTCGATTATGATGAAGTCTGTTGAGCGCGACGAGGCACGCAAGGCCGCTACCGAAACGACTGAATCGGCCGAAGTGTCTGCGCCGGAACATCAAAGCAGCTTTGAGTAACAAAGGTTGATCGGTTTTGAACAAGTCGGTTCTATCTGGGAAAGTGATTAATTCAGCGCCCCTTCGTTACACACCAGCTGGTGTGCCTGTCGTAGGGTTTGATCTTGATCATGAATCTGAAGTGATGGAATCAAATGTCAGCCGATTACTGAAATTTGAAATGGCGGTTGTGTTAATGGGTGATCTGGCTTTAATGAACAAGAATTTAAAACTTGGTCAGGCCATTGAAGTTGAGGGTTTTATCGCGCCAGCGCGTCAAAACTCACCTCGATTTAGATTGCACGCGCAGCACTTACGCCTTATCTAAAACAACATTCTTAAAAGGTATTCGACATGGCATTCGCTGGTCGTGGTAAAGAGAAAAAGAAATTCACGCAACAAAATCCATTGTTCAAGCGTCGCAAGTTTTGCCGTTTTTCGGCAGCTGGTGTGCAAGAGATTGATTACAAAGACTTGGACACATTGCGCGATTTTATTCAAGAGAATGGCAAAATCATTCCCGCACGTCTTACGGGCACAAAAGCGCGTTATCAGCGTCAGCTTGACTCAGCCATTAAGCGCGCGCGCTTTTTGGCATTGCTGCCTTTCACCGATAACCACAGCTAATCTAGGGGTATATTATGCAAATTATTCTTCTTGAAAAAGTTGTCAATGTGGGTGATCTAGGCGAAGTCGTTCGTGTCAAAGACGGTTTTGCCAGAAACTTCCTGATTCCTCAGAAAAAAGCACGTCGCGCCACTGAAAAGGCCCTGAAAGAGTTCGAAGAGCGTCGCGCTGAACTTGAGCGTTTGCAAGCTGAAAAGCTGGCTAAGGCTCAAGCCGTCGGTGAAAAGCTTAACGACTATGTCCTAGTGATCGCACAAAAGGCTGGCGTTGATGGCCGTTTGTTTGGCTCTGTGACCAACATGGATATTGCGACTGCACTCACGGAAAAAGGTTTTGAAGGCGTTCATAAGTCTCAAATTCGTATGACTGAAGGCGCTATCAAGGCTATCGGTGAGCATGGTTTGCAAGTGTCTTTGCATCCTGATGTGCTTTGCGACATTACCGTTAGAGTTGAGGGGGCGCTTAGCTAAGTGCACTCAGTCGGTTTGTAGAATGGCACGGTTTACCGTGCCATTTTTTTTCATGAAGCCCATGACCTTGTTTTTTTGATCCGGTATGATTTGAAGATGAACCAACCGCCAGAAACAGACCTGCAATACCTGCGGGTCCCACCGCATTCAGTCGAAGCCGAGCAGTCAGTACTTGGTGGCTTGTTGCTGGACAATTCCACCTTTGAAAAAGTCTCTGATCTTCTGGCAGAGGATGACTTTTATCGGCATGACCACCGGATCATTTGGCATCACATCACGCGATTGATCAATCTGTCTCGGCCCGCCGACGTGGTGACTATCAACGAGTCACTCTCTAGCGTGGGTAAGTCCGAAGAGGCTGGCGGCGTTCCATATTTAAATGCACTGGCCCACAACACGCCATCAGCAGCCAATATTCGACGCTACGCTGAAATTGTCCGCGAACGGTCGATGTTGCGAAAGCTAGTGGCTGTTGCTGACGATATCGCTGCAACTGCTTTTAATCCTCAAGGCAAAGAGGCTAGGCAGTTACTTGATGAAGCCGAGTCAAGGGTATTTAAGATTGCCCAAGAAGGTGCACGTACCAGCCAAGGTTTTCAAGAAATCCAACCATTGTTGTCACAGGTCGTCGAGCGAATCGATGAGCTTTATCACCGTGAAGGCGATACAGATGTCACCGGTATTCCCACTGGATTTGTTGATTTAGATCGCATGACGTCCGGTTTGCACCCTGGGGACCTTGCGATTGTGGCGGGACGCCCTTCTATGGGTAAAACAGCTTTTTCCATGAACATTGCTGAACACGTCGCGATCGAGCAAGGTCTTCCTGTGGCTGTGTTCTCAATGGAAATGGGGGCGGTTCAGCTGGCCATGCGTATGCTAGGCTCTGTCGGCATGCTCGATCAGCACCGCATGCGTACGGGTAAGTTGCGGGCAGAAGACTGGCCGCGCGTGACGCACGCTGTGCAACGTATGCAGGATGCACAGGTCTACATTGATGAGACGCCTGGGTTGACGGCGGTAGACCTAAGAGCCCGTGCCAGACGGCTGGCGCGCCAGTGCGGCAAACTCGGCTTGATCGTGATTGACTACATCCAATTGATGTCATCTAGCGGTCGTGGCGAGAACCGTGCCACAGAGATTTCAGATATCAGTCGGTCGTTAAAGTCACTGGCAAAAGAGCTTGAGTGCCCTGTGGTTGCTTTGTCTCAGCTGAATCGATCACTCGAGCAGCGGCCAAATAAGAGGCCGATCATGAGTGACTTGCGTGAATCGGGTGCCATTGAGCAGGACGCTGACCTGATTTTGTTTATTTATCGCGACGAAGTCTATAACCCCGACTCGCCAGACAAGGGAACCGCTGAAATCATCATTGCCAAGCAGCGTAATGGTCCGATCGGCACCACACGGCTCACGTTTCAAGGCGAAAGCACAAGGTTCCTGAACTTTACGGGTGGCACTGGCTATTGATCGGTTCTTGCTGAGAGCTGGCAAGCGACTTCTATGGCTCTGCTTAATGAGTCAGGCGATGCGACACCACGATCAGCAATATCAAACGCGGTGCCGTGATCAACACTGGTCCGAATAAAGGGCAGACCCACGGTAACGTTGACACCTTCATCGATACCCAAGTACTTGACAGGAATCAGGCCTTGGTCGTGGTATTGCGCCACCACAATATCAAACTCACCATTTCGTGCTCTGGCAAATATGGTGTCTCCAGGCCAAGGTCCCGACGCATCAATGCCCTTTATCTTTGCGGCTTCAATCGCAGGGCCTATCACACGGATTTCCTCATCACCAAACTTGCCGTTTTCGCCGGCATGGGGATTTAATCCTGCCACGGCAACACGGGGCTGTCTGATGCCGAGTTGCTGGCAGGCACGAAAAGCCAAGTCAATGGCTTGCGACTCTAGTTCAGCAGTAATCAGCGCAGGCACTCTGGCCAACGGCTCATGAATCGTGACCAACAGCACGCGGATAACATCATTGACCAACATCATGGCAACGGGAATGTCACCGCAGCGGTGCGCCAGTATTTCGGTGTGGCCAGGAAACGCAACCCCAGCCAAGTGGATGGCTTGCTTGTTTAAGGGGGCGGTAACAATCGCGCGCAGATTTCCTGCCAAAGCATCGTCAATGGCGCGCTGCAGCGATTGATAGGCTGCCATGCCCGCAGTGGCACTGAGCTCGCCAAGCGTGAGCGTTGTTGGCACTGCCCAAGCCTCAATAACAGGCACAGCGCCTAGGTCAGTGGGCAGCGCAGCGCTTGAGTTGGCAATTCTGACGATCTTTACATTTAGGTTGAATCGCCTCGCGATTTGCTCAAGCCAAGCGGCATCGCCATACACCACAGCATTCGATGCCAATCCTGCTTGAAAGCATTTGAGGATGATTTCAGGCCCGATACCCGCTGGATCACCCATCGTTAAACCCAGCGGTGCTTGCGTCATTACAGAACATCCCCAGCGTAATCAGCCAAGCGAGAACGCTCACCACGCTGCAATGTGATGTGGCCAGAGTGAGGCCAGCCTTTGAATCGATCCACCACAAACGTGAGTCCAGAGCTGCCCTCGGTTAAGTAAGGTGTGTCGATCTGAGCAATATTGCCCAAGCAAACCACTTTGGTGCCAGGACCTGCTCGGGTGATGAGCGTTTTCATTTGCTTGGGCGTTAGGTTTTGCGCCTCATCGATGATGAGATATTTGTTTAAGAACGTTCTGCCGCGCATGAAATTCAGTGATTTCACCTTGATTTTGGAGCGAATCAAATCCATGGTTGCGGCTCGACCCCAGTCATTGCTACCAGTGCCCGAGTCCGCATCACTCATGTTCAAGACATCGAGGTTATCTTCTAAGGCGCCCATCCAAGGCAGCATTTTTTCTTCTTCAGTACCTGGAAGAAAGCCGATGTCTTCGCCAACGGAAACGGTTACTCTGGTCATGATGATTTCAGTATAGCGTTTCGTTTCAAGCACTTGCGTTAATCCAGCAGCAAGCGTCAGTAAGGTTTTACCGGTACCTGCTTGACCCAAAAGCGAGACAAAGTCGCAATCGGGATCCATTAAGAGGTTGAGTGCAAAGTTTTGTTCACGGTTTCTAGCAGTCACACCCCAAACATTGTTTTTTGCGTGCGTGTAGTCCCTGAGGGTCGCTAGGACAGCCGTTTTTCCGCTGACTTCTCGAACCTGCGCATACAAAGGCAGGGCACCTTCAAAGTAGACGAACTGGTTGACCATAAATTGATGACAAAGCGGGCCATGAATGCGGTAAAAAGTGATGCCACCTTGTTGCCAAGACTCAACATCCTTGCCGTGTCTCTGCCAAAAGTCCTCGGGCAACGACATGATGCCGGTGTAAAGAAGGTCGGAGTCTTCTAAGACATGGTCATTGAAATAGTCTTCTGCTGGTAACCCCAATGCACGGGCTTTGAGTCGCATGTTGATGTCTTTGGACACCAACACCACTTCTCTGGCATCGTGACGTTCATGCAGGGCTTTAACCACCCCCAGAATCTGATTGTCAGCTTTGCCCACGGGTAACTCGAGTGGCAACTCGCTATAAAGGGTGGTGGTCTGGAAAAAAAGCTTACCGCTAGCGTCCTTGTTACCCAACTTACTGAGAACCACGCCAGTTTCAATAACCTCTGAGTTCTCCACCAGCGCATCAAGTGAGCGGCTCACTTGGCGTGCGTTACGGGCCACTTCAGACATGCCTTTTTTATGGTGGTCTAGCTCTTCGAGCGTCAT
>JAFMCG010000089.1 GCA_017857895.1 Burkholderiaceae bacterium | reverse complement strand
TCACCACACGGCGCATTGAGGGAACAATTGTGATGACACGCAATATTCGCAAAACTCGGAAAGCCCGTAAAACCGATAATGGTCCTGATGCAGGGACCAAAGCAATCGCCACGACCGTTAAATCAAATACACTCCATGGGTCTTTGAAGAAACGCCACCTCATGGCCTACAGGCGAATCAAGAGCTCCACCACAAATATACCCAAACAAATCTTATCGACCAGTAACAGTGCGCCCTGCCAACCAGCCATCAGCTCAGGTGCGGTTTGCAACCCCAAAACCACAGCATTGAACAAAATAACGCCAAAAATGGTGTTGGTGAACCAAGGTTTTTGAATGAGGGCGAATGCTCGGTCGCGCACGGTCATGTGTGTCATGTTAGTAAGCAGTCAATGTTAAAAAGGTAAGGTTATCAGTCGGGCAAATTTTGATTGACGACAGCAATAAGCCTAGCCGATTTTAATGAACCGATGGTGCTGTTTGTCAGGCGCGCTTGGGGTCACTCGCACGGCTTTGCATCCCAGATATTAATCGTTTGAGTGGGGCAAATCAGACCATTGTGTCGGGTGAAACTGCCCGGTAGAAATAACCACAGGCATTACCCATCAGCATTGGGTTTAAGCGAGCAATTTGATGCCAGAACGGCAGTCAAGATGAAGTGTTAGAACCAAACGAGTAGCGTTAGGTGTGAGTCACAATATTTGACTCACACCCTCAGAGTAGGCTCTATTTGTAAAGCAAGGTCACTGCGATGATCAGTATCCCTAGGCCTAAGTTAATAGAGACCCAAAGCCGGATCTTGCCCAGAGCGACCGCGCCTTTATCCCAAACAGAAAACTTAACGGCATCGTTGAGCTTTTTGTAGAGCGCAAATCGAATATGAAAAAAGATGGCAACCATCAACGTGCCTGCGATTGCCATGAACCACCACGACACTGGCATCTGGAACGAGGTGCCCGATTGAACCATTTGCTTAGCCACGCGGCCTATCATCCAAAATCCAGTGATCAACACCAGCAAAGAGACGGCAGTTACTGCTTTAAAGAATCGGCCTAGCACGTCTTGCATCAATGCCAAGCGTTGTGGCCCTTCGAGCTGAAGAACGGCTGGGCGCAGAAAGAACTGGGCAAACATCATGCCGCCAACCCACAACACCAGCGACAACAAATGAACCGTTTTAAGTACGTCATACAGCATTACTTCCTCCTCGTTTAGGCGAACAGCACCCGCGCTGCCCTTTCCTCGCTTATAGGCGGATCTTACGTTACGCACACCGAACCCGCCCAGAACCCGGTCGTATTGTCGGACATTACGCCGCATTGGGATATCATTTTGTGTCTTGGAGGATCAAAGCCATGCTTTACTTAGTAAGAATGGATGTTAAGTTACCGAGCGACATGCCTGAACAACAAGCCAGCGAACTCAAAGCACGCGAAAAAGCCTATTGCCATGCCCTACAACTTAGCGGTCAATGGGTCAGCATTTGGCGGGTAGTCGGCGAGTACGCGAACTTCAGCGTACTTGACACGCAGGACCACGACGAATTGCATCAACTGCTTTCTTCGCTGCCTTTGTTTCCTTACATGAATATAAAGGTCACCCCGTTGGCCAAACATCCATCGGCCCTCTAGCGTTAGGGTTGCCGTTCGATCACAATAGTCAAGGATTTTTAATGAATATCAACGAACAATTGGTATTGGTCACGGGCGGCGCACGTGGCTTGGGTCATTCGATCGTTCAGGCCATCGCGCGTGAAGGTGCCAGTGTGGTGATCAATTATCACAAAAGCAAAGAAGCGGCTGCCGAATTGGCGCAATCACTTGGCCCGAAGACCTTGGCCGTGAAAGCAGACATCACCGACGAAAACCAAGTTAAAGCTTTGTTTGAGCAGGCACAACGCCACTTCGGGCGGCCTATCAATGCTGTGGTCAACAATGCGCTAGCGGACTTTGCCTTTAATGGTGATGCTAGAAAAAAACTCTTAGACATGCCTTGGGAAGACCTGAATCAACAGCTCGAAGGGGCGGTCAAAGGCGCTCTTAACACCATGCGTGAGGCCCTGCCCGCCATGGCTGAACAACATTTTGGTCGCATCATCAACATCGGGACCAATTTATTTCAAAACCCAGTTGTGCCCTACCATGACTACACCGCGGCCAAGGCAGCTCTTTTGGCGCTGACCCGGACAGCTGCCCATGAGCTCGGGCCCGATGGGGTCACTGTCAATATGATTTCAGGCGGTTTGTTGCGCACCACTGATGCCAGTGCAGCAACGCCTGAGTTTGTGTTTGACCTGATCGCGGGTCAAACACCACTTCGCTCAGTCACGACCCCTGACGAATTCGCCGATTCAGTGCTCTTTTTCTTGTCCCCATGGAGTCGTGCGGTGACAGGACAAAACCTAATCGTTGATGGTGGCTTGGTTAAAAACTAATGGTTGGCAAAAGCAACCCAAAAGCACTTTGCTACGCCAGGCAAAGGCTTGTTTAAAAGCTGGCACATGAATGGATAGCGTGACTCAGATTACGTTGGGTTCGGCCGTCGGTGTGGCCGTGATGGGGCGTCGCGTCCCTGTCTGGAAGGCTGCCCTTTGGGGCGCAGCCGCAGGAACGACGCCCGACCTTGATGTGGTGGTGGATTTTGGTGACGGCATTTTGAACATGACGCGGCACCGCGCAGAAACCCACGCCATTGCATATTTGACTTTACTGTCGCCACTGTTCGCTGGGCTGGCGACTTGGCTCGGGCGAGACCGAGAGGTTTTTAGACGTTGGCTCTTGGCCTTTTGGCTGGTGTTCATGACCCACATTTTTGTGGATTACCTCACGGTTTATGGCACGCAAATTTTGCAGCCCTTCTCAGATTACCCATTTGGGCGCGGCAGCATATTCATCATTGATCCGCTCTATACGTTGCCGCTGTTGATCGGATTACTGGCTTGCCTTGTTTCTCGATCGACTCGACGTTGGCGCTGGAATAACTTGGGCATAGCAATCAGTACGCTTTACTTGGCTTGGGGGCTTGGCGTGCAACAACACGTACAAGACGTGGCCCGCCAATCCCTACCGCCAAGCGTCGCCGCCGATGTGCCACTGCTAGCTTCCCCGTCGGCGCTGAACTCTATCCTTTGGCGCATCGTCGCGGTAGAACCTGACCGCTACCATGAGGGCTGGTATTCTTTGTTGGATACCGAGCCTGTGGTCAGTTGGACGAGTCACGATCGCGGCGCCGACCTGTTTGAGGCGCATGCCAACCATCCGGGGGTCAAAGGCTTGAGCGACTTCAGCCACGGCTTTGTCAAGATGCATGAGAACGACGGTAATGTTCTCATCACTGACCTAAGAATGGGTTTCGAACCGAGTTACTTCTTTACATTCAATTTGGGTAAGCCAGGGTCTTATGGTCTGCTTGACCCAAATCGAATGGCAACACAGGAAGGACAAAGACCCGATATTGGCCGCAGCCTGCCTTGGCTCATTGATCGGATCCTAGGCAAGACCACCGAACCACCGCCACAGTAAGGGCGCAGCACAGGTTAGGATTGACAACAGATTGGTACTCCCATTACCAGTAGCGCACCCGACCCGTATCAATGTGAACGAACTGATCGCGCGGGTAGAATCCGACCCCACCTGCATTTTGTGCCTTTGCCGCATCTCTTAAGTCGCTCAGCGGCACGCCGGGTAACCTGACGTCAATGGCCTTGCCATCCATGTGCAAGCTGCGCTTTGCGACACCACCGGCTCGCGATGTACGTAAGTTTTCGTTAGTCCGAGGGCTACGGTAGCCAGAAATCACCTCATATGAGCCGCGCACACCCAAATCAACACGGATTTGATGCAGCAAGTCATACAGTAATGGGTCCATCACACCAACCGCTTGGGAGTAGTGATCCCTCAAAAAATGATTCAGCTTGGATAGTGCTGGGTCGATGTACTCACCACCCACGGCAAAGATCAAACCGATGTGCTCCGATGTGTGCAGGTGTGCCATCTGCACATCGCGCGCTTTAGCCCGCACTGGCGTGGTCAAGGTCGCCAGTGCCGGTGCTCCCACCATCGTGAGAGCCAGAGAACCCGACAAACGCAGTACCGATCTTCGAGAATTAAACACTGAGCGACTCGACATTTGCAAAAACCTCCTGTGCTCGCTATTACGAACTTTCAGTTTAATTGACGGGCAGTGCGTAGCGCTTGATCTAAGCTTCGGTCATGGCCATAAATGTCGGGATAAAAATAAACCTTTGAATCTCTGGCAATCACCGTGCTGTAACCGATTAAAACCGGTAACGGGGTACGCAACTTTATGGTCCGAGAAGCACCTGCTGTCATTGCCTCACGGATACGATCGACAGTCCACTGCGGCTCATCTTGCAAAACAAATTGAGCCAAAGCAACAGGATCTTCAACTCTTATGCAGCCATGGCTAAAGTCACGACGACTAAGAGAAAACAGTTGAGTCGCGGGTGTGTGATGCAAGAAGATGTTTTGGTTATTTGGGAAAATAAACTTGATATCACCCAAAGCGTTCTTGGGCCCAGGCCTTTGCCGAATGCGAAGCTGACCATCGCGAACCGCTTGCAGTTTTTCTGCGCTCACCGCAAAACTGACATTGCCTTGTCGATCAACAAATTCCATACCTTGATTTGCCAAGTAGTTGGCATTGCGCTCAATGGCAGGAATGGTTTCAGACCGCGCAATTGAAATCGGAACATTCCAGTAAGGACTAAATTCAATGAACTTCATGTCTTCGTCAAATATCGGCGTACGATGATTTAACGATCGCCCAATGACGACTCGCATTTCCACTTGAATATTCAGCTTCCCTTGTGCGTCTACCTCATAGGCATAGAGCGTGAAACCGGGAATATTGACCACAATCAAGCGATTACCCTGTTGTAGCGGCGTCCACCGCAGTCGCTCCATCGAAAGCGCTATTTGAGCCACCCGCTGCAACGGTGTCACATTAAGCGCTTCTAGCGTTTGTGGTCCGATCACCCCGTCAACAAACAATCCATGCCTACCCTGGAAGGATTCAACGGCTTGCACCAATTGCAGATCATAGGTTTTGGCGGGCAACCGCTCGATCATGTCGCCAAGCAATACCAATCGAGCTTGCAACCGCCCCAAGTCCGAATAGTCATCACCCAGTTCTACCTTATTACCCGTCGGCATCGCCAGTCGCTCAGACCAAGCCGGATCAGCACTCAGATTTCGATAGTCAGCCAATGCGCGTTTTAAGGCGGCATAAAGTGGGAAATTAGGAGCTGCTTGAGCCATCACGTCTGTCAATGTTGTGCCACGCATCGGCGCTGTTAATGCGGCACTGAGATGCTCAACCGCGTCAAAAGCACGGTGCGTGCTGGTATCGTAATTTTGATGGACGTCTTTGGCTGAGACACGACCGAGTGCCAAGTCGTTCAAATAACGCAAGACAGCTTTTGAAAGGGCGGCATCGAAGGACTGTGCGCTGGCTGAATCAGCACCAATCCAGTTACCTAGCGCACGTTGCTGTTGTTGCAAAACTGTGACGTCGTAATCGCTTGGGTTCAGACCCTCAGCCTCGGCGGCCAGCAAAATGCCAATCGCCTCTTGCGCTAAAGCACTCGCACGATTGTTTTCAATCCATACGCCAACAGGCACGGGTGTTGGATTCGAATCAGCTCGTGTAACGGCGCCTAACCCCAAAAACCCGAGCAGCAACAGCCAAATGCAACGATGGGATAACCAGAGTATGAAACGTTCTCGATTTGAGTAGCTCATCACTTAAGCGTAACTCGAATCTGATCGAGATTCGAGCACGACTTAAAATGACGCTCAGTATCCCGACCTAAAATGTCTTAACCGTTGGCCAAGACAATCAGGCCGTCGACCGCTGCCACACCATCAGCTTGTACAAATAGTGGGTTGATTTCAGCCTCTTGGACCTTTACGCCTGTTAATACCGCCAATTGTGATACCGCCACAATGGCCCGTGCCAAAGCATCGCAATCACCTTTGGGCAACCCTCTAAAGCCCCTGACCAATTGTGTGCTTTTCACCTCTCCAATCATCTCCCAGGCCTGAGCATTTGAAACGGGTGCCAAACGAAGCGACACGTCTGGCAGTAACTCTGCGGCAATGCCGCCCGCGCCCAGCAGGACTGTTGGGCCAACCAAGGGATCATCGCGGTAACCGAGGATCAGCTCCAACAAGCGTGGTGCCATGGTTTGCACGAGCAAACCATTAATGCGCGCTTGCGGACAATTGTGCGTCACATTGGCCATGATTTCAGTGGCAGCTTGCTGCAAGGCAGTCGCGTCGGCAATATTGACTTTGACGCCCCCCGCATCGGTCTTGTGCGCAATGTCGGGCGAAGACACTTTCAAGACAACAGGATATGGCACTGAATGCTGTGGGTTTAGTGGGTCAATCAAAGCGTGCGCCGCCACGGGCACACCCAATTGACTGAACACTTGGTTGGATTGAAATTCAGTCAACGTGCCTTGGGTCGGTAACCCCGCTGGCCAAGAGAAGCTGCCAAGCGATACTGGCGCTGAGCCGGCGCGCTTAAAAAACACCGCCAGTGCGTCTGCACATGATTCAGGGGTACGAAAAGCGGCGATGCCAGCCTGTTGCAACAAACGCAAGGATTCAGTGGCTTCAGGCGCTAAAAATACCGCTAGGACTTTATTTGATGGCCGCTGTGATTGCACCAAGGGTTTGACTGCTAGCTCGGGATGAAACTGAGCCGACGATCCAACCACGCTCAACACCCCATCGCACCAATCGGATTGCAAGAGCTGCTCAAGCAAATCCTTGTATTGATCACTGGTGGCCGCAAGCGTCAAATCAATCACAGGCGTCTGCCGAATCGCCAACCCCCTTTGCGCCATGTGCCCGATGAAATCAAGCGGTGGTGCAACAGCCTCAATGCCATGCAAGCCAAGGTTGTCGACCACCGTGGCTGCGCCACCACCCGTGGTGGTGATAACGGCTAACCGAGGCGCGCGAGTAGCCTCAATCGCCGGCTTCTCAAAATGTAGCGCCAATGGGGCGATCTCAAACAACGTCTCGAGCTGATTGACACGCATCACGCCATGCGCATTGAGAAACACATCCACAGCCGCATCATTACCAGCCAAAGCACCCGTATGCGATTGCGCCAGTGCATCGCCTTGTGCGGATCGACCAAGCTTATAAGCCACCACTGGCTTACCCGACTCACGAGCACGCTCAAGGGCGTAAGCCAAAGTGGGCGCATCCCTGATGGTCTCTAAGAACAACAAAATCACTTTGGTTTGGGGGTCGTCAACCAAAACGTCGATGACTTCACCCACACTGACGTCGCTCTCATTGCCCACAGAAATTGATTTTGCAAACCCAAAGCCTCGTGAAGCGGCACGTGCCAGCAACGACCCCATCATGGAACCGCTTTGTGAGACTAAGCTTAAAGGGCCACTGATCAAAGACTCTGCTTCAAATACCGCATTGACTGACAGAATCAAACCCGTCTCTAAGTTAGCCAATCCGATGCTGTTCGGGCCAATAATACGCACACCCAACTCACGTGCTGTCTGCACGAGGGCTTGTTGACGCAACATACCCTCTTCACCCACCTCACCGAATCCATCAGAATAAATAGTGACGACCTTAGCGCCCGCTGCAGCGCAAGCTTGCAACTGATCTAGAACATTTTCACTGGCGACCATGACAAAAGCATGATCGATGGGTTCAGGCAAGTCTTGAACCGATTCGTAGGCCTTTTGACCAAGCACTTCAGATTGGGTTTTGTTGATCGGATAGAAAGTCGTTTGACAGCCGTGCTTTTGCATAAAACGCATGGGCCGAGCGGTATTCTTTTTGGGATTCCCAGAGGCGCCAATTAAGGCAACACTTTGGGGCGTAAAAAGCGCAGCAGCAAAACTTGGGTCAAGCTTGGTCTTAAGCATAATGATTGATTCGTTTCCGTGACAGTGAACTGGGGCGTTTTTTTACACCAGTTATTTTTTAGGCTTGCGCCAATTTGAGATCAGCCAATGTCAATTGGTCTAGCGACCAGATTTGATTCATTAAAGTCTTGGCTTGGGCATCACCTAGAACCGGCGAAACCAATTCAAGAAATTTATCATTGAGGTCTTGATCACTCAATGGCGCCTCTGGATCGCCTTTGCGGTGCGGTGCGAAATGCATCAGTTCACGACCATCTTTAAGCGTCACCTTCACTCTCGCTGCACGTTGTTTCGGAAAGGTTGCCGTCAAATCGGAAGCCTGAGTCAGCGTAAGTTTTTTCATTAAGGCGCGAGTCTGCGTATCGCTCATGGCTTGCTCATCAAAGGCAGCCAGTCGCACAGCACCATGCCCAAACGCATGGCACACGACATAAGGCAAGCTGAACTTACACTCGAATGCTGTTTTTGGCTCATGGTTTCCGGTGACATTGATGGCCGTCTGGTAGGTCTGCACCTCAATAGCCGCAATATTATCGATGGTTGCACCCTGCCCACGCAGCGCAATGGCAGCGTCGATGGCGGCAAAGGTATGGCCGCAGCAGCCGTGGTTCTTTTGTGTCATGTCGGTGATGTTGTAGTGCTCGCCCAATCCTTGAGTCACCGTTTTCCAATCAACCGTTTCACCGACCAAGGCTGCCGCGAAGCCGACCTCACCTTCAAGCATTGCGTTCGCACCTGTTATGCCGCTAGCCGCGCCCAAACCAGAGCGCACCCCGACGCTGGCAGCATTACCCGCATGTAACGCCTTGGTCATCGCATCCGAGCGAAAAGCCTGCTGTAACCCGCTAGCAAAGCTTGCAGATGTTGACAAGGCATGCCCCATAATACCCGCGTCACCCGGTGCAGCCAAGGCGGCGACAGCGCCCGCTGCCCCAAAACAACCAACGGTGCCTGTGGTGTGAAAAAACCGATAATGCGCAGGCTGAATGGCAGCACCAATTCGCGTCGAAATTTCATAGCCTGCAATGATCGATTTCAGAAAGGTCAGTCCATCGACTTGAAGATCCTCTCCCACGGCCAATGCCGCAGCAATCGTCGGACATCCTGGGTGATAAACCGCATCCCGAAAGATGTCATCAAACTCAATCGCGTGCGATACGCTTCCAGTGATCCATGCCGCCGTTGGGGCAAATGCCACTGTGCCGCAACCTGGCAAGCTAGACCGTCCAAATCCGAGCTCTGAATGATGGGCTTTGAGCAACTGTGCGCAGGGGTCAATCCGAGTGCCGGGATACAAAGCAGAAAACCAGTCCAAAACAGCCCGCTTGGCGTGGTGTATGGCCTGAGCATCGGCTTGCCCCTTCATTTGCCACGCACCGTACTCGCTGATTTCAGACATCAGTGACATTGCGATTTTCCCATCAAGTTTTCTAATGAGGGTAAGCATAGGGCTTTTGCGCACCCAAGTACACGCCGCCACACGGTTCAGGATCGAGAGCTCGGGCTAGCGTTTCGTTAGGCGGAACGTGATAGGAATGGTGGCCCATTGGCTGATTGCCTGACCGTCAACCATCGCGGGTTTAAAACGCCATTTTTTAATGGTCGACAATGCGGCGACATCTAATGATTCAAAACCACTGCTTGCTTCTAGCTCAACCCGCCCACTCTGACCATTTGCCAAAATTTCAGTGCGAACGATGACGGTACCTTCTGCTTTTTCGCGAATGGCACTCATCGGATACCGTGGCGCCGGATTTTTTAAGTAAGCCGCGTCATAGACGGCGGGCGTCGTTGCTCGCGTTGAAACATCCGACTCTCGAGGTGGCGCTACTTTTCTGGCTGTGGGCGTCTTGGCAACGGGTTTCGTTGCCTTTGGTTTCACAGCGGGTGGCTTAGGAACGGCAACCGTTGCAGGCTCAGGCTCAGGTACTTGCTCAGGCTCGGGTTCAGGAGCTAGGGTTTGTTCTGGCACGGTCTCCGCTTTGATATCAGGCTCAAACGACTGCACTGAGGCAATTTCGGGTCCTGGGACAAGCACTGGCTCAGGCTTCTGTACTGGCTCTGGTACTGGCTCGGATTCTTGCTCGGATGCTGGCTCAGGCTCCGGCTCAGGCTCTGGCGCTGCTGCTTCAACGGGCTCGGCCACGGCTTGGGAGGGCTCTGGC
>JAFMCG010000088.1 GCA_017857895.1 Burkholderiaceae bacterium | reverse complement strand
GCCATCCTTTCACAAAAGACACTGGCCGCTTTAAACCTCGGCCAACAAGTCATCATCACCGTGGGCTTGGTGCTGATTATTTGGCGCGCCGCCGCCGGTGTTGCCGATGGCAGCATGACACTCGGTGACTTGGTGTTGGTCAACACGCTGATGCTTCAGCTCTACATTCCGCTGAACTTCCTCGGTGTGGTGTACCGAGAATTCAAGCAATCCACCGCAGACATTGATCGAATGTTCAGATTGCTCAATGAGAACGAGGAAATCGCTGACAGCACCAAGGCGCAACCGCTGGTGATCAAAAACCCCGTCATTGGCCCGAAAGTTGTGTTCGAAAACGTTCGGTTTTCTTACGAAGCCAAGCGCACCATTCTTGAAGACCTTTCTTTGACCATTGAGGCTGGCACCACCACCGCCGTGGTGGGTCGTACCGGCGCGGGCAAAAGTACGCTATCGCGCTTGCTGTTTCGCTTCTATGACATTCAGGGTGGGCGTCTGTTGATTGACGGTCAAGACATTCGCGACATCACACAATCGAGCTTGCGCCAAGCGGTGGGCATTGTCCCGCAAGACACGGTGCTCTTTAACGACACCATTGCTTACAACATCCGCTATGGCAAACCTTTGGCCACTGATGCTGAGGTGCGCGAGGCCGCGCGTGCGGCTCAACTCGATTCATTTATCGCGCAGCTGCCAGACGGCTATGAGACCTCAGTGGGCGAGCGTGGACTCAAGCTTTCAGGCGGCGAGAAGCAACGCTTGGCCATTGCGCGCACATTGCTAAAGCACCCTGCCATGTTGATTTTTGATGAAGCAACCTCAGCACTCGATTCGCGCACTGAGCGCGCACTACAAGAAGAGTTAACCAAGTTAGCGCGCAACCGCACCACCTTGATCATTGCCCATCGCCTATCGACAGTCGTCAACGCCGATCAAATCATCGTCATGGATCAAGGCCGTATCGTTGAGCGGGGCACGCACCAGGCGTTACTGGCGGCCGGTAGCACCTACGCCAACATGTGGAACATGCAACAACGACAAACCGAGTCGGTCAACCGCTCTCTAACCGAGGAATGAAAAATACCTCGCAGCCAGGCGGGAGCACCTGGGTGTAAATGATCTCGTGAATCACCCCGTCAATGGCCACAGCGGTGTCTTCTTCAATCACCTCGCCAATACCGGGGAAGCGTTCATTGAGTGCACTTAACAACCCGCGCATGTTGGTCACTGGCAATTCAAACGACATTTCACCGCTGGTGAAGGGTGGCAAAGCCCCCGTGAGCGTGACGCGCACGGGGGCTCGCAAAAGCTTGTCGATTGCGTTCAATTTAGGCACCCATTGAGGCACCTGATCAGCCACCCACGACCTCAGCGGCATGCGCATCTAGCGCCGCCAAAACAACGGGCGGTGACATTGGCAGCGCATGTTGACGCACCCCAGTGGCACCACGCAAAGCATTGGCAACAGCGGCCATCACCGGCACGATATTGACCTCACCCACACCTTTGACTCCAAACGGGTGGTTTGGATTGGGTACTTCAACAATCAAAGCCTCAATCATGGGTAAGTCCGAGGCCACGGGTACGCGATAGTCCAAGAAACCAGTGTTCTCAAGCAGGCCCTTATCGCTATAGACGTAAGTCTCATTCAAAGCCCAGCCAATGCCTTGCACCACACCGCCTTGAATCTGCCCTTCAACATAGCTCGGGTGGATGGCACGCCCGACATCTTGCGCAGCCACGTAGCGCAGGATTTTGACGGCTCCAGTTTCGGGATCGACTTCGACATCACAAAACTGAGTAGAAAACCCTGGCGCTTGACCACCCGCATTGATCGCCACTTCGGCCACTATCGGCCCACCAGTCACGGCGCGCTTTGCAGCAATATCTTTCAGGCTTAAAGGCGCTTTGTCACCCAACGCGGCATCTGTCAGGTGCGCTGCCCCGTCTTGCCACGACACGGCTTCGAGCGGCACATCCCAAATCATCGCCGCGCGGGCGCGCATGTCATCGACTATTTTTTCACAGGCTTGCACCACTGCCATGCCTGTGGCGTAGGTCACGCGAGAACCACCGGTCACATGGTTGTACCCAATCGATGCCGTATCTGACACTGTTGATCTTACCGAGTCATAGGGCACGCCGAGTGTTTCCGCCGCCATCAACGCCATCGAAGCCCTTGATCCACCCACGTCCATGCTACCTGATGCAATCGCGATAGAGCCATCTTCACTGATGTGCACGGTCACGGCTGACTCACCACCACCGTTAAACCAAAAACCTGAAGCCACACCACGGCCCTGATTCTTACCCAACGGTGTTTTATAAGCTGGGTGTGCCATCAACGCTTCGATGGTCTCAATGAAGCCGTCAAAGCCATGCTTTGGTCCCCAAATCGTCGGCGACCCCGTTTTGACGGCATTTTTCAGGCGTAAGGCCAGAGGGTCCATGCCAATGCGTCGTGCCAACTCATCGACCACACTTTCAACGGCAAAAGCGGCAATTGGCGAACCTGGTGCGCGGTATGCCACGGCCTTGGGGCGGTTACACACCACGTCGTATCCCACAGCACGGGCGTTTTCAATTTCATAAACTGAAAAGGCACACATGGCGGCGTTCATAACGGGCGATCCTGGAAAAGCGCCAGCTTGCAACTTAAATGTCCCATCAGCGGCCACGATCTTGCCGTCTTTGGTGACACCCATTTTGACCGTCATTGATGAACCAGATGTGGGGCCAGTGGCACGAAACACATCCTCACGTGACATGACTACCTTAACGGGCAAGCCCGTTTTTTTCGAAAGCAGCGCGGCCACAGGCTCGAGGTAAACCACCGTCTTGCCACCAAACCCACCACCGATCTCAGCCGGATGCACCAAGAGGTCACTGATGTTCATGCCCAACAGCTTGGCTGTGTAAGCACGAACCATAAAGTGCCCTTGACTCGAGGACCAAATCTCACATTGGCCATCCGCACCATAGCGCGCAAGCGTGCCATGCGTTTCAATGTAGCCCTGATGAACTGGCTCCGTCGTGAAGCTCATCTCCACCACTTCGTCAGCCAAAGCAAAACCCGCCTCAAGGTCACCCGCCTTAAACTCGGATCGCCGCGACACGTTCGATGGCTTCGTGGGCTCAGGACTCACGCCACGCGTGATCATGTTGTCAAACAAGAGCGGTGCATCCTCTTTCATGGCGTCATCAACGTTGATCACATGAGGCAACACCTCGTAGTCGACTTTGATCAGTTTTAAAGCCTGCTCAGCAATCGCCGCCGTGGTGGCCGCAACCGCAGCCACTGGGTGGCCATCAAAAAGTGCTTTTTCACGGGCCATGACATTTCGAGTCATGTGCCAATAGTTCACCTGGACCCGATCAGGGCCAATGTAATTGAATGATTGCTCAGGCATATCACTGCCAACCATCACAGCCTTAACGCCCGGCAAAGCACTTGCGGCGCTGGTATCAATTGATCGAATCCGCGCGTGCGCATGCGGCGAGCGCAGGATTTTGCCCCAGAGCATGCCTGGTAATGAATAATCTGCGCCGTAGCGTGCCTGCCCGGTAACTTTGGGCACCCCATCGGGACGCACAGGTCGGGTACCCACGACTTTCAAATCTGGCATTGGCGTATCGATCTTTTTAAGCATAATTAAGCGCCTCTCATTTCACGGGCGGCGTCGAGCACCGCTTCGATGATTTTGTTATAGCCCGTACAACGGCAAAGATTGCCAGCCAACCAATAGCGCACTTCTTCTTCAGTTGGATCTGGGTTTCGCGCCAGCAGTGCTCGGGCTGCCACTAATATGCCAGGCGTACAAATGCCGCACTGTAAAGCCGCATGCTCTAAAAACTTCCGTTGCAGCGGGTGTAGTTGGTCGCCTTGGGCCATGCCTTCAATGGTTTGGATTGACTTGCCCTCTGCTTCAACCCCCAAGACCAGGCACGAACAGACCAAGTCGCCGTTAAGCGTCACACTACAGGCACCACAATCGCCCGTGCCGCAGCCCTCTTTGGTACCGGTCATGTCGAGCTCGTCGCGTAAAACATCCAACAATGATTGGCGCGTCTCACACAAAAACTCAACTGCCTCGCCATTAATGGTCGTACTCACATGTTGCTTGGCCATGTTAATTGTTCTCCTGGGCCCGTTTAAGGGCTTTTAATGCCGTGCGTCGGGCCATCACGCCCGCGAGTTTGGTACGAAAAACGACCGTTCCGCGCTTGTCGTTAATTGGTTTGGCGGCTGCTCGAGCAGCCGCTGCCATTTTTTCCAGGGCGGCCTCATCAAGCGTGGTTCCAATCAAAGCTTGTGCGGCTTCAGGCACTGAAATGGCGGTTGCCGCCACGGCGCCCAAACAGACCCGCGCCTCGATGCAAACACCTTTGGCATCCAAAGTCAAGCTGACACCGGCACCAACAACGGCGATGTCCATTTCTGTGCGTGGCGTGAATCGCATGTAAGCACTGCTACTTCGAGCCGCTGGTGTCGGAAAAAAGAGTGAAACCAACAGCTCACCTGGAGCCAGTGCGGTTTTACCAGGGCCTTGTGGCATTTGTTCAACGGGAATTTCCCGTCGTCCGTTAGGCCCCTCAATACTCGCAATAGCACCCACAGACATCATCGCAGGCACGCTATCGGCGGCCGGCGAGGCGTTGCAAAGATTGCCACCCATGCTCGCGCGACTGCGCACTTGGATCGACCCGATCCAATTGGCGCCATCAATCACGCCAGGAAAGGTCTCAGCGAATGCCTTGTGCTTCAGTAAGTCCATACAGGCCACAGCCGCACCCACGCGCCAGCCTCCCTCTTCTTGGCGCACGGAGACGATTTCATCAATCCCCTTGATATCAACTATCAAGCCAGGCTCAAGTCGGCCAGAGCGCATTTGCACCATAAGATCAGTGCCACCGGCTAGGACCCGGGCTTTACCCGGCGCACTGGCCAAAAGAATTGCAGCCTCTTTGGCGCTAGAAGGCGTCTCAAAACGAATGTCTATTGTCATCATCTTTCCCGGAAGTGGGTTCGCAGGCTTTATCCGTACAAAGCCATCTTTACATTCTATGCCACTGTCCCACCTGTTGCACAGACCCATATTCGAATCATGGTTTTGCAAAATGGAAACCATACTTTGCTAATATGAGTGAGGATTTTTGCGGCCTACCCCACAACACCCCCCTCAACCCTGAAAGGAACCACACATGACGTTAAAAGATAAAGTCGCTTTGGTCACTGGCGCTGCAAGCGGCATTGGTAAGGAATGCGCGATCGAAATGGCCAAAGCAGGCGCCAATATCGTGATTGCTGACCTGAACTTAGAGGGTGCGCAAGCGGTCGCAAAAGAAATCGAAGCGCTCGGTGTCAAAGCCATGGGCGTGAGCATGGATGTCACCAGTGAAGAGCAAGTGAACGCCGGCATCGAAGCGGCCGTCAAAGCGCTTGGTAGCATTGACGTGCTGGTTTCAAACGCAGGTATTCAAATCATTCACCCTGTCGAGGACTTTCCGTTCGCTGACTGGAAAAAAATGTTGGCTATTCACCTAGATGGTGCTTTCTTGACCACCAAAGCCGCCATCAAACACATGTACTCGAGCGGTCGTGGTGGCTCCATCATTTACATGGGCTCAGTGCACTCGCACGAAGCCTCTAAGTTGAAGTCAGCCTACGTCACCGCCAAGCACGGTTTGCTTGGCTTGGCTCGCGTGGTGGCCAAAGAAGGCGGTGAAAAAAACGTTCGTGCTTACGTGGTTTGCCCAGGATTTGTTCGCACACCTTTGGTTGACAAGCAAATCCCTGAACAAGCCAAGAGCTTGGGTATCACTGAAGACCAGGTCATTAAAAACGTGATGCTCAGCCAGACTGTGGACGGCACTTTCACCACCACTCAAGACGTCGCCTCTGTTGTAAGCTATTTGGCAGGTTTCCCCACAGCCGCACTGACAGGACAATCTTTTGTGGTCAGCCATGGTTGGTACATGCAATAACAACACGATGGAGCGCACGGGCAATTATGGCTGATATTCATCACTTTCAATTGCCCGCGCTTCGTGCGGCCATTGCCGAAGTGGTCAAAGGGTTTGGCAGCAGCCCCACTGAAGTTGATCTGGTCACCGACAACCTATTGGCCGCCAATCTGACGGGTCACGACTCGCACGGCGTTGGCATGTTGCCACGCTACACCGAGTCTTTTCTAGAGGGTGGTCTCAAACCCAACGCCCATATCGAAACGCGTATTGATCACGGCGCCTTATTAGGACTAGACGGTCACAGTGGTTTTGGGCAAGTGGTCGGCCACGAAACGATGCTGCTTGGCATCGAGCGCGCCAAAACACATGGCAGCTGCATCATGGCTCTGGGCAATGCCCATCACCTTTGCCGCATTGGCGCTTGGGCTGAGATGGCCGTGGCACAAGACCTGATTGCGATTCATTTTGTGAGTGTCTTATCGCGTCCCGTGGTGTCACCATGGGATGGTAGCGACGCCCGTTTTGGGACCAACCCAATTTGCATCGGCATTCCCGTGAGTGGTCAACCACCGGTGATTTTGGACTTTGCCACCAGCGTCATCGCCCAAGGCAAGGCCCGCGTGGCACACAACAAAGGTGAAGCCCTCAAACCAGGGCAAATCATTGACGACAAAGGTCAACCCACCACCGACCCTGTGTTTGCTGTCAAAGCCCCCATGGGTGCCTTGCGTACCTTTGGCGAGCACAAAGGCTTTGGTCTAGCGCTGGTGTGTGAATTGCTCGGTGGGGCCCTTGCCAACGCCATGACTTTGCGCGAGTACCCAACAAGTCGACGCGTCCTTAACGGCATGCTGACCATTCTGATCGACCCGCAAAAACTCTCACCAGGTGACCACTTCGGTCAAGAATCGATGGCGTTTATTGATTGGGTCAAGGCATCTCCCGCCATGGCGGGTACCGAAGGCGTCAAAATTGCTGGTGAACCCGAGCGTCAGACCCGAGCTGAGCGCCTAGTCGATGGCATTCCGGTTGACAGCAACACTTGGCGCGATATTTTGTTGGCGGCTGAAAAACTCGACCGCGACCCGCAATTGATTCAACGATTGGCCCAAGGCAACCAATAACAGTGATGCCGACCCAGGGGACCATTAACCCTTAGGCCGGTTTCTTCCTCATGAAGGCTGAGCGTGTACACAGGCAAACCACCTCACCACGTTGGTTAATCCCCTTGTGCTCGAACACCACAATGCCGGCCATGGGGCGGGACTTACTCTCACGCAACGACACAACCCGCGTTTCCACTCGTATCGTGTCGCCATGGAATACTGGGTTGGGGAATTGGGTGTTTTCCATGCCGAGGTTGGCAATGGTCGTACCAAGCGTGGTGTCATAGACCGAGATACCGATGACAAGCCCCAAGGTGAACAGACTATTGACCAGCGGCTGGCCGAACTCAGTGTCTTTGGCGAAATTAAAATCGATGTGCAGCGGCTGTGGATTCAACGTCATGTTGCAAAACAACATGTTGTCTGACGCTGTCACGCTGCGTGTAATCTCGTGCTTGAACACACGATCTAACTCAAACTGCTCAAAATACAAACCCGCCATGGCCACCCCCTTTGTTTTTTTGGGTATTTGGTATTTATTGTTTGGTATTTAATACGATTTCGGCAGCCCCAACACCCGCTCGGCGATGTAGCACATCACCAACTGAGGGCTAACGGGCGCAATCCGTGCGATCAGCACTTCGCGCAGGTAACGCTCGACATGGTATTCCTTGGCGTAACCAAAACCACCGTGTGTCATGACGGCCTGCTGACAAGCATTAAACCCTGCCTCACCGGCCAAATACTTCGCGGCGTTGGCTTGGGCTCCGCACGGCTTGCCCTGATCAAACAGGGTCGCTGCCTGATAGACCACCAAATTGGCAGCCTCGAGTTCCATCCAATTAACCGCCAATGGGTGTTGAATCGCTTGGTTTTGGCCGATAGGCCGATTAAACACCACGCGCTCTTTGGCGTAATTCGTCGCCCGTCTTAGCGCAACCTTGCCCAGTCCCACCGCTTCAGCGGCAATCAAAATACGCTCTGCATTCATGCCGTGCATGATGTACTTAAAACCCATGCCCTCTTGGCCAATCAAATCCTCGACCGGTACTTTGAGGCCATCGATAAAGAGCTCATTGGAATCGACTGCCTTGCGGCCCATTTTTGGGATTTCACGGGCCGTGACGTAACGCCGGTCGAGATCGGTGTAAAACAAGCTCAAGCCATCGGTGTGGCTCGTGCACTCTTCTAGTGGTGTGGTGCGTGCCAAGATCAACATTTTGTCGGCGACTTGAGCCGTCGAAATCCAGACTTTGGTGCCACTCAAAAGGTAGTGGTCGCCTCGGCGCTCAGCCTTGACCTTTAATTGCGTGGTATTTAAACCCGTGTTGGGTTCGGTCACCGCGAAGCAAGACTTTTCTTTGCCAGCTATCAGCGGTGGCAACATGCGCTGCTTTTGCTCTTCAGTGGCGAACTGAACCACAGGGTTCAACCCAAAAATATTCATGTGGACCGCAGAGGCGCCACTCATGCCAGCACCGGACTCACTGATGGCTTGCATCATGATGGTGGCCTCGGTCATGCCCAAGCCAGAGCCACCATATTCGGTTGGAATACAGATCCCGAGCCAGCCACCGTCAGCAAGTGCTCGGTGCAGCTCGTGCGGAAAACCACCTTCGTTGTCGCGCTTTAGCCAGTAGTGCTCATCAAAAGGCTCGCAAATTTTTTCAATGGCTTCTTTGATACTTAACTGATCATCGCTAAATGAAAAATCCATGATTCCCCCGGCCGGCATTGGTGGGCATAACGCCACTATTTCAGATCAGTTTACTGTATGGCGAAGGACCAAAAACGAGCGAGCCCTTGGTTAATTCCAAGGGCTCGCCTCATCAAAACAAAACTCAAAACGACTGAACCAATGCTTATTGGACCGCTTGGATCGCACGAATATTGTCGGCACCAAACTCCGTGGCAAACTGAGCATAGGCAGGTGCCACGGCGTCTCTAAATGTTTGGCCATTGACTTGTTCAACCACCATCATGCCGTCGTTTTTAAGAATCGCAATGCCATTGGCTTCATCGTCATTGACCTTTTTGCGTTGCGCGATCGATCCTGATTTGGCGGCAGCCATGAACACCGCTTTGTCAGCATCTGACAACTTAGCCCACACCGCTGGCGACAAAATCAATACGGCAGGCGAATAAACGTGGTTGGTCAACGACAAGTGCTTTTGCACCTGCGAAAACTTTGACGCCAAAATCACAGGAATCGGGTTTTCTTGGCCGTCCACTGTACCCTGTTGCAAGGCGGTAAAGAGCTCAGGAAAGGCCATCGGCGTTGGCAAGATGCCAAAGGTTTTATAACCTTCCATGTGCACCCGGTTCTCCATGGTGCGCATTTTTAGACCACTGGCATCTGAGGCTTGCACAATCGGACGAACGTTATTGGTCATGTGCCGAAAACCGTTTTCAGTCCACGCCATACCAACCAGACCCCTTTGATTCATTTTGTCCAACAGGCCCTGGCCGATGGGGCCATCCATCACTTTTCGGGCGTGATCGTAGTCGCGAAACAAGAAAGGAATATCCACGATCCGAGTCTCTGGCACGAAGTTACCCAAGGGTCCGGTAGAGGTGTTGACCAAATCCAGCGTACCGAGCTGAACCGATTCGATCATTTCGCGCTCACCACCGAGTGCGCTACTCGGAAACTGCTGGCAGCTGTAGCGACCTGAGGTTCCTTTCTCGATTTCTTCACAAAACACGGTCGAACCCACACCGTAGTGTGATGTTGGCGAAGTGGCGTAACCAATTTTTAAAACAGTTTGGGCTTGAACACCAACCACGGCACCTGACAACAAGGCGCTCATGGCGAGCAAGAAGCGAAGGGTCTTCACGGTTTTCAACGACATCTCCTGTAAGTAAACATGACAATACTTTAAATTGTCTTGGCTCTAGCCTAACGTTTTCCCTTTTAACCGCGCGATCTCAGCCCGAGCTTGGTCCGCCTCAGCCCTCAAACGGCCAAGTTCTTCGGGCCGCGTGCGATCAGGATTGGAATAATCAAGCTTCCAATCGGGGTCTTCAGACCAGCGCTGG
>JAFMCG010000087.1 GCA_017857895.1 Burkholderiaceae bacterium | reverse complement strand
ATTTCACGCCCTTGGGCATGGTGGGCGGTGGTGGTGTGGTGATTGTGGTTCCGGCCAATTCACCAGCCACTGATGTGGCCTCATTGATTGCGTTGGCCAAAAAAGACCCAGCCGCTTGGAGCTATGGCACTTCTGGTGTGGGCGGTGTTGGACACTTGGCTGGTGAGCAGTTCAAAAAGGCCGCGGGACTTGACATCACGCACATCCCTTACAAGGGTGGCGCACCGGCGATGACAGAGGTGCTCGGTGGACATGTGCCGTTTCTGTTCTCTTCGTTGGGTGCGGCTGCTCAGCACATCAAGGCAGGGACCGTGAGGGCTTTGGCGGTTTCATCTGCTGACCGCAGCTCAATGTTCCCAGATGTTCCCACCATTGCTGAATCGGGTTTCCCGGGGTTTGACGCCACAATTTGGTTTGGCATTGTGGCACCCAAGGGCCTGCCTGCTGATGTGCAAAAGCGGTTAACCACAGAGATGGCAAAAGCCATGCAATCCAAAGAGTTGCAGCAGACCATCAAGTTTCAAGCTTACGAGCCGATGGTTTTCACGCCGGAGCAAACCGCGCAGCGTATCAAGGATGACTATGCTGCTTGGGGCGTGACTGTTAAAGAAGCGGGTATATCGCAGAAGTAGTTCAACTGTCTGATTTGAATCATGACAGGGTCATTTGCGCATTCAAATGCCGTTTGAACTGATGTTCAAACGGCATTTTTCCTAAGCAGCCGGTACTTGCCCTTCGAACCAGTCTGCGATCTGTGCTGGTAATAAAAAAGTGGTCTTTGGGCTCGCCATCAGTGCATCAAGCATGGCTTCAAACTCACCAAAGCGGTGTGGCACGCCCATCAAGTGCGGGTGTAAACCAATCGCCAGCACCCTGGGGCGTTTCACGGTTTCTTTTTCAAATAGGGCGAGCGAGCGTTGGGTGCGGTCTAAAAACTGACCAGTGGCATGTTTTTCAATCGCGTAAATGATGGAGTCATTGAGTTCAAGGTTGTAAGGCATGCTCAAAAGGGGCCCATGGTCGGTTCGCATCCAGTTGGGCAAGTCATCCATACACCAGTCAAATACGTAGCGCACACCTTCTGATTTGAGCACATCAGGACTGCGTTCAGACTCTCGCAAACCGGGGCTCAGCCAACCGCTCACGGCTTGGCCACTAAAGTGCCGTAGTTTTTCTAAGGATTGGGCCACGACCTCTTCTTCCGTGCCTGCTTGTTGGATCGATTTTTGGTGCATGCCGTGGCCGATGAACTCCCAACCCACGGCCAGCATGGCTTCGGCTGCGCCTGGGTAGGCGTCAATGACGCTCGCGTTGATGCTTGTTGAGGCGGGTAGGCCGCGCTGGTGGATCGCTTCAATCATGCGCGGTAGTCCAGCACGCATGCCGTAGTCAGCCCAAGAGAAATTAGGCACATCTGGCACGGTTTCTTTGCCATGGGGCGGCGTGATGATCGTACGCGGCATGGCCGCATCAAAACTCCAGTTTTCGACATTAACAACCAAGTGAACCAAAATAGGTCCATCCTCGTGCGCAATTAAATCAGGGCCGTCATTAGAAAAACGATACGGTACGCGTGGATTACTCATCGTGATTGCCTTTGGTCAGTGAGACTTCTGTTTTTCAATGGATGGACTAACGGCCCTTGAAGTTCGGCGTTCTTTTTTGTGCAAAAGCTTGCCGACCCTCTGCGTAGTCCTCGCTCTCAAAGCAAGCGGTAACTGCCGCTGAAATCTCGGCAGGGCTTGGTGCACCCACGACTTGGTCGAGGTGTTGTAAGGCCATTTTTACCGACCGCAAGGTCAGCGGGGCAAAGCTGGCAACGCGTTCAGCAACGGTCTGTGCATGGGCGAACACATCATCAACGCAGGCGTGTGCCAAGCCAAGACTCACGGCCTGAGGACCTTTGTAGACATTGGCGGTTAACAACAGTTCGGCGGCGTTCGCTGAGCCGAGAATGCGATGTAAGCGCCTGACATCTTCAAGTCCATAACCCAGACCAAGCTTGCCAGCGGGCAAACAAAAGCGGGCATCGTGGCTGCTGTAACGCAGATCGCAAGAGAGTGCGATACCCAAGCCACCACCGTAACACACCCCCGAAATGGCTGCGATAACCGGTTTTCTGCAAGCGCCAATAGCATCTTCTGCGGCTTCGACCAGCTCGTCATAAATCAGGACGGCATCAGGTGTTGCGCGCACGGACTCAAACTCTGAGATATCCGCCCCAGACACAAAGGCGGCATCGCCGTCGCCACGCAAGACCACGACGCGAACTTGCGTGTCATTGGAAAGGGCTTGCATGGTCTCTTGGAGCGCACGCCACATTTGTAACTGCATGGCATTCATGCGGCTGGGATTAGACAAGGTAACGGTCGCGATGCCTTGGGCATCAATGTTTGATCGAATTTCACCCATCTTAGACCACCCCCGCGTCATAAAACGCCTTGATCTGTTCAGCGTTAAAGCCAACTTCGCTAAGCACCTCGTCGGTGTGCTCACCCCACTTAGGAGCGGCAGTTTTAACCACTGCTGGCGTGCGAGAAAGCGTCATGGGTTGGGTGATGTAGTGCATGTCTTTGTCGTAGACGTTTGGCAAGGTTGCGACCACATTCAAATGCTTGACCTGCTGGTCTTCAAAAACCTGTGGCACGTCGTAGACAGGGCCAGCAGGAACACCAGCGTTGTTTAGCGCCAAGACCCAGTAATCAACGGTATTGTTGGCAAACTCGACTTCTAGTAGCGCAGTCAACTTAGCACGGTTGGTGACGCGCAGCTTTTCTGTTTCGAAGTCTGGGTCTTCCAGCCATTCCGGGTGGTTTATCAACTCGCACAACCGATACCAATTGCCTTGTCCGGATGCGCCGATATTAAAGACGCCATCGGAGGCAGTAAATAGCCCCATGGGGCTGCTCGTGGGGTGATCGTTGCCAACGCGTGTGGGCGTATCGCCATCGTTGAGGTAGCGCGATACCTGAAAATCCATCATGGCAATTTGTGAATGCAACAGCGAGGCATGAACCCATTGGCCTTTGCCTGAACGTTCCCGTTCTAACAAAGCCACCAAGATACCGAGCGCGGCATAAAGGCCTGCGCTCATATCTGCCACGGCCAATCCTGCCCGCACAGGACTGCCTTCAGGAAAGCCCGTGACTGACATGAGTCCGCCCATGCCTTGCATGATTTGGTCAAAACCAGGCCGAGTGGCGTAAGGGCCTGTTTGACCATAGCCTGAGATACTGGCCAAGATGATCCTTGGATTGACTTTGGCCAAGGACTCGTAATCCAAACCGAGCTTGTTTTTGACATCAGGACGCCAGTTCTCGACCACCACGTCAGCCGTTTCAACGAGCTTCATGAAAATTTCAAGTGCGCCTGGCTTTTTAAGGTTTAAGGTCAACGAGCGCTTATTGCGATTCAGGTTTTGAAAATCACCGCCATGGCGGTTGGCCGCAAACATGGCCTCGTTTGGGTCAATACCCTGCGGGGGTTCAATTCGAATAACGTCTGCCCCAAAGTCGGTCAAGACGCGCACGCAATTAGGACCGGCGCGAACGCGTGAAAGATCCAGCACCCGAAAGGGCTTCAGTGCTTCTGCTGCTTGAATTTTGCTCATGTGTTGTGCTCCTAGATTTGGCAGACCGGCTTGATGCCGTCTTTACCGATGAGATCTTGCTGTAATTGTTGAGCCACTACTAATAAATGGTGCTCATGAAAGGGTCGAGCAACGAGTTGGATACTGATAGGCAGTCCTTGGCTATCGCGGCCGATGGGTATCGACAGCGCTGGCAGTCCCAAATAGTTTAACCAGCCGCAGTAGCGATGTAGCGCTAAAAGCTTGGTGGGTTCAAAGGTACTTGTACCGGTATAGACTTCATCAGTTTGTGGCACTGGTGCAACCTGTAAAGGTAGCAACAGCACATCGGCTAGCGCAAAAGCATCGTCAATAAAATCTTGTGTGTACTGCAGCCGGGCGCTCAGCGCGTGCTTATACCAAGGGCGAGGGGTGGCCAAACCGATCGTGCCAAGCGCGGTCACTTGATGACACGCCAAACCCTGGGTGATGCGCAATTGGTGGGTTTGCCCTGTCTCGTAAGCCATGACCAACTGCTGTAAGGTCGTAGCACGTTGCTCATGTTCGGTTAGATCAAGAGCGGTTTGTCCATACTCGATAAATACCGGTTCAACCACAGCTCTGATTGGGTCTTCAAGGTTTGTGCCCTCAAGCCAGAAAGCCGTGCGCAGGGGGTGCGCCACGACTTTAGACTGAATGTCTTTGGCCAATACCCCTAAAACGCAGCCTAAGTCCTGGACGTTTCGCGCCAAGATACCCACCGAGTCAAGACTCGGTGAAAGAGGGGCCACTCCCTGGGCGCTGATTAAGCCATGGGTTGTTTTTAAACCCATGACACCACAAGTCATTGCGGGCATGCGCACGGAGCCCGCTGTATCCGTGCCCAAAGAGGCATAAACCATGCCTGCGGCCACGGCCACAGCGCTGCCACTTGAAGAACCGCCGACCGCCAAATGCTTGCCCAGCGGGTTAAGCGGCGTCGGTAGGTGAGCCGTTTGACCCGTTGCCGCACAGGCGTCTTCGGCCATGGTCAGCGCCCCAAGGTTAAGGGCGCCTGCTTGTTGTAGCGTGGCGATTGCTTGAGCCGTTTGGATGCCTGGCTTTGCGTGACCGTGGTTACGACCCAAGCCTGGCACTCGGCCGTAAAGTTCAAAAATATCTTTGTGCGCCAGCGCCGCGCCAGCCAATGGTTGAAAGCCAAACTGTTCGGGGGTTGGTTCCTGCGAAAAGTAGTCCGTCACCGTATGAAGGCGTTGGCCAAGTGCAGCGAATCGTTCGTGCTGATGGGCTATTGACTCTTGTAAGCCAATATCACCCCGTTCCAAGGCGCTTCGCAGTGCCAAAATCGTGTTGGGTAGGCTGCTACTCATCGATAGGTGGCCAAGTAAGTCTCAAAAGTTTCTTTGTCGTGATCGGTGGTGCCGGTGTTGCAAGTGATGCTAGGGTCTTCACTCCAATTCAATCCAGCCGATTTGAGAGCCGCACTTAAACGCATCAAGCTTTTGTCAATCTTACGCTGTTGGATATCAGAGATGTTCAAACCCGTTTGCCTGAGTTGCTGCGCGCTCAGCTTAAGCCAAGGTCGGTGATCGTCGGGGTTGTTTGGCTGGGTTGCTTCGATTGAAGACATGTGTTCTCCAATATTGAGGTCAGCTGCAATGCAGCGAATGACTAACCTCTTCTACCAACAGGATGCCATTGGTAGGAGAGGGTAAAACGATTGTTGCACCGGTTAGTTTCTGATCGTATCTGGTAGCCAGGTGGCAATTTCTGGGAACAAAATAAGCAAGATGGTTGCGATCACTAACAACAAAAAGAAGGGGAACGCGGCCTTAGCCACGTACCACAAGTTTTTACCTGTCATCGACTGCAGAATAAACAGATTAATACCCACAGGCGGTGTGATTTGCGACATTTCAATCACGACCACCATAAAAATACCGAACCAGATAGGGTCGATGCCTGCTTGGTTAATGATTGGCATGATGACAGCGGCTGTAAGCACCACAATTGAGATGCCATCCAAAAAGCAACCCATGATGATGAAAAGCACGGTCAAGGCCAACAGTAATTCGAACTTACCCAAGCCCAAGGTACCGACCCACGATGAGAGTTCGCGAGGAATGCCCGTGAAACCCATGGCGGTTGACAAAAAGGCAGCGCCGGCCAAGATAAATGACACCATGACGCTCGTTCGGGTGGCGCCCAGCACACTGTCGATGAAGCTTTTCTTATTCAGTGAGCCCGTAAAAAAAGCGATCAACAAGGCACCAACCACGCCCACTGCAGCGGCCTCAGTGGCCGTGGCAATTCCGGCATAGATTGATCCGATAACAGCGATCATCAACAGCACGATAGGAAATAGCTTAGCGGTCTCGCGAATCCGTTGTAAGAACGGGATCTTTGGTTCACGCGCAGGGACTTTCGACGGGTTGAACATTGACCAAGCGGCCAAGTAACCCATAAAGAGCACCATTAGCATGAGACCCGGCAGCACGCCGGCGATAAACAGTCGTGTAATGGAAACGTCCGCTGCCACACCGTACACAATCATGATGATTGAAGGTGGAATCAAAAAGCCCAGTGTTGAAGAGCCCGCCAAGCTGCCAATAGTGGTTTTTTCATCATAGCCACGTTTGATCAGCTCAGGAATCGTGATTCGACCAATGGTTGCTGTGGTTGCTGCAGAAGATCCCGATACTGCTGCAAAAATGCCACAGCTGACCACGTTGATGTGAATCAGTCGACCAGGGAAACCAGCCAGCCAAGGCGACAATCCCTCAAACATGTCTTTGGCCAAGCGCGTGCGATAAAGAATTTCCCCCATCCAGATAAAGAGAGGAAGAGCGGTCAGCGCCCAGCTAGAGCTTTGGCCCCAGATCACCGTTGATTGAATCGTCATCGCTGGGGCGTGCGAGAACAACAACATACTGATTAAGCCCACTGACATTAATGTGACAGCCACCCAAACGCCAGATGCCAAAAGCACCAGCATGATGACTGCCACGATCAAACCAATCGTTGAGACATCCATGGTTTAGTCCATTACCTGTTCTTTGTTTTTTTCAAAGTTCGGCTCTTTGCCGCGAATCACGTTGACCAAGTCTTCGATAACCGCCAAACAAAAAAGCGTCACACCGATACCCATGCTGAGCTGGGGAATCCATAGTGGGTACTTGAGAATGCCTGTAGACACTTCGTTGTACTTCCAACTTTCGTGAACGAGCGCAACTGAATTAAAAGCCCAGATGGCGATCATGGCGATCGCAAAAGTCAAGATCACGATCAGCATCACACGTTGAATTTTGGAAGACAGGCGATCGGTCAGTAGGGTGACACGGATATGGGAACCCGAGCGAAACGAATATGCCAAGCCCAGAAAACTGCTGGCAGCTAAGCTGTAGCCTGCGAACTCGTCTGCCGACGGGATTTGCGTGTTGAACCAGCGTGCCACAATTTGTGCGACGACCAAGATGGCGATGGTGACTAAAAAAACGCCAGCGAGGTAACCACTCCATGTGAAAAGGCGATCAAGAAATTTACCGAACATGGTGTTCTATCCAAGAAAAAAAACAAAGCCGGCGGGTTGCGCCGGCTTTGCGACCACTACATTTGTTTAACGCAAAGGCGCCAAGATCTTTTCTGCATTTGGACCCACTGCTTCAGCCCATGTCACTGACATGACGTCACCGATCTGAGCCAAGGCCTTGGTCAATTGCTCGCTGGGCTGACGGTATTTCATTTTGCTCTTCAAGATGTTTGTGGTTTCGGTGAATACCTCTTCACTCATCTTCCAGCCACGTGTTTCGGCCGTTTTTCCAGCATCAATAACCGCTTGCTGGGCTTTAGGGCTCAAACGTTTGAAGGCTGCCTCATTCACATAAATCATGTTCTTGGGCATCCAAGCTTGAGTGTCGTAGTAGTAGTTTGAGAACGTCCATGCTTCTGTCCGCGCACCGGTGGCAGCAGATGTCACCATGGCGTCCACGATACCGGCCGAAAACGCCTGAGGAATTTCAACGGCTTCCACAGTGGTTGGCACACCTTTCATCAATGAAACCATTTTTTCTGTGGTGGAGTTGTAAGTGCGAAACTTAATACCCGCCATATCGGCAATGCTGTTAATTTCGTTTTTGGTGTAGAAACCTTGCCCTGGCCAGGGGACGGTGTAAACCAAACGCATGCCTTGATCTTTCAGGTAGGCTTCAACAAAAGGACGCTGACCTTGCCACAATTTTTTTGCGCTGTCATATCCGGTAACTAGGAAAGGAATGGCGTCCACTTGAAAAATTGGGTTTTGGTTGCTGAGGTTTGCCATCAGCGTTTCGCCGATTTCAACTTGACCGGAACGAACCGCACGTGGGATTTCTGGGTGCTTGAAAAGAGACTGCGCTGAGTGCACCGTGATTTTCAGCTCACCACCGGACAACTTCTCAACGTCAGCAACAAATTGTTGAATGTTGCGAGTGTGAAACTCTGCCTCTGGGTATGGTGTTGCCATGTTCCAAGTTGTTTGTGCCACAGCGCCAAAAGACAATGTTGCCATTGTGGCAGCTGCCAATAAATTCTTATACGAAGTACGCATATGTTTTCTCCAGTTTGCAAAAAGCTGCCTCAGTTGCCTGAGTCATTGCACAGATTAGCAGTGTTCCATTCTTCTTACTACTAAATTGTGACGGCTCAAATAAGTTTTAACTTATCCTTCAAATCCAGTCTGCACCGGGTTTGTGCGGCGTGTCATGTCAAAGCAATACGGCGCATCCAAACGGTGCGTCTTGCGCCCTAGTGGTGGGCTTAAATTGATCAACAGTACAGACTGAGGTTGAGCATTAACCATGGTTCGGGTAAACCTTAATAACGCAAACCCGAGTAAGTCGAGATAACCCATAAAAATGCCAAGTCATCTCCAAACCATTCAAACAAATATTTGACTGTTGGCCTTCGGCCTTGTCTCTATCGAAGGCACTAGGAACCCTCTGGCTCGGGCGATTCGATCATCGCGCATTCTTTAAATGCCCTGACACGACATTGTCTGCAGACGTCATGGTCAAGTGTTGCGAAAATCGTGGCAATGGCCTGTTCTTTCGTCTGAAAGATATGATCTGGCCCGAGTCGCTCGCTAAAACCAGTTCGTTGCCACATTTTGAGGACCTCATCGCGAGGGCGATGAAAGTAGAGGTCACCACCCATCTTGCGGCGGGACAGCCGCTCTTGCTCCCAAAGCTCGGCTCCAGACAAGTCAACAAAGTTCATGCTTCGTGTCATGACCAATAAGTTTTTGGGGCTGTTGATGCCTCGTCGCAGATCAGCTAGGCGGGCTGAAACGTGGGCTGTGGCACCAAAATACACCGCACCCTCCATTCTGATCATGGTGAGCTGTGGGCATGTCAGGACCGCTTCACCCTCGCTGTGCTCAATATTCTCTAAGTGACGGCTCGGGTTACGTGACAAAAAACCCATCAAGCGCACAGCTGGTTTTGAGGTGCGATTAAGATATACCAAGAGTGAAAGCAGCGTGCCTATCAAAATAGCCATTTCCATTCGCAGCAATACCGTGGCACTGGCTGTGACGGCAGCAATTAAAAACTCGGTGCGTTGTTGGCGCCAGAGAGTCTGCCAGCGCGGCAAATCAAACAGGGACCATGCGACCATTAGCAAAAGCGCAGCGATGGCGGCCTGCGGTAAAAAAGCCAGTGCTGAGCCAAGAAGGGCCACCGCACTAATTAAAATCAGGGCACTGGCTACCGAGGCCAGTGGGGTTTTGGCGCCTGCTTCAAAGTTAGGCAGTGAGCGATTCAGGGAGCCGCAAGAAACGTAACTGGAAAAAAAGCCGCCAGCAATGTTTGACAAGCCTTGCCCCCAAAATTCTTTATTGGGGTCGATCGTTTGACCCGAACGCAGGCCAAGCGCTTTGGCAATTGAGGTCGATTGGCCCAGCGCCACAATGCTGAGCGCCAAAGCAATGCCAAACAGCTCTGGCAATTGATCCCAATTAACGGTGGGCAATTGCAATTGTGGAATGGCCGAGGGGATGTGGCCCACTTGCTGAACCACACCCCAGCTCGCGGGGGTCGTCAAGGCATTAAGGGCCACGCCAATGAGCGCCCCGATTAGAAGTCCAAAAAGCATGTAGGGCCAGCGCACACCCAAGAAACGCTTAACGATTAGCGCTGAGGCGGCGGTCGATAAGCTCACGATAAGGCTGGCCCAAGCAATGGTGTCAAGGTGCGATAGGTAGTAATTGGCTGTGGCGATGGCGCCCGATACATTTGTCGCTTTCACGCCAATGGCATCACCCAAGGCATGCAGCGCAATCAAAACAGCCGCACCACTGGTAAATCCCCCCAAAACGGCCGGCGAAATAAAGTTGGCTAACATGCCGAGCTTGAATAATCCAATGGACGCTTGTATCAAACCCACCAATATGGTGACAGTGAGGGCCAGTTGTATGTACTCGCTGCTACCGGCAATCGCCAGCGGTGTAAGCATTGCGAACAGCGCTAGCGATAAGGCATTGGTGGGTCCGGACATGACATGGCGGCTAGAACCAAACAAGGCAGCCACCACACAG
>JAFMCG010000086.1 GCA_017857895.1 Burkholderiaceae bacterium | reverse complement strand
CAAGCGGGTTGTGAAGTGACCGTGTTGGTGCCTGAATACACCGCGCCGTTGGCTCGCTTATGTCCCGCAGTGGATCATGTGTTGATTGATGTTGGGGCGGTAGCCGACAAGGGCGCACAAGCTCAGATGTTGGCAGACATTCGTGCCCAAAAGTTCGATGCCGCTTTGGCGCTGTTTTCAAATTGGCGTAACGCGAGTTTTTTGCAGCAAGCCAAGATTCCTTATCGGTTAGCACCCGCAACCAAGCTGGCACAAATTCGCTACACCCATCGCTTAACGCAAAGACGCTCACGCTCAGAAAAGCCTGAGTGGGTCTACAACTTAGATTTGGCTGCGCGCCTTCTGACGGATTTCGGCTTACCCATCACATCAGTCAGCGCGCCTTACTTTCCATTGTCAGCAACGTGTGTGAGCCAAGCGCGGGCCCATTTGGCGCAAAGCTTATCTATACCTGTTGCAGCAAAATGGATGATGGTGCACGTGGGTTCCGGCGGTTCGGCAAATAATCTATCGCTGGACCAGTACGAACAATTGGTTGTGGCGTTGTCTGAGCGGCTTGATGACTGGCAGTTCGTGCTGACCGCGGGCCCCGCTGAAGAAGCGGTCGTGGGTGGTGTTTACACGCGGTTGCTGACACGACGAGTCCCATTGGCAATATGGGTTTCAACCGATGGTTTGGCCGCTTTCGCCCAGGGCTTGGCCACGGCAAGCGCCATGGTGGCTGGCAGCACAGGGCCCTTGCACGTGGCAGGGGCTCTCGATGTGCCAACAGTTGGGTTTTTCCCAAGACTTCAGTCTTCAACCGCCTTGCGCTGGCAGACCTTAAATACCCCAGCCCGCCATCTTGCGATTTCAGTGCCTGAGGACAGCGCTGACGCGGAGTCATTTGCGTCGTTGGACATGGCTTTGGTGGCTGATCAGGTTTCGAGCTGGTTGATTAAGTTGGATCGATCGACAACTTGATTGGATTAAAGTTTGGGTTGTGGTTGGTCTTTAACCCACAAGTCGGCGTATTTGGCGAATGTTGAATGCGCGGATAGCAACGCCAGCAAAAGCCCTTGCTTACCATCCAAGAAACCGGTTTTGAGTAGGTACATTTTGAAAAAGCAACCCAGTGCATGCAAGCTGCCTTGGGTGAGACTAGCGGTTTTGCCTCGATTTTTTCGGTCGCTTGCCCACAAGTCTGCGTATTGAGCGGATTTCACCAAATAATGCTGCAAGTCTCGATAGGTGTAATGCAACAGGTCACCGTCAAGGGTTTTGACGGCAAAGCCAGTCGGCACCATCACTTGTTCATGCACGGGTGCCTCGGTGTAGCTTGTTTTTGTGGTGGCATATAAGCGCACCACGCGGTCCGGATACCAACCGCTGTGGCGAATGAAGCGTCCAAAGACCCATGACAGTCGGCTCACCTGGTACAAGCATTGCCGATCGTCAAGCGTGATTGCTTCACGGATGGCCACTTTCAGGGTAGGGGTCAGGCGCTCATCGGCATCAAGCCAAAGAACCCAGTCGCCAGTGACGTGTGATTGGGCCACTTGGCGTTGAGGTCCGAAGCCTTGCCAAAGGGTGTGCACAACAACTTTAGCGCCAAACTGTTCGGCAATCGCAACGGTGTCATCGGTACTGCCACTGTCAACCACCACAATCTGGTCGGCCAAACCGGAACACGAGGCCAGGCAATCGGTCAGGTTAGCGGCTTCGTTCTTGACAATAAGGGCAATGGTTAACGTCGTCATTTCGATATTTTAAGTGTCTTGGCCTGATTAAGTGTTGTTAACCCAATCGATTGTCACCAATCGGTCATATGAATTGAAGTATATTTCGACAATTATCGAAATAACAATCAAATCGAGGTGTGCATGCAAGTGGGTATCAACGGTATGGGACGGATTGGACGCTTGGCATTGCGTGCGGCTTTTGGGGCGGCGCATCGCCCTGATGATGACCCACGCCGTCACAACCGGCTCGATATTGTGCATGTCAATGAAATAAAAGGTGGTGCACAAGCCATTGCCCACTTGTTGACCTTTGACTCGGTGCAAGGCAAGTGGCGCGAGTCCATATCAGCCACTGAGCAAGGGATCCAGATTGGTGAGCGGTTGCTCAGCTACACCAGCGAAGCCACGCCAGCGGCGATCAATTGGGCTGAACACGGTGTCGATGTGGTGCTCGAATGTACCGGCAAATTTTTAACGCCAGAGACGATTCAGGGCCATTTCAACAGTGGTGTCAAACGCGTGATTGTGGCCGCACCCGTTAAGGTGGGTGAGGTTCTGAACGTGGTGGTTGGCGTTAATCACGATCGATATGAGCCCGCGCGTGATCGGATTTTGACAGCAGCATCTTGCACCACCAATTGTTTGGCGCCTGTGGTGAAAGTGATTCAAGAGTCGATTGGTATTCGGCATGGGCAAATTACCACCATTCACGATCCCACCAACACCAACCTTGTGGTTGATGCGCCACACAAGGATTTACGCCGTGCGCGCAGCGCGATGCAAAGTTTGGCACCCACCACCACAGGCAGTGCCACAGCCATTGCATTGATTTATCCAGAACTCAAGGGCAAGCTCAACGGTCACGCAGTTCGTGCCCCGGTTCTCAACGCATCTTTGACAGATGCGGTGTTTGAGTTGCAGCGCGCGGTGACGGTAGAGGAAGTCAATGGATTGTTTGAACAAGCTGCAAAGGGCTCATTGGCGGGCATCTTGGGCTATGAGACGCGCCCGCTCGTCAGTGTTGACTATGCACAGGACACGCGCAGTGCGGTTATTGATGCACTGTCGACCATGGTGACTGACGGCACGATGTTGAAGGTTTACGCCTGGTATGACAACGAAATGGGTTACGCCTGCCGCATGGTGGATTTGGCGTGTCATCTTGAGACCGTGGGCATTTGAAGTGACAACAAAAACAGTCCTGACTGGACCGTCAGCGGCCAAACAGTACGCCATCGTCACCGCAGCCTATTGGGGCTTTACATTAACCGACGGCGCGTTGCGCATGTTGGTGTTGTTTCATTTTTACAAGCTGGGCTATTCGCCCTTTACGTTGGCCTTTCTGTTCCTGTTTTATGAGGCCGCTGGGGTCATGGCCAACTTGGTCGGCGGCTGGCTAGCCACCCGTTTTGGCATCACGCGAATGCTGGTTGTTGGTCTAGTCACTCAAATCATTGGTTTTTTAACGCTATCTGTGCTGTCGCCCACGTGGTCTGCAACCATGGCTGTCGTCTGGGTGGTGCTGGCTCAGGGTATTTGTGGTGTGGCCAAAGACCTGACAAAAACCGCCAGTAAATCAGCTATCAAAGTAACAGCGAGCCATGCCTCTGGCCAACTGTTTAAGTGGGTGGCTTGGTTTACGGGCAGCAAGAATGCCATGAAGGGCGTGGGTTTCTTTTTGGGTGGATTGTTACTGCAGTTGTTTGGTTTTTCTGGGGCGCTGTGGTTAATGGCAGGCCTACTGGCCCCTGTGCTGATTGGGGTGCTTTGGTTACTGCCGCCCTTAATGGGACAAAGCAAAGCCTCTAAGTCGGCCAAGGAACTGTTCGCCAAAAGCCGTGCCATCAATTTGTTGGCATTGGCCCGCGTGGTGCTATTTGGTGCACGTGATGTTTGGTTTGTGGTCGGCGTGCCAGTTTTTCTGTACTCATCGGGCTGGACCTTCACCATGGTGAGTGGTTTTCTGGCGACGTGGACGATTGGATATGGTCTGGTTCAAGCCATCGCACCCACGTTGGTTAAGCGAAGCACTGATGGGTTATCCACAGAGGTGCCTGCGGCTCGGCTGTGGTCGTTCTTATTAGCGCTGGTGCCAATTGTCTTGGCCGTCTTGGTGTGGATGAATGTCGAACACTTGGAGTGGGTTGTGGTGTTTGGCTTGGGTGTGTTTGGTGTGGCATTTGCGGTGAATTCATCTGTACACTCGTACCTCGTTCTGGCTTACGCCGGGTCAGAAAAAGCCGCCGAGGATGTCGGTTTTTATTACGCTGCCAATGCGGCAGGGCGTTTCATGGGCACGTTATTGTCGGGCCTGCTTTATCAGTGGGGCGGATTATTGCTGGCGTTGTCGGGCTCTGCTGCGATGCTCATCATCTGTTGGCTGGTGACGCTGGCCTTGCCGACCAAAAAAGAAGACTCGACAAGGGCCAGCCAGAACTAGCCTGCTGGCACCAAGCGGATGCAACGTGCGCGATGCTGTTCGTTGAGCCAGACTTCTGCGGGATCGATTGCTCGGCATTGGTCGGTGACTTCGCCACAGCGATCGGCAAACGAGCAACCTGGTGGCAAGTTAGCCAAGTCAGGCGGAGAGCCGGCGATGGTTTCCAAACGCGTGCCTTTTGCAAAGCTGCCATGGGCCACGCTACGTAGCAGGGCTTTGGTGTAGGGGTGAGCGGGTTCTCGAATGATTGACCGCACAGGGCCTTCTTCAACGATACGACCGGCATACATCACAGCAATTCGGTCAGCGACTTCCACAGCCGCACCAATATCGTGGGTCACAAAAATGACAGACAAGCCCAATTCCCTTTGTAACTCTCGCAACAACAGCAGGATTTGAATTTGCACCGTGGCATCAAGTGCGGTGGTTGGTTCGTCAGCCAGTAGTAGCTTAGGATGACTGGCAAGTGCCAATGAAATCATGGCACGTTGTCGCATGCCGCCAGACATTTCGTGGGGATAGGCGTTTAAACGGCGCTCTGGGCTTGGAATACGAACCCTTTCAAAGAGCGCCAAAGCGCGTGCTTTGGCCTGGGCACGGCTGATTTTTTCGTGGCGCAGAATGGCTTCGATGATTTGATCACCGACGGTATAAACCGGATCGAGTGCGAGCAAGGGTTCTTGAAAAATCATGGAAACATCGTTTCCTCGGAATGCATCAAGCTCATCAGCTGACATCTTTAAAACATCACGACCAGCCACATTAATGCTGCCTTGCATGACCGTGCGTCTTGGTGGATGAAGTTTGAGGATAGAGCGCAGGGTGACACTTTTGCCGGAACCCGATTCGCCGATCAAAGCAATGACCTCACCAGAGTTCACGCGCAGGTTGACCCCATCGACCGCACGAACGGGTTTTTTACCGGCATTAAAAGTAACGTTGAGGTTATGTATATCAACCAAAATATCGGTTGCAGTGGCCATCTCGCTCATAGAACGGGCTCCAAGGGAATGCTTTTGTGTTTATAGGCACTCTTTGGCTCAAACATCAAACAGGCGACCGATTGGCCATCTGGTTGTTCAATCAGTTTGGGCATGATTTCTTTGCACACCGGCTGAACGTGAACGCAGCGGGTGTGAAAACGACAGCCACTTGGCGGGTTGATGGGGTTCGGTGGATCCCCAGTCAGCGGTGGCTCTTCGGTTCGGTTATCGGGGTCAAGAGACGGTATGGAAGACAAGAGTGCTTTGGTGTATGGGTGACGCGGCGTTTTGAACATGGTTTCGCAATCGCCAATTTCAACGACTTGACCCAGGTACATCACCATGACGCGATCAGAAACGTAACGCACCACGTTCAAGTCGTGACTGATAAAGACATAGGTCAGTCCGAACTCTTCCTTTAGGTCAAGCAAGAGATTCAAAACCTGTGCTTCGACCGATTTATCAAGGGCTGATACGGCTTCATCGAGCACGATCAAGCGCGGTTGAAGGGCAAGTGCTCGCGCAATATTGATGCGTTGGCGCTGCCCACCCGACAGTTCGTGTGGGTAGCGCTCAGCGAAGCGTCGCGGTTCTAGTCCGACTCGCACCAACAGGTCCCGAGCGCGCTCAATCGCTTCGCGTTTGGGCACGCCGTGGACTTGAGGCGAAAAGGCGATTGAGTCCTCAATGGTGAGCCGAGGGTTAAGTGAGGCGTAACTGTCCTGGAAGACCATTTGGGCCTGTCGTCGAAAAGTCTTCAAAGGCAGATCGTTACCGCCAACGCTCATGCCATCAAAGATGATTTCGCCTTCGTTACGATCTAAGAGGTTCATGATCAGCCGGGCGGTGGTTGATTTGCCACAACCCGATTCGCCCACCACGCCGAGAGTTTCACCTTTGCGCACATCAAAATCAATGTTGTCGACAGCGCGAACCACGCCGGTGCTGCGACCAATAAAGTCTTTCTGCAGTGCAAAGTGTTTGACGAGGCCTTTGACGCTCAGTAAGGGTTGCGCAGGCCCACCTTGGTCATTCGGTTTTTTGGAGTCGGTCATCGGTCAGTCCTTGATTTCCATGGCGCTGCGCAGGCCATCAGAGAGCATGTTGAAAGCGATTGAGGTGATGAAAATCATGACACCAGGAAGGGCAGCGATCCACGGTTGCACATAAATGGCTGTGCGCAGCGTGTTGAGCATCAAGCCCCACTCAGGCTCAGGCGGTTTGACACCCAGGCCAAGAAAACTCAGGCCTGAAGCCAAAATCATCGACACAGCAATCAAGCTGGTGGAATACACGAAGATGGGGCCTAAGACGTTACCCAAGACGTGGATACGCACAATTGTCAGTGCGTTGGCACCCGATGCTCGCGCGGCCTCGACAAAGTCGCGGCTGCGAATTTGGGTGGTGACACTTTCAGCCACCCGAGCAATTGGCGGGATAAAAACGATGGTGAGCGATATCAGTGAATTGGTAATGCCAGCACCCAAAACGCCCGACAACGCGATCGCCAGCAAGACAGAAGGAAAGGCGTAAAAGACATCGATGGTTCGCATGATGCTGCTGTTAATCCAGCCGCCCATAAAACCTGCAGTAATCCCGACCACAGACCCAATAATGAAGGCAATGATCACAGGCGTGATGCCCACAAAAAGTGACAGCTTGGCGCCCACGATAAGACGGGTCAGCATGTCTCGCCCCAATTCGTCAGTGCCCAAGGGGTGGCCCTCAAATCCAATGGGTTTGAGTCGCGTCATGATGGATGTTTTGTAGGCATCCATTGGGGCGATCCACTGGCCAAATAAAGCCATGATCAAAAGCAGCAAGATAACCACTGCTGCGCCAATTGCCACGGGATCGCGCATAAAGCGTTTGGCAACGTTTTCCCAGTAACCTGGCGAGCGTTCAAAAATCGGCGCCGGTACCTTAGAGGGGTCAACGGTGATGTTCAACATATTCACGGTGTTATGTCCTGTTCAAATCGTTGGATGCATTAGCCGCGCGCAATGCGAGGATCGAGCAAGGTTTGCATCACGTCAACCAGCAGGTTTAGGGCCACAAAGAATGTGGCTAATACCAAGATCGTGCCTTGAAGCAAGGGTAGATCGCGCTGGAAGATGGCGGAGTTGAGCAAGAATCCAGTGCCTGGCCAGGAGAAGACCGTTTCGATCAGGATAGAGCCACCTAAGAGATAACCGAGTTGCAATCCCATCACAGCCAAGGCGGTGGGTGCGGCATTTTTGACAACATGTAAGAAAATGCCCAGATCTGTCATGCCCTTGGCACGAAGTCCAACGATAAACTCTTGCGACAAGATTTCAGCCACCAGCGCTCGGACAGTACGCGCAATGATCCCCATGGGAATCACGCTCATGGTGACAGCAGGCAAGATTAAAAATTTGATGTGCGCCCAGTTCCAAAGCCAGATGTCTGAGCCGCCTTCACCGGCACCGCTCGGGGGCAGCCACATTAGGGTTGAACTGAAGATGATGACCAAGACCATGCCTAGCCAGTAGTGTGGGACACTCACGCCAAGAACCGAGGTGGCTGATGCGAGTTTGTCAATCCATGAGTTTTGGAAGTAGCCGGCCACAAAGCCAAACAGACAGCCAAACACAAAGCCAATCACGGTCGCAACCCAGGCCAAGCGAAGGGTATTGCCCACGGCTTTCATCACTTCTTCAGTGACAGGCCGACCGGTGGCGATGGATGTGCCCAAGTCGCCATGCATGGCGCGATAAATCCAAGACAAAAACTGTTCGGGGAGTGAGCGATTGAAGCCATAAAGCTCCATGAGTTGCTCTTGTAGTTGCACGGAGGCGTCAGGTGGCAAAATGGAGACCAAGGGGTCCCCAGGGGCGATATGAACCAACCCAAAACAGACTAACGCAACACCCAACATGATGGGGATGGTGTAGACGATGCGTCTGACCAAAAAATTTAACATGGGAAAAACCTCTAGGTTGCTGCCAGGTGGCGAGCAACCACTTAGCGCGGTTGCTCGCCGGTCTTGCGCGTGTTACTCGATTGACATTGGTGCAATGTCAATGAACCAGCTCTTTGGCTGAACCACGCCTTTGACTTTAGGACTCATGGCACGAGGGCCGGTGTCGTGAGCAATCCAAATAAATGGGGCTTCCTCAACAATCCGTGCGTGCAACTTGGCCAAGGCCGCGTCACGCTCTTTGCCATCAAACGAGGTCCGAGCATTGGCAATCAGCTTGTCAAACTCTTCGTTGCCGAAGTAGCCCCAGTTGTTTGAAACGGGAGGGTAAGCACCTGTGCTAGTAAAACGAACCATGGCAAAGAAGGGGTCCATGGCAGCAAAGCTGACGTTGGTGGCGGTAGCACCGTTTGCTGATGGATCCTTTGCACCTTTGCGCCAGTTGGTGAAGAGCGTGTTCCATTCGATAACGTCAAACTCAATGTCGAAATTACAATTCTTGAGTGACTGTTGAACAAACTCGTTCATGGGCAGAGGCTGCATCTGGCCTGAACCGGAAGCCGAAATCTGCACTTTGGTCTTCATGGGTTTGTCAGCGGTGTAGCCGGCTTCTGCCATCAACTTTTTAGCCGCTTCCGGATCGTAGCGGATGTCAAAGGAAGGATTGCCCCACCATGGGTGTCCGGGCGGCACAGTACCCTTTGGAATACCCATTTGTCCACCGAGCAAGGTTTTTAAACCTTCACGGTCAATACACAGGTTTGCGGCATGACGCACGCGCTTATCTAACCAAGGTGAGCCCTCGGCAAATGAGAGCTGCCATGGCCAAACGTGTGGCTGAGGATTGCTGTAGAGCTTAAAGCCGCGCGACTCGATTTGCGGAATGGCGTCGGGTGATGGGGCTTCAATCCAGTCGACTTGTCCAGACAGCAAAGCGGCTGTCCGAGCGTTGGCCTCTGGCATTGGGATGGCGATTACGCGATCGACTTGTGCCATACGCTTTGGATCCCAGTAGTCTGGGTTTTTAACCATTTCAACGCGCTCACGCGGCACAAACCGGTCCATTTTGAAGGGACCCGTTCCTGAGGCGTCAGAGGCAAAAGCAATCCAAGCCTGCTTGGCTCTCTCAGCAGGATCAGTCACACTGGCGGGAACGGCTTTGAGCTTGGCCTGCCATTGGGCGGGTGAGGCCATGAACAAATTGGTTAGGTTAATTGGCAAAAAGGCGTCTGGCTCACTGCTGGTCAATTCAACGGTGAAATCGTCAATTTTTTTAGCGCTACGCAGTGTGGGCATGCGTGAAGCGGTCACACCGACTTGGCTGGCGTCAAATTGTGGTGATTTCTGATCAAGCACTTTTTGAACGTTCCACACGACAGCGTCAGCATTAAAAGGTGAGCCGTCATGAAATTTGACGTCATTGCGCAACTTGAAAATCCACTTTGTTTTGTCATTGGGATTGACTTCCCAAGACGTGGCCAATGCTGGCAAAAGAACGCTAGCGTTGTCGTAGCTAGACAGATCCCACTGTGTCAGTGAATCGTACATGGGGATACCGGTAAAGCGGTTGCCCTCAAAACCTTGGTCTGGCTGACCCAGCGTGCGAGGAACGTCCGCGGCTGTCATGGCGATACGCAAGACTTTTTCTTGGGCGATGGATGGTGCGGCGAGTGCTGCGGCTAAAACGCCACATAGTGCAGCGACACGAAAAGGTGTCATGACTGACTGAGAGTTAGAGCGAGAAGATTTCATGAGTTCTCCGACCACAGGGGTTATTGAAACAAACATGATTCCGAACCTAAGGTTAATGCTTGGTATGGTTCGAAACCCTTTACGGTTCAAACGGTATCGTGCATAGTCTGATGCACGTCGGACTATGCACGATACCGAATGGCATAACCAAAGAGCAAAAAACGTGCCAACACTAACGCAGGGCATTTACCAATTTTTTGATGCACTCGACGCGCTATAAGAGTGCATAGCGCTCCAATATAAGGCTTAGATTTAAGTACGAAGTGCAACACGGTTTAAAGACTGGTGAAACACTTCGTGCGGCGTTTT
>JAFMCG010000085.1 GCA_017857895.1 Burkholderiaceae bacterium | reverse complement strand
CATCAAAAGATCGGATGCGTGAGCATAACGCCAGCAAACCTCAAAAAGCCCTCACCGTTTGTCCAAAACTCAATGCATAGGTGCGCTAGGAGTCCCGAACAGAATCAGGGGGGGGTACGGTGGGGTCGCTGATTATCAGAAAATCAACAATTAAGGGCAATAACCACTACCCAGAAATGTGCGCTTACATGATTGCATGAAGACAAGTGTGTCACTAGGCGGCAACTCGATGATTGACGGGATTTGTCTACACCCTGTCTACACGGCCAAGAAAACAAAAACGGGCTTGAAGGCATATGCCCGCAAACCCGCATGGGTACTTGATTTATTGGTGGCGCATCCCTGATTCGAACAGGGGACCTGCGGATTATGATTCCGTCGCTCTAACCAGCTGAGCTAATGCGCCATTTACGAAAAACTCAAGAGCGTGATCATAGCATTTTTTGAAAGGCTGTTCAGATTTCTGTTTTTGGGTAACCTTGGCATATGAAATCATCAAATCGGGCCACCACACGCGTCTGGGATCTGCCTACCCGACTATTCCACTGGCTGTTTGCGGCTGCAGTGATTGGGGCTATTGTCACTGTCAAAGTCGGCGGCACCTGGATGGATTGGCACCCAATTTTTGGTGTTACAGCGCTGGTTTTGCTGACTTTCAGGGTGATTTGGGGCTTCACGGGCTCTCGCTATGCCCGTTTTTCTTCATTCGTGAAGGGCCCAAAGACTGTCTGGCATTACGTGCGACACCAAGAAGAGCGCTCGTCACCAGGCCACAGCCCCCTAGGCGGTTTATCTGTGGTTGCTTTGCTGTTGGTCGTGGCTGTGCAGGCTGGAACGGGTTTGTTTGCCACCGATGACATCCTCACATCGGGGCCACTCAATCAATTCGTTTCAAGCGACACGGCAGCGCTTTTAACCAGCATTCACAAATGGAACGAAAACGTTTTGTTTGGCTTGATAGGGTTGCACCTCGTCGCTATTGCCATTTACGCGTTGCGCGGCAAGCAGCTCGTGCCCCCCATGATCACAGGCAATGTGCTGTCAGAGAACTTGCCAAGCGATGCAGTGGCAGCACGCGACACGGTGGATTTAAAAATCTGGGCCCTAGTGCTGATTTTGGTGTTGGGCGGGCTGGGCTGGTGGCTGGTGAGCTTGGCCAATTCAGCACCAATGGGATTTTAAAAAGCCATTAACTTAGCGAATTAAAACAAAAAAAAGCACCACATTAACCGTGAGGTGTTGTGTTGCGCTTTTGCACTGCTTTTCAAAACCGTGGGCTGAAAGTTGCCTATTTGCGGAAATTGTCGTGACACGCCTTACAGCTCGCACCGGTGTTAACAAAAGCGGCACGCAATTTATTGAGATCGCCCTCTTGAGCAGCAGCCGTTAGTGGCTTAAGCGAGGCCAGAAACTTATCCTGAGCGGCTTTGAATCCATTGGTGTCGCTCCAAACAACTTCCAAGGCGCCACCACCCTCAGTGCCTGGTCCAAATGCAGCCCAAGGCAAGGTTGAAATCACATCAAGCACTGACACTTCGGCGGCCACCCGAGCTTTATCGTAAGGCACTTGCCCTTTAATCACAGGTTGCAACGCGCTGAAGTGCGCCTTGATCATTTGGAACGCGCCTTGCCGGTACTTAATAGCATCTTCGGCTTTGGCAAAAAATTGTGCGCTAGCGGTACCAGCAATAAATGGTGCGGTCAGTGCCAGAACAGCGGCCGCTAGAAAAGGTTTATTCATCATTTGCTCCTTGACTATGGTGTCGGCCGAGATTGCCAACCTTAATAAAGCTCAGTAAAGAACTATAACCGCTCAGGGTTGCTTGGCAAGCGCCACTGATAGGCCGAGATAAGTGCGTGGTGTCATTTCCAACAAACGCGCCTTATCGGCTGCTGGCAAGTCAAGAGTATCAATGAACCGACGCAGCGCCTCTTTGGTGATGCCTTTGCCGCGGGTGAGCGCCTTCAGCTGCTCATAGGGCTGTGGTAAGCCATAGCGCCGCATGACCGTTTGTACAGGCTCAGCCAACACTTCCCAGCACTCATCGAGGTCACCATCAATGGCAGCCGCATTGACTTCTAACTTTCCCAGCCCCCTGGCGCAAGCATCGTAGGACACCAAACAGTAGCCAAACGCCACGCCAACATTGCGCAAGACTGTGGAGTCAGTCAAATCGCGCTGCCAGCGCGAAATGGGCAGCTTCTCTGATAGGTGACGTAACATGGCATTGGCCAAACCAAGGTTACCTTCCGAGTTCTCGAAATCAATCGGATTGACTTTGTGTGGCATAGTCGAGGAGCCCACTTCACCATCCTTTAATCGTTGCTTGAAGTAACCCAAAGAGATGTAACCCCAGATGTCGCGGTTCAAATCTAACAGTACTGTGTTGGTGCGGGCAATCGCATCAAAGAGCGCAGCCATCCAGTCGTGCGGTTCAATTTGAATCGTGTGGGTGTTTTGTTCGAGGCCTAACTTTGCCAGCACTTTACGACTGAAATTGGCCCAATCAACATCAGGATAGGCGCTCAAGTGTGCGCTGTAATTGCCTGTCGCACCGTTAAGCTTAGCCAGGGGTTTGACCGCTTTGATCGCCTCGATGCAAAGGGCCAACCGATGGCTCACGTTTGCAAATTCTTTACCCAAGGTTGTGGGCGTAGCCGGCTGACCGTGCGTTCGCGACAACATGGGTTGCTCAGCATGCTCGAGAGCCAGACCACGCACCTGCGTCAACAGCGCATTAAGTGCAGGCACCACAACTTGATCACGAGCACGCGTAAACATCAACGCGTGCGAGGTGTTATTGATGTCCTCAGAGGTGCAAGCAAAATGAATGAACTCAGCAGCCTGCGCCAATGAAGGATCGCCTTTCACCTTGTCTTTCAACCAATACTCAACGGCTTTCACATCGTGGTTGGTGACTTTTTCAATGGCCTTGATGCTGCCGGCATCCTCTGCCTTGAATTCACTGACCAAGCCTGATAGCAACTGCTTGGCTGAATCGCCAAATGGCGCCACCTCTGGCAACCCCTCTTGCGCAAGCCCTTCTAGCCACGCCACCTCGACCTCAACACGGTGCGCCATGAAACCGGCTTCAGAAAGCAACGGTCTTAATGCATCACAACGATTGGCATAGCGGCCATCAAGGGGTGACAGCGCCGTTAAGGCGTGAAGTTCAAGATTGGTTGACATGGGCTCGTGATGTGTTTGAAGTGTTTGAATTTTTGTGAATGTTGGCTAAAAAACGACAGATCTTCGATGCTTGAGTTTATCACCTCGCGATTTGCAAACTGAGGGGCTTTCAAGCTGTACACTTAACGTTACGCTTAATTGTGATTTTGAAGAAATCTCAATCCCTAAAATTTATAAACTGCGGATAAACCCAAACCCCCATGAAACTAATCGGTTCGCTCACCAGTCCCTACGTGCGCAAAACTCGGATTGTGTTTGCAGAAAAGAAACTCGAATACAAGTTTGAAGTCGAAAACGTCTGGGAGCCTACAACAAAGATTCAGAGCCACAACCCCATCGGCAAGGTACCCTGCCTTTTGATTGAAGAAAATGAATCTTTATACGACTCACGCGTTATCGTTGAATATCTTGATACGCTTTCCCCTGTTAGCCGTTTGATTCCACAAAGTGGCCGCGAACGCGCCAACGTCAAATGCTGGGAAGCACTTGGCGATGGCTTGCTGGATGCTGGCGTGACGATCGTGAAAGAAAAACAACGCCCAGCCGAACAAATCAGCCACGAATGGATTGAACGCCAGCTCGGTAAGATCCTCGCTGCTTTAAAAACAATGAGCCGAGATTTGGGCGAACAGTCGTTCTGTACTGGGGTGAACTATTCGTTGGCAGACATCGCCGTGGGTTGCGCACTGGGCTATTTGGATTTCCGGTTTCCTGACATTGACTGGCGCACAACTTACCCGAATTTGGCCAAGCTCTACGAAAAGCTTGCGGCACGCCATTCATTTATCGACACCACCCCGCCAGCAGCTTAATCCATTACAAGAAGATGACCTTTGCAAGGCGGTAATCCCTCGGTTGCCGCCTAAAATCAGTTGATAATGCCACCACCCAAGCAAACCTCACCGTCATAAACAACAGCGGACTGCCCTGGGGTAACCGCCCACTGCGATTGCTCAAAATCAAGCACAAACTCATTCGCATCCGCCTGCTTCAAGTTGGCAGGTGTGTCGACTTGGCGATATCGCGTTTTAACCCCGTAACTGGCCATGCAAGCGGGTGCAACGCCTGCAATCCAGCTGCTTTGTTGCGCGCTCAAGGTGCGGCTCAGTAAACAAGGATGATCGTGTTCAGGCACGACGTACAACGTATTTGTCGGCAAATCCTTTTTGGCGACATACCAAGTAGGCCCCGAACCGTCGGCTTGTTGATAGCCCCGTATCCCACCCACTCCCAATCCTTTGCGCTGCCCCAAGGTATAAAAAGACAAGCCATGATGGGTGCCCACAACGGCTTGGTCGAGGGTTTTGATGGGACCCGGATCCGATGGTAGGTACTGATTCAAAAACTCACGAAACGGCCGCTCACCAATAAAGCAAATCCCAGTCGAGTCTTTTTTTGCGGCATTGTGCAACCCAATCTCTTGGGCAATCTGGCGAACCTGAGTTTTGGGGATCTCTCCAATCGGGAAACAACTGTGCGCCAGTTGCGTCTGATTAAGTCGGTGCAAAAAATAGCTTTGATCTTTGGTCGCATCCAGCCCTTTGAGCAACTCAAAGCGCTTAGGATCTGCCTGGCTCGGGCGCACGCGGGCATAGTGCCCCGTGGCAATGAGATCCGCGCCCAAGCTCATGGCGTGATCCAGAAATGCCTTGAATTTGATCTCAGCATTACACAAAACATCTGGATTGGGTGTTCGACCCGCTGAGTATTCTCGCAAAAACTCGGCAAACACCCGGTCTTTGTATTCAGCTGAGAAGTTCACCGCCTCAATGTCAACGCCCACCAAATCAGCCACACTCACCGCATCAAGCCAGTCTTGTCGACTTGAACAGTATTCGCTGGTGTCGTCTTCTTCCCAGTTTTTCATGAATAGCCCGATCACCTCAAAACCTTGTTGCTTGAGCAACCAAGCTGAAACAGACGAATCAACGCCGCCTGACATCCCAACCACAACCTTACGCCCACGATTTAAATTTGACGGTTTCATGACTTGAATTGTACTTCTCTGGTGTATAACCTTACCTAAGAAAAAAAGTTAAATATTTAATAAACAAGGAGGAAACCGATGCAAATCGGCATTCCGAAAGAAACGCTCGACGGGGAAACCCGAGTTGCCGCCACACCAGAAACAATCAAAAAACTGATTGCCGCAGGCCATGAGGTTCTCGTCGAGCACGACGCTGGCCTTGCGGCACGTTTTGGTAATGACGCTTATGAAACAGCTGGTGCGAGGCTCACGAATGCTGCTCAGACGCTAATCGCCCCCTTGATTTTAAAAGTGCGCGCACCCACCGGTGATGAATTGGCTCAAATGAAGGCTGGCAGCGTCTTGGTCGGCATGCTCGACCCCTTTGACGCGCAGGGGCTAAAAGCCATGGCTGCTGCTGGGCTGGTTGCATTCGCACTCGAAGCCGCACCGCGCATCACCCGCGCGCAGAGCCTGGATGTGTTGTCTTCACAAGCCAACTTGGCAGGCTACAAGGCCGTGATGTTGGCGGCCAATCAATACGACCGTCTCTTTCCCATGATGATGACCGCTGCTGGCACGCTTAAAGCAGCCCGTGTGGTTGTGCTTGGTGCCGGCGTGGCTGGCTTGCAAGCCATCGCCACAGCCAAGCGTTTGGGTGCCGTGGTTGAAGCCTCTGACGTGCGTCCCGCCGCCAAAGAACAAATTGAGTCATTGGGCGGTAAGTTCATTGATGTGCCATTTGAAACGGAAGAAGAAAAAGAGATCGCCAAAGGCGTGGGTGGCTATGCAAGGCCCATGCCACCGGCTTGGATGGCACGACAAGCCGCGCTTGTCGCTCAGCGCTGCGCACAAGCCGATATCGTGATCACCACCGCACTGATTCCTGGTCGCCCAGCGCCCCATCTGATTAGTGCGGAAACAGTTCACGCCATGAAGCCTGGCAGCGTGATCGTTGATCTTGCCGTTGAACGCGGTGGTAACTGCCCGCTTTCTCAGATCAACCAAGTCATTGAAGTCAACGGTGTGGCCATCGTGGGGTTAACCAACCTGCCCGCTTTGGTGCCCACTGATGCCTCAGCGCTTTACGCACGCAATCTGCTGGACTTCCTGAAACTAATCACCAACGGCGGCGAACTGGCCATCAACCGTGACGATGAGATTGTTCAAGCCTGCCTGATGTGTGAAAACAATCAAGTTTTAAGGAAGAATTGAAATGGAAATCATTGACCCTACGATTGTTAACCTCATCATTTTTGTGCTGGCGGTCTACGTTGGTTACCACGTGGTTTGGAACGTCACCCCAGCGTTGCACACGCCACTCATGGCCGTGACCAACGCCATTTCTGCGATTGTCATTGTTGGCGCCATGTTGGCTGCTGCCCTAACCGAAGGCAATCTGGCCCGTGGCATGGGTGTTTTTTCGGTCGCACTGGCGGCTGTGAATGTTTTTGGTGGTTTTTTGGTGACCCGACGAATGCTTGAGATGTTTAAGAAGAAACAAAAAAGTGCCAAAAAAGATGGGGAGTCAGCATGATCTCGATGAATCTTGTCACCCTCTTTTATTTGATTGCCTCGGTGTGTTTCATTCAGGCACTCAAGGGCCTGTCTCACCCCACCACGTCACGCCTTGGCAACGCCTTTGGCATTGCCGGCATGGCCTTGGCAATTTTGACCACGGGTGCGTTGATTTATAGCCTAGCACGTGAAGGCACAGCAACGGTCGGGTTGGCCTGGGTCGTGTTTGGCTTGGTTATCGGCGGCACCATTGGCACCGTGATGGCCAAGCGTGTCGAAATGACCAAAATGCCAGAGCTCGTGGCCTTTATGCACAGCATGATTGGTTTGTCAGCCGTGGCCATCGCGGTGGCCATTGTGGCTGAAGCCTCAGCCTTCGGTATCGCTGAGCCGGGTGGCCCGATTCCTTTTGGTAACCGATTAGAGCTCTTTATTGGTACCTTCGTGGGCGCCATCACCTTCTCAGGCTCTGTGATTGCGTTCGGTAAGCTTTCGGGGCGCTACAAGTTCCGGTTGTTCCAAGGCGCACCCGTGTCGTTTCCAGGTCAGCACATGCTCAACCTGGTCTTGGCGTTGTTGATGATCGCAGCCGGTATCTGGTTCATGATGACCCAAGATTGGACGCCCTTCATCATCATGACGATCTTGGCCTTTACGCTAGGCGTATTGATCATTATTCCAATCGGTGGGGCTGACATGCCCGTGGTGGTGTCGATGCTCAACAGCTATTCCGGCTGGGCTGCGGCTGGTATTGGCTTCTCGCTGAACAACTCGATGTTGATCATTGCTGGATCACTGGTGGGATCATCGGGTGCGATTCTGTCTTACATCATGTGTAAAGCCATGAACCGTTCGTTCTTTAACGTGATTTTGGGTGGTTTTGGTGGCACCGCTGATGACGGCCAAAGCGCGGCTGATCAGGGTGCCCGTAGCGTACGCTCAGGCAGCCCAGAGGACGCCGCATTTCTGCTGGGCAATGCTGAGTCAGTCACCATCGTGCCGGGCTACGGCTTGGCTGTGGCGCGTGCACAGCACGCCTTGAAAGAATTGGCTGAAAAGCTGACAGCAAACGGGGTAACGGTTAAGTATGCCATTCACCCCGTGGCTGGACGCATGCCCGGTCACATGAACGTGCTGCTCGCAGAAGCCGAAGTGCCTTACGATCAAGTTTTTGAAATGGACGACATCAACAGCGAGTTTCCACAGACCGATGTGGTGTTGGTTTTGGGTGCCAACGACGTGGTTAACCCTGCTGCCAAGAATGACCCAAAATCGGTGATCGCTGGCATGCCTATCTTAGAGGCCTACAAAGCCAAAACCATTATCGTCAACAAACGTTCAATGGCCTCTGGCTATGCGGGTCTCGACAACGAACTCTTCTATATGGACAAGACCATGATGGTGTTTGGCGATGCCAAGAAAGTCCTTGAAGAGATGGTTAAAGCCGTCGACTAGGCTTTAAACAGCGTTGCCATAACAGATCAGGCGCTCACTCAAAGCGCCTGATCAATCACCTCAATCCAATGTTTAACCGGCGTGTCGGTGCCTGACTGCAAGTGGCCGATACAACCGATATTTGAAGACACAATGACGTCTGGCTTGGCTTGGTTAACATGACCGAGCTTGCGGTCTCTAAGCGCCGTTGAAATCTCAGGTTGCAGCACCGAATAAGCACCGGCTGAACCACAACACAAATGCGTTTCCTCAAAAGGTTGCAGCGCCAAACCCAGTGAATTCAGCAAGGTTTCGCTCACCGGTCGCAAACCCTGCCAATGTTGCAGCGTGCAAGGTGGATGAAACACCGTACGCGCCGGTAAATTCGCCGCATTCATTTTTTTTCGTAAGACATCGGCCATCGGTGCCAAAATCTCAGCAATATCTTTGACATGATCGCTGACAACTTGCGCCTTTTCTGCATAAAGCGGATCAAGCCTCAGGTGATGCCCATACTCCTTGACCGTCCCCCCGCAACCCGAGGCGTTCATGACGATCGCCTCGATCGCCCCGCTATCAATCAAAGGCCACCAAGCGTCGATGTTGGTGCGCATTTGCGAGCGTGCTTGCTCTTGCGCATCGAGGTGAAAGTTAAGCGCACCACAACAACCCGACTTCGCCAACACTTGCGAACCAATACCAACCTTGTCCAGAACGCGGATCGTGGCCGCATCGATGTTAGGCATCATGCCCGGTTGAACACAACCGTTTAGCATCAAAACTTGGCGCGGGTGGTGCGCAGTCGTTGCCGGCAATTGCCCTTTGGACTGTTTGGCCACGACCTTCTTTTGTAAGGTCGGTGGCAACCATTTTCTGACCATTTGCCCCATTCGATAGGCTGATGCAAACCACGGTGCATTCATGGTTTGGCGCAAAGCTTGACGCTTAAAGCGCTCGGCCAAAGGCCGCTCAATGTGTTGATCCACCATCTGCCGACCGATGTCGATCAGCTTGCCATACTCCACACCTGAGGGACACGTGGTCTCACAATTGCGGCAGGTCAGGCAACGGTCTAAATGTGTCTGGGTCGTCTTGGTGACGGGCTTGCCTTCGAGCATCTCTTTAATGAGGTAGATCCGCCCCCGAGGACTGTCTAACTCATCACCCAAAATTTGGTAGGTCGGGCATGTGGCGGTGCAAAAGCCACAGTGCACACAACGCCTGAGGATCTCATCGGCCTCTTGACCCAAAGCGGTGTCTTTCACTGACGCTGCCAACTTCGTTTGCATTTGGATCGTTTCCCTAAATACCCGCTACCAAGCGGCCCACATTAAAAATAGACTTCGGATCAAGCTCTTCTTTGAGTCGTTTAATCACGGCAATAGAGGCTCGATCTAAGGGCTGAAAGACCCCATCAGGTGGTGTTTGCTGCACGTTATCCCAACGAAATAAGGTGGCGTGCCCCCCCGCTTCACTGGCCATTTTTCTGATGGCAGAAGGTTGCGCTTGGGCTTGAACCCAACGCACTTCACCACCCAAGTCAAAAGCTGTCGGCCCAATGTCCAATGCTGGCGTTCGGGCTTTAACCGCCAAACGCCAAAGGGGTTGTTGCGCAAAAAAAGATGTCTTTTGATCCCGGAAAGCTTTCCACCATGCGTTTGCCGCTGTCTCGTCAATCACTTGACCACCCAATACCTCAGAAGCTTGTTTAACGGCTGACTGTGCGCCGCAAAGACGCAGCGCCAATTGACCACCCTCACCGCTATCAGCAGGCAACCAAGCCGCGGCTTTCACCGGCCAAGTCTTCGATCTCAAAGCCTCACACATGGCGAGCGCTTGCTGCTCATCGCACTCAAAACATAGCGTCTGGTCGACCAATGGCTTGGGCATGACTTTGATAGACACTTGTACAATCGCACCAAACATGCCCATGGAGCCGGTTAACAAGCGAGACACGTCGTAGCCCGCCACGTTTTTCATGACTTCGCCACCAAACTTCAAAATCCGCCCTTGGGCATCAAGCAGTTGGGTACCCAGTACGTAATGGCGTAACGGTCCATACCCAAAACTTAGTGGCCCAGACAACCCTGCG
>JAFMCG010000084.1 GCA_017857895.1 Burkholderiaceae bacterium | reverse complement strand
ATCTTGTTGAACAGGATAATCCGATAACTCGGTAGGTTCAACAGGCTTGCCGAGTAAAGCTTCGATGGGCGTCATTTCAAACCCATGTTTAAGTCCAATACTCTTAGGATTTCGTAAAGCGAATGTTTCAAATTCAATCGCTTCTTCATAATTGCAATCGAGACGTAGGTCGCAATCGCGATCCATATTTGCGTCTTCACGGCATTTTCCGTGTTGCCATAAAAGGCTTTGATTGGAAGGTGCTGTTTGATCCATCTGAAGAACATTTCGACTTGCCAGCGCTGCTTGTACAGTGCGCAAATAGTGTTGGCTGGCAAGGTGAGATTGTTTGTCAGAAACTCGAAGGTATTGCCAGTTTCGCGGTCGAAGAACGTTACAAGTCGAATTGGCTCTGGATACCGCGCAGCGGTCAGCACCCCAACCTACCGAACATGATGGTCGATTATCAAACCAGTCTTTGTAGCAACGGGAAACGATTGCACCATCGCGACTTGCATGTTTGTCTTGGCACGAGTGACGAAGAACGCTTTGGCCATGTGCAATGTGTAAAGTCGCGCGAAGTCGACATACGCTTTGTCCATCACGTAAAACGCGCCAGCCTCGATATATACTTACTCGCAGAGGATATCGAGTACTTTCACATCGTGCATTTTTCCATCGCTGATGTGAATAAAACTCGGAATCGATCCCTTCAGATCTATCAGAGTATGAAGCTTGATCGCTGCCTTGGTAGTTCGAAACGGTGCCCAATTGAAGATGCTCAAACACAAGTCGATCGTCGTCGAGTCCAGTGCATAAACGGTCGCGCCCATCAGCGACGCCAACTCCGAGTTCGCAGGTTCGTTGGCGTAAAGCGTACGCGCCGTTCTGATCAAATGATGCGCCAAATCCGCAAAGACTTCCCACGGCCTGACTCGATTTGCGTTGGCCAAGGTATTGCGAGAAACCGTTTTGCAGCGCAGCCCCATGTGATAGAAATGTTTGCGTTGCGCTCGCAAATTGATCTCGATATCGCGCAGCGATTCGCGCGTAGTGAGCTGTGCAAAGGCAAGAACCAAGAACTGATCCAAACAACTGAAATCCTGAACTTTGTGTTGTGCTCGTCGAGCCGCAACCATTCGACTGAATGCTTTGAGCGGCAGATAAGCCATGACTTGCGCGAATACCAATTGTCCAGTGTGCATGATCATCCCAGGCAGATAACATCTGCAAATGATGACTCAAGTTGGAAATCGAATTCAAATCGTGGACACCAAAAAAAGTAGATTTATATATGAAAATCAATTATTTACAACGGTTTGCTTCTAAAACGTTGGGACACTAGTGATAGTAAACAATCATATAGGAATAGTAAATATAGGCACCAGTACGCTTAGAGAATTGGTAAGAGTAGCCAACTGATGATATGGTTTGGCTGGTTCTGGCCCCTATGGTGAAGTCGCCCCCTGGCCGCATTTGTTCAATGGAAGCAAATAATTTGCCTTGCGGACCGGCTGCTGCGCTCAGGCCCACCATCCACTGATTGGTGCGCGCACCTGGTGCAAAAAGCACCGCGCCCCTGGTGTTCGCATCACCACCTGTTGTTTCGACGTTACCGAGTGTATTGGTGCCACTGATTCGACCGTCAATGTTTTGTCCAAAAGCTGCGTGCAGCTTAACCACCTTAAAGTCATACACCCCAACGACGTTCCATTGTTTGATTGAGCTTGAGTTTTTACTGGATGGTGAAAGGTAGGTGTCAAACATCGCCGTCTGTAACACGGGGCCAGAAGAATAGCGAACCGTTATGGAAACCGCGCGAAACTTGTTTGATGTGCCAAACGCTCCCGCTTGAACGGGTGAATCTGCCGCTTTAAGACCAGTTTCGAAGGAATAGCCTGCCATGAACTGAAAGCCGTTGAAATCTTCTGTTGCAAGGGCCAACATGTTTGAGTATCGAATATTGGTCGCCCCCATTGAGCTGTCGAGTGAGGCCTGGCTGAAATTGGTGTTAAACGGATCAATGCCAACAAAAGCAATGGAGCCTGGGCTTAAGCGGCGACCCACATCCATCGAACCTATGCCGTTTTGAACCAAGCCGAAGGTTGACTGACGAGTAAAACCCGCTGAGGATCCATTGGTTGCATCGATGCCGCTTTCAAGCACAAAACGGCTTTTAGACCACGACCCAGATCCTCGACGCCCTTTAAACCCCTACGCGATGCCGCTTCCTGACCAGAGGTTATGCCAAACTGACTGTAAATGGTGTTTGGGTGGGTGAACACATCAGGCGAGGTGCCAGCTTTATTGCGCTGATAAGCGAAACCAAGATCCACCACACCACAAAGAGTCACCGAAGATTGGGCGTGGGCGTTGTTGACGAGCCCTGCACTGTTAAGCGTGATGGTCAGCAAAGCACTCGAAATGCCAGTAACCAATTGTTTGTTTAGTCTCAGCATCGTTCTACCCAAAACGGTCAAGTCGAGCTGTGAATTGTCAACTGAAAAAATGACAGTCAAGTGAAAGAAGCTTGAAATGTTTGGCGATCGCTATTAGCGTGCCCCAAAAAAACGGTGGGCAATTAATGGACGTACCTTAAGCGTTAAGCGATAACCCATCTCCATGACCCAAGTGACGGGCTTAAAGGTGGCGATCTTGCCCAAGCCGCGCCAGGGTGCTGGCAAGGCAAGCCAGACCCGCGCAAATCCCGCTGCTCCGTCGAAAACCTGACCGCTGGCGATTTCTTTGACGTGAAAGCGGGCCATCAGTGTGGCTTGATCGTAGCCAATTGGGCAGCTTGGGTTTTCTCCAGCGACATCTTCCCAGAGGATGCGAGCGTGTTTGTCCAAGCCCCGGTAGTACTGAATTTCTTTCGAGCACATGGGGCAACTACCGTCAAAATAGACCACGACCTCAGGACCTTTGGCGTCGTCGTCTTTGGCTTGGTTGTTTACTGTTTGCATGACCTGAGTGTAGTGCAGTTCAATAGCCGTGGCACTAAAATCCACTCGCAGCCAGTGTCAACGCACTCAGTTACTGCACCCGGCTTTGACGCCACAAATAGCGTAGTGGTTTCCAGAGCAACGCAAACGCTGCCACAGACACCAAAACAACCGCAATTGGATGGCCCACAAAAAAAGCACTAAACCGACCATCTGTCAGGATGAGTCCTTGTCGCAAACTGATCTCCAAAGTCGGACCGAGCACCATGCCAATCACCAATGGCGCCATCGGGAAGCCCTGTCGACGCAGAAGAAATCCAACGATGCCGGCCAAGGCAGCCACCAAAATATCAAAGGGGTTGCCGTTGACAAAATACACGCCAATCGTACACAGGACAACGATTGTCACCAACATGAACGCCTCGGGCATTCGCAACAACGGGGCAGCACCACGACTGACCAAAGCCCCTAAGGGCAATAACAAAAGGTTGATAACCAAAAAGCCCAAAAAAATGGCGCCGATAATCACTGGGTTTTCTTCCATCAAACGGATGCCAGGCGTAATGCCGTGAACGGTTAAGGTGGCCAACATCACTGCGGTGACGGCATCGCCTGGGATGCCAAGCGCCAGTGTCGGAACCAATGCGCCACCAGTGACAGCATTGTTGGCAGATTCGGAAGCGATGATGCCATCGGGCTCGCCTTTACCAAACCCCTCTTTTCTTGGTGATGAGCGTCGCGCTTCGGCGTAAGAAATAAAAGCCGCTGTTGCTGCGCCTGTACCAGGCAAGATGCCGATGCCACAGCCAATGGCCACCGACTTAGAGAGGCCTGTTAATCTGCCTCGCCAGTCTGAAAGCTTAGGCAAAACAATACCTTTAAAGTCAAACATTTGAGCACTGCTATCGAGTTTGGCCGCCGCACGGGTCAAGACCTCTGACAGTGCAAAAACACCAATCACCACTGCCAACAAATTAAAGCCAGCGATTAATCGGTAATCACCAAACGTAAAGCGCACTTCACCAGTAATCGGGTCTCCACCCACACACGATAAAAAGACACCCACCATGCCCATCATCAAGCCTTTGACCACGGTGCCTTCGGACACTGACACAATGCATGTCATGCCAAGAAGAATCAGGGCAAAAACCTCAATGGGACCAAAGTTCAGCGCGAGGGCGGCCAATTGTGGTGCGGTAAATATCAGCATCACTGCTGAGACCGTGCCACCAATAACAGACGCAACAGTTGACCAGCCGAGCGCCAGCCCTGCCTCGCCGCGTTTGGCCATCGGGTAGCCGTCAAAACAGGTGGCTGCAGACTGAGGTGTTCCAGGGGTATTGATCAAAATAGCTGAGATGGACCCGCCATAAACCGAGCCGGCATAGACCGCCAACAGGGTTAGCACGGCAGGGGCTTGGCTCATCGTCAGCGTGAAGGGCAACACCATGGCCACAGCGACGGTGGAACCGATGCCTGGTAATGCCCCCAGAACAATGCCCAAAGTCGTGCCCAGTAGCAACACCAAGATCCCCTCAAAAGTCAGGATCAGTTCAAGCGATTGGTCAATGGTTTCAATCACAGTTTTTGCGTCAGAAGAGGTAAGTGATGGGTGATGTGGGTAGGGGTAGCGAGAGCCAGTGGTTAAAAAGGATGACCAACGTTGCGGGCAATCCCACAGAAAAGGCGATTAGCGAGACGGGCTTGGTCCAGCCCAGTAACCGCAACGTCACCAAACAAAATACCAGCGAGGCCAGAAAGAAGCCCGCTGGCATGATACTCAGTGCGTAGACCGGTAATAGCAGGGCTAATAGCCCCACACGTGCTAACGGCCTGGCTTCTGTTGGCGCTCTAGACCAGACTGTCGAGATCAGGTTTAAACCAGCCAATCCGACCCAAAGCCACAAAATGATGCGTGGGAAAAAGACTGGGCTGAAGGCCCCCCCTAAGTCTGCAAATTCCAGGCCAATCGTTGAAAAAAGCAGCGCGAGGGGGGTGAGCAATAGCGCAATGGCGCCAATCGATTTCTCAGTCAGCACAGGCTATCGACTCAATGAGATTGAGGTTCTTGCCGTTGCGACCGCTGTTGCCATTGTTACTATTGCTGGGTTTGCAACGCATCACTTCAAGCCAGCCGCCTTGATCAAACTGATGTTGGACTCGTACTCGGCGCGATAGAACTGTTCAAACTCAACAAAATCCATGTACCGAATAACCGTTCCTGTTTTTTCTGCAAAGGACTTAAAGCTGTCTGACTGTGTGGCAGCTTTACACGCCACGGATAACTTTTCTTGAATGGCTTTGTCGAGTTTGGCTGGTGCAAATAAACCACCCCATAGGTACAGCTCGTTGAGTGGCTTTGGTACGCCAAGTTCGGTCATGGTCGGTACATCTGGCATGTTTTCTAACCGTTTGTTGTTAAAGACACCCAGCGCCTTTAGGCCACCGCGACTCATCAATGTTTCCGTATCACCAAAAAACTGGATGGTTCCTGCGGCCATGGCTTGCATGGCGGGTCCCGAACCCTGGAAGGGTAAGTGTTTGACGTCTTTGATGGCACCCATCCCTGAAAAAGCGGCCACCATGGCCAAGTGCGTCAATGCGCCAGGACCTGAAGAACCATAGACGTATTTACCAGGGGCAGCTTTGACCGTTGTTTCGACGTCTTTGAGTGTTTTAAAAGGGCTGTCGTCTTTCACAAAAAACATCGCTGGCGATGCCGCTACTGCACAAATTGGGGTCCAACTGTCGGCGTTATAAGGCACATTTTTAATTTGTGGTTGCACTGTGGCAACCGTTACCGACCAATAACCCAATTGATAGCCATCAGGCTTTTGCTGCGCCAAGGCAGAGGCGGCAACCGTGCCTGAGCCACCAGCCATATTAGAAACAAAGACATTGCCTTTTAGCGCTTTGGAAAATTCAGGTGCAAATCCGCGGATCAGAATATCGGTTCCGCCGCCGGCATTAAACGGTACGATTAGGTTTAAGGGGCGCTCTGGGAACTCAGCATGCACCCCAAAAGAGGTAACGGCACCAAGGGCGCCCAGGGTAGCGAGTGCAAGGGTGAGTGCTTTCTTTTTCATTCTTATCTCCTAAGCCGATCGGCTTGGTTATGTTTTTTTAAAACACTAGACACGCTGACCACTGTCAGGGTGCGTCGCTTTGTTTAAACCAGCCATGACTTTCAAAATTGGGTTAGCCAGAGGGCGAAAGTATTCTAGTGAGCCATGCCGTTATAAAAAGACTTGGTTAGTCTATGATAGCTGTCGTTTATCGCAAAGGTTTTTTTATGCTGCAGAGCAATAAAGTTATTGCTTTTTAAGGGGCTTCCCTAGGATTAAAGAAAGTTTGGAAAAATGGCAGTTAGAGAGACCACTGTCTTATGTCTTAATGTGTCGCCAGCGTAAGACCAGCTTCTCTAACTCAAGCACCATCAATACAGACACGCCAACCCCAGCGACGATCAGCAATTCAACGAAAGAGAGTCCGTGCGTGGCAAAGAGCTGTTGCATGGGTGGCAGATAAGTAAAGCCAAGTTGAAGCACCATCACCAGGCCGACTGCCATCAACACGCGCGGCGTGCCTTTGACACCTTGCCAAGTGAAGGCGCGCGACTTGAGGGAACGTACACTAAACAAGTAAAAAACCTCCATGCTGACCAAGGCATTGACGGCCATGGTTCGCGCTGTCTCGACCGAGCCGCCTTGGCCAAGCGTCCAATGAAACACCCCAAAGATTCCCATCAAGAAAAGTAGCGACACAAAAACGATGCGCCAAATCAAAAATGGTGAGAGCAATGGGGTGTCTCGGTCGCGGGGTTTGCGCGACATGATGTCGGCTTCGGCCGGTTCAAACGCCAGCACCATGGCCAAACCAATCGCACTGACCATGTTGACCCACAGGATTTGAAGCGGCGTGATGGGTAGCGTCACACCAATCAAAATAGCGACTGTGATCGCCATGGATTCCCCACCGTTGATGGGCAATAAGAATGCAATTGATTTTTTAAGATTGTCGTAAACCGTTCGCCCTTCTTTGACCGCCTTAACAATTGACGCAAAGTTATCATCAGCCAAGACGATTTCAGCGGCTTGTTTGGCCGCCTCAGTGCCTTTCTTACCCATGGCAATGCCAATGTCGGCCTGCTTTAAAGCTGGCGCGTCATTGACACCGTCACCAGTCATGGCAACCACCTCACCATTGGTTTGTAACGCACGAACCAGCCTAATCTTGTGCTCAGGACTGGCCCGCGCAAAGACATCAATCCTTTGAACAGCGCTTTCTAATTCTTGCGCTGACAGGGTCTCGATATCCAAGCCAATCAGGGCTTTTTGCCCGTCGCACGCCAAACCCAACGCTTTGGCAATGGCCATGGCCGTGCCGGCGTGATCCCCAGTGATCATTTTCACGCGAATGCCCGCTTCTTGGCAGAGCGCGACCGACTCAATCGCCTCTTGTCGGGGTGGGTCAACAATCCCAGCCAAGCCGATAAAGGTCAGCGCATTAACCTGAGCACCGATATTGATCTGATTCAACCCATTTAGATCTGTTTTGATGGCGAAGGCCAGTACGCGGCGTCCCATTTGCGCCTGCGCTTCAATCATTTGGAGCCAATAGTCACGGTCAAGTGGCTCGCGTAAACCCGCTTGTGTCAATTGATCATCGGCCAAGTCGAGTAGCTTTTCTGGGGCGCCTTTAACCAAAAGAAACTGATCACCCGCTCGTTCTTTTGTTGGATTATTGTGAGCTGTGGCCATAAAGCGATGGTCAGATTCAAACGGCACGCAAGCCACCCGTGCTAACTGTTGCTGCCACGGTTCGGTTTTTAAACCCAACTTCATGGCTAATGTAAGTAGCGCCGCCTCAGTCGGGTCACCACTGACCGTCCATTCAGCGTCCGAGCCGCATTCAACTGACGCGTCATTACACAACACACTGATAAGCACCAACCATTCAATCGGTAACAACGCCACTGAAGAGAATGTGACCTTGGTGGTTAGTGCTGCCAGTGGCTTGAGGGCTTGTTTTGAGGGGTCGAGCACTGCACCAGTAGGCTCATAGCCCACACCCTCAACAGTTAGGGTTTCACCGGCCAGACACACTCCTTGGACGGTCATTTCATTGCGGGTGAGGGTGCCAGTTTTATCGGAACAAATAACCGTGACAGCACCCAGCGTTTCAACAGCGGGCAACCGGCGCACCACCGCTTGACGCTTGGCCATACGCTGCACGCCAATGGCCATGGTGATCGTCAAAATAGCTGGTAACCCTTCGGGGATGGCGGCAACCGCCAAACCCACCACAGCCATGAAGATCTCCACGCCGCCTAGTTGTATCCACCAATAGCCGTAGGCAAACAAAAACACGGCTGCTATCAATATCGTCAGCGTGAGCCAACGCGAGAACTGTTCCATGTTCTGAATAAAAGGTGTTTGTGTCTGCGTGACTGATTCAATCATGCGACCAATACGCCCCATCTCAGTATGCATGCCGGTACCCACTACCACCGCACGCCCTTGGCCCTGTGTCACCAACGTTCCGGCATATCCCATGCTGAACCGGTCGCCTAGCGAGACATCCACTTGAACCGGTTCGGTGGTTTTAATGACCGGCACTGATTCACCCGTTAACGCAGACTCATCAACATTTAAGTTCGCCACATCGAGCCAACGAACGTCAGCCGGCAAGTGATCGCCAGAGGCGACTTGCAACACGTCACCTGGCACCAAAACATCGGCCGGTAGCGTCTGCAATTTACCGTCACGCCAAACCTGGGTTTTGGGGGCGAGCAGTTTTTTGATGGCTTGTAATGACTTTTCGGCTTTGCCCTCTTGATACAAACCAATGGTCACATTGAGCACTACCACCGCCAAAATCACTCCCGCATCCAGATAATGACCAATGATGATGGTGATGGCGCCAGCCGCTAGTAGCACGTAAATCAGTAGGTTGTGGATTTGTGCCAATAAGCGTTTGAACCACCCGTCGCTTTTTTCAACGGCGTAGGCGTTCTCTCCAAAAATGGTCCGTTGTTGATTCGCCTGTTCGGTCGACAAGCCACGATCGGTGCTACCAAGGGACTCATGGACTTGCGCGACAGAAAAGCCATGCCAAGGCGCTGTCGCATCGCTTACTGGCTTATGTCCTTGAGCGTTCTTAACAGCGGTTTTATCCATGAGGCGTGTGTTGCCCTTTCAGTAGTCTGTCACTTTCTGTGGCGATTTGCCGGATGCAATCGGCAGCACTCGGTATGTCGTGTATTAAGCCGGTGGCTTCGCCCACTGTCACGTGGGCTCGGGTGTAGTCTTCTTGGGCCAACCCTTCGACATAATCTTGCCGGGCGTGATCGGGGTAGTGCTTTAGCTCAGCGACTTGGTGCTCCCATTGACGATGGATTTCATTGCGCAACGCCCTAAAGTCATAGGGGTGTGGCCAATCCAGGCTTCTGAGTACATCAAACACACTGCTGCGGGCCGTTTGGTCGCCATGTGCCGACACGGACTGTGCTTTTGCCGAATTTGGCGCCAGGCATTCTTTGGTGACCCACAATCGCGATCCAATCACCGCGCCATCAGCACCGAGCAGTTGGGCTGCCGCCAACCCGCGACCGTCGGCAACCCCGCCTGCTGCCAAAAGTAGCGTCTCTGGTGAATGTTTGACGAGCCAGTCTGCCACCTCAGGCACCAAAGTAAAGGTCCCGCGTGCCATCTGACTGTTCATGCCGTGGCCACCGGCTTCCCCGCCTTGCGCCACAATCACCGTGGCGCCGGCTTCGATGGCCATGGGCAGCTGATCGAGCCTTTGTACCTGACAAATCAGCGGAATATGTGCTGCCCGTACTTTCGCGGCAAAGGCCCGCGAATCGCCAAATGAGAACATCACGGCCGCAGGCCGCTGGGCTTGATCGAGCACCCAATCCAAAGCGCTGGCTTCCTGCTGCAAACGCCAAGTGATGAAGCCGATACCAAGCCGTGAGTGTGCTTCGGGTTCACACGACTCAAACGCTTTGTTGTATTCCGTTTGCACCCAATCCAAGTCACCGTAGCCGCCACCCACCAAGCCCAGCGCACCAGCCTGCGCGCAAGCCGCAGCCAAGGCGCCACCAGCAGCACCAGCCATAGGGGCAAGCGCAATTGGGCAGGCTAAGTTGAATGGGCTGATTAACCTCGATTTTGACTGCGAAGAAGAAAAATTGACGTCACTCATGCAGATATCTCAAAATTTGTAATGGGTAAATACAGCATACCGAAAAAAAATGGCGCCCCGATAGGGGGCGCCATTTAAATCGCCAACGGATGCAA